>CALWSW010000121.1 GCA_944384305.1 uncultured Christensenellaceae bacterium
CTTCGCCCTCCGCGGCCTTGGCCGCCGGTTTTTTGCGGGTGCGGGGCTTGGCGGGCTTTTTGGCCGGGGCGGGGGTTGGGGCGGCTTCTGCCCCTTCCGCCGGGGCGGGCGAGGCCGGGTCGCTCACCGGCGCAGATTCAGCCGGGGCCGCAGGGCTCACGTTGGGGGCGGCCTTTGCAGCAAGCTTCTTTTGGGCGGCTTTGCGGGCCTTGGGGGCGGGCTGCTCCACGGCAGGCGCTGCCGGCGCGGTTTCTGTTACAAGCACAGCTTCTTTTGCAGGCGGGGCTTCGGTGTTTGCCGCGGGTCTGTTCGCCTGCTTTTTGGCCTTGGGGCTGCGCTTGGCGGCCTTTTTGCCCTTGGCGTTCTGGGGGGCGGGGGCGGCGCCCTTGCGGCCGGCCTTGGGCAGCAGCTCAAAATCGACGCGGCGGCCGGGCACGTCCACACTGGCGATCATCACTTCTACAATATCGCCCAAACGGTAGATGGCGTGGCGGTGGCGGCCAATAAAGCGGTAGTTCTTTTCCTCGAACACGTAGTAGTCGTCCCGCATATCGGCAATGCGCACCAGGCCTTCGCAGGTGTTCTCCAGTTCGACGAACAGGCCAAAAGAGGTCACGCCCGAGATCACGCCCGGCACCCGTTCGCCCAGGTGGGCGTACAGGTACTCGCACTTTTTCAGGTCGTTGGCCTCGCGCTCGGCCTCCACGGCGGCGCGCTCCCGCTCGCTGGTGTGGGTGGCGATCTCGGGCAGGGCCGCAAGCAGCGCCTCCCGCCGGCTTTTTTTGAGCTGCCCGCGCAGCGTTTCTTTTACAATGCGGTGCACCACCAGATCGGGGTAGCGGCGAATGGGCGAGGTAAAGTGGCAGTAGTAGGGCGCAGCCAGGCCAAAGTGCCCCAGGTTTTCGGGGCAGTAGCGGGCGCGCTTTAAGGAGCGCAGCGCCACGCGGGAGACCACGTATTCCTCGGGCTTGCCCTTAGAGGCCGCCAAAGCGGTTTGCAGCGCCTTTGGGGTGAGGCCGTTTTTGGTGCGCAGCGGAATACCAAAGCCCGAAAGAAAGGCAGAAAGCTCCTGTACTTTGTCTTCGTCGGGGATCTCGTGGACGCGGTAGAGCATGGGCACGCCCAGATTTTCCATGTGCTCGGCCACGGTCTCGTTGCAAATCAGCATAAACTCTTCGATGATGCGGTTGGCAACGCCCCGTTCTTCTAGCACCACGTCCTGTGTGCGGCCGTTTTCGTCCAGCAAAATTTTTGCTTCGGGCAGTTCAAATTCCAAACTGCCGCGCTCTTGCCGGCGGGCGCTCAAAATCTCGTACAGCTCGGCCATGGTGGTGAGCAGCGGCACAATGGCGCGGTAGCGCCGACGGAACTTGGCGTCGCCTGCAAGCAGGGCGGAAACGTCGTCGTACACCAGGCGGTATTTGGAGCGGATGACGGTTTCCGAAAGCCGGTGGTTCAGCACGTTCCCCTTGCCGTCGATCTCCATAAAGCAGGAAAGCGCCAGGCGGTCTTCGTTGGGGTTTAAGGAGCAGATGCCGTTGGAGAGTTCCTCGGGCAGCATGGGGATGACGCGGTCGGTAAAATACACGCTGGTGCCGCGGCGGTAGGCCTCGTTGTCGAGCGCCGAGCGCGCGTGCACATAGTGCGCCACATCGGCGATGTGAACGCCCAAAAGGTAGTTGCCGTTGTTCAGCTTTTCGAGCGAAACGGCGTCGTCAAAGTCCTTGGAATCCCGGCCGTCAATGGTCACGATCATTTCGCTGCGCAGGTCCTCGCGGCGGCGGATGTCGTCTTCGGGAATGGGGGCGTCCATGGCTGCGGCCGCGGCTTTGACCCGGGGCGGGAAGGCCTCGGTCATGCCGTGCGCGCGCACGATGGAGAGGATGTCGGTACCCGGCGCGTCCGGCAGGCCGAGCACTTCCACCACTTTGGCCGCAATGGGCCGCTCGTCGTACAATAGCTCGCAAACCACTTTTTCGCCGTCCTTGGCGCCCTTTCGCCTGAGGTTGCGGGCGGGGTATTCGCTGCCGGCCTTGCGGTCGTCCGGCACAAACACCTCTTCGCCGCCCTCGAACCGGCGGAAGGTGCCCACCAGATTTTCGCGGGCGCGCGCGGTGATGGCAATGACCTCGCCTTCGCGCGAGGGGCCGGTGCTCTCGTTGAGGTGCACCACGGCTGTGTCGCCTTCTAAGGCGGTGTTCAGGTCCTTTTCGGCAAGGAAGATGTCGTCCGAACCGTCGTCGGGCAGCAAAAAACCAAACCCGCGGGCGGTCAGGTGCACCGCGCCGGTTACATAGCCCAGCTGCCGGGGCAAAGCAATGCGCCCCCGGCGGGTAACGAACACCTTTCCGGCGGCTTCCAAACGGTCGACCGCGGCAAAGAACTCGATGGCCGGCGCGCCCAGGGTATCGAGCAGCTGTTCCTGCGCGAGCGGCACGTTCGAGTGGTCCAGCGCGTCCAGCACGCGGTCCATCAGAGCGGCAGAGGCCCTGTCGGCTTTCTTTTCGGCCTTGGCGGGGGTTTTTAAAGCAGCCTGCGCTTTGGGCGCAGGGGCAGCAGGCGCGGCTTTAAAAGGCAGCGCGCCCTTAAACCCTTCCACAATGGGCAAAATGGGGGGCAGGTTGGGCTCGGCCGTGGGGTCGATCTCAAAAATGCGGTCGCGAATGGCGGCCGTGGGGTCGGCGGCGATCTCGTCGCTCATTTTGCGGCGGCGGCTCTTTTTGGCTTTGTGGGGCAGCGCGGCGTCGGCGGGGGCGGGCTGGGCCTTGGCGCTGAGCACAGCGGGCTTGCCGCTCTTTCTGCGGCGGCGCTTTTTTGCGCCTGCGCGCTCGCCGCCGGCGGGGGTGCTGGGGCCGGAGGGGCCGGGGGTCTTTGTGGTTTCGTCGTTCAAAACAGAACACCTCGTTCAGTAAAAATCAAAACAGAGCGAAGCAAAAAGAAGGGTGGGCGCGCCGCCTTTTAAGGGCGCAGCCCACGCCGGCAAAAGCCCTGCGCTTCGCTATAAAAAAACGGTACGTCCGGGAGGAACGCACCGCGGTTGGGGCATGATGTTACGCGAACTTGATCAGCAGGCACAGCGCAATGGACAACACGGCGAACGCGATGCCGAGAATGACGGTATAACGCTGCATCTTAGCCTGCGCGGACTTGATCTTGTTCTTATTGCCAAACACCGAGTCGGACGAACCGCCAAACGCGGCGCCCAGCCCGCCGTCATCGCTCTTCTGCATCAGGACCAGGGCGATGATCGCCACGGCGCCGAGCATCAGCACGATGTTGATGATCCAGTAAAGCGCATCCAACGTATTTTGACCTCCAAGCATAATTGCTCATCTAGTATAGCATGGAGAAAGTGCGGGCGCAAGGCCTTTTTTGCCGGGAATTGCGGCAAAATGGGCGCTTTGCAGCCCAAGCTGCGGCTGGCTGCGGCCCGCGCAGGAGCAAAGAGGGGGGCGGCGGGCGTCTTGGCGGCCGGAAAAACGCGGCAAACCCCCTTTACTCGCCAAGGGCTTTTTCAAAGAACCGCAGATTGGCGGCAATGCGCCCGCAAAGCGGCGAAAGTTCGGCGGCTTTTTGGGAATAGGAAAGCGCCAGTTCCTTTTGCCCAAGGTAGTAGTAGCCGATGGCGGCCAGGTCGTAGGGCAGGCCGCCCCAGGAAGCCGCTTCGGTAATGTAGGTGCGCGGCCGCTCTTTTATGGAAAGCGCCCGCAGTGCGGCAAACAACACGCCGGGGTAGTCCTTTTGTTCGCACAAAAAGACCGCCAGGTCGATCCAGGGTTCCCGCAGGTGCGGCGCTTCGGCGGCGGCGCGCAGCAGATAGCGCTCGGCTTCTGTGCGGTTGCCCTTGTTTTGGTAGGCGCGGGCCAAAAAACGCATGGAGGCGGCGCGCTCGTCCTTCCACACCGCTTCGGGCATGGACAGGTGGCGCTTTAAGGTCTCGATGCACTTGTCCCACATCCCGTAAAACATGTACTCCCTGCCCAGGTAGTGCATATTGCGGTCGTTGTGCGGGTCTTCCTGCACCGAAAGCTCCAAAAGCGGCAAATACTGCCCCCGCGACTTGGTGGGGTCGGGGCGGTGGTCGAGCTGGATGCCCTCGGCAAAGGCGGTGCGGGGGCGGCCGGCGCCGGTGTACTGCAGCACTTCGTGCACGGGATTGACCCATTGGAAGTTGCGGCGGGCGTGGATGTTGTCGATCCAAAAAACGTGGCCTTCCGAGCCGTCGGGCTCAAAGCTCCAGGTGTAGCGGTAGCGCAGCTGCTGCGCGCCGTGGTCCCAGGCGCGCTCGGCCGCTTCGCGCCAGCCGGGGTGGAAGAGCTCGTCCAGGTCGGTACAGACGCAGATGTCCGCGTCCTGCGGCAAAAGTTCCAGCGAGCGGTTGCGCGCCACGTCGAACCGCCAGGGGGAAAACACCTCGGTGTAGACCTTGGCCCCCAGCTCCTTTAACAGGGCGGGCGTGCCGTCGGTGGAGCCGGTGTCCAGCACGACGATCTCGTCGGCCTCTTTCATGGACTCCATCCACCGCCGGGCAAAGGCCGCCTCGTTTTTGCAGATGGCGTAAACGCAGACTTTGTATTTGTTCACGGCAGGACCTCATAACATGAAAATTGGCGTTCGGGTGAGGGAAAGCCCCTGCGGGCAGAGCCGCCCGCAGGGACCGGGATGTTGGAACAGGTCAGTCGAGCTTCTCGATCGCCATCGAGGCGTTGGTGAAGGAGAAGCCGGTGCCCACCATGGTCAGGGTGATGACGTCCGCGGCGGCGGCGTCGATGATGGCCGTGGCGGCAAGGGTCGTGGTGTTGTTGTTGCTGGCAATGGTGCCCGAAGTCAGGCTGCCGGGAATGGGCGTGCCGTTTTCATTGAGCTGCACGCTCGCTTCGCCGGTACCGGTGGTGTTGGTGCCCACCACCGAGTAAGAGATCAAATAGGTGCCGGCGTCGTTTAGGGTAAAGTCCCCGCTCGAGGCCGTGTGGCTGATGGCCGTGCCCTCTTCGAGCTGGTTGGTGTCGAAGGTAAGAGCGTCGCCGTTCGAGGCGGGCGACTGCGAAGGCACGTTGGTGGCGTACAGGGCGTTTAAAGCGGGGGGAGCGCCGGTGGGGCCGGTGGGGCCTGTTGCGCCAGTCGCGCCCGCAGGGCCTGTGGGGCCGGTCGCGCCCGTTGTGCCTGCCGTACCTGTGGGGCCGGTGGGGCCTGTGGGGCCGGTCGCACCCGCCGTGCCCGCCGTACCTGCGGGGCCAGTAGGACCTTCGGGGCCAGTGGGACCAGTCGGGCCTGTTGCGCCTTCGGGGCCGGTCGGGCCAATGGGGCCGGTGGGCCCGGTCTCGCCGTTTGTGCCGTCCAGGCCGGCTTGGCCGAGGGGGCCGGTGGGGCCCATGGGACCGGTGGGGCCGGTAGGACCGGTTGCGCCTGCTGCGCCGGCGGGGCCGGTGGGCCCGGTCGCGCCGTCCGTGCCGTTTGCGCCGGCCGGGCCTGTGGGGCCTGTGGGGCCAGTCGCGCCCTGCGGGCCGGTGACCGTGACCAGGTTAAAGTCGCCCGAGCTGCCGGGCGTGCCGGAAGCGCCGGTGCGCGCCACCTGGTAGAGGGCGTCGTTGTAGTAGACCAGTTGGCCCGCGGTGTAGTAGGCCGAAGGCGTAAATGCCTGCACGGTGTCGATGCCTGCGCCGGCCGGGCCCGTGGGGCCGGTGGGGCCCATGGCGCCCTGGGGGCCCTGCACACCGGCAGCGCCCGCGGCGCCTGTTGCACCCTGCGGGCCGGTGGGGCCAGTGGGACCGGTGGGGCCGGGCACGCCCTGCGGGCCCTGTGCGCCCTGCGCGCCCTGGGGGCCTGTGGGGCCGATAGGGCCAATGGCGCCCTGCGGGCCGGCGGCGCCGGTCGTTCCCTGCATGCCCTGGGGGCCGGTAGGGCCGGTGGGGCCCATGGCGCCCTGCGGGCCGGGGATGCCGGGCGCGCCCTGAGGGCCTTGGGGGCCGACCGCACCGGGCATGCCGGGCACACCCTGCACACCCTGTACGCCCTGGGGCCCGGTGGGGCCCATACAGCCGCGGGGGCCCTGGGGGCCGGTGGGGCCCATGCACCCGGGCGGGCAGGGGGGCTGACAATTGCAGTTGCTTCTATAAAACTGAGGCATGAAGATTCTCCTTTCGGGCGGGTCTCGCCCCCGCCCAACATCAATATATGTAGAAATCGTGTGGGTGGTTCCCCTAAAAAACAGCCCGCCGGGGCGTTTTTCCCCGGCCTTTTTGTAGTACGAAAACCACTCGCTAGGCGAGTGGTTCCAAAGAAGACTATAGTCGATAATGAAGGAAGAAAAAC
>CALWSW010000122.1 GCA_944384305.1 uncultured Christensenellaceae bacterium
AAGCGCGTGATCCCCTTTGCTACCTCCGGCGGCAGCGGCATCGAAAAAGCCGCCAAGAACCTGCAGGCCCATTACCCGCAGGCCGCTTGGGCCCCGGGCCGCCTGGTGCACAGGGAAACCGCTGCCGCCTGGGCAAAGAGCGCGCTTTCAGAATAAGCGCCTTCCTCGGCTTTGCGGCCTTGGCCTCTCCTGGGGCGTTTGACGGCGCGCAGAGAAACGCCTATAATCGACAAAGGACGGCTGGCGCCGCCCTTTGCCCTGCGGCGTAGATCCTGCCAGCCAAAAGAAGGAGCAGCCATGCCTAAAGGTTCCGAGGAACTCACCATTTCCCGCAAGGAAGAGATCGTCAACGCCTGCGCGGCCCTGTACGAGACCATGCAGTTCAAAGACGTCACCTTAAAAGAGATCGGGGCCAAGACCACCTTTACCCGCACCTCGATCTACAATTATTTTCAAACCAAAGAAGAGATCTTCCTCGCCCTGCTGCAGCGGGAACACGACGCGTGGAACGCCGACCTCGCAGAACTTCTGCAAACCGAAGCGCCGCTGAGCGCCGCCGCCTTTGCCGGCGCGCTCGCGCTCACGCTCGAAAAGCGCGCCTGTATGCTCAAGCTGATGTCCATGAACCTTTACGACATGGAAGCCAACAGCCGCCTGGAAAACCTGGTGGCCTTCAAGGCCTCGTACGGCCGCGGGCTCGGCCTCATTGCCCGCTGCCTCAAAAAATTCTTCCCGCGCATGGCAGAAGAGGACGTCCAGGGTTTCCTTTACGCCTTTTTCCCCTTCCTGTTCGGCATTTACCCATACACCACGGCCACCGAAAAGCAAAAGGAAGCCATGAAGCTCGCGCAGGTGGAACCTGCCCGGCTTTCGATCCGCGAGATCACCTCGTCGCTCGTCTGCAAATTGCTGCAGAGATTTGAAGGGCCGGCGAATTGACGCCGCGCACTCTCTTCCGCCCGAAAAAAAGGCTCTGGAACTCCGTCTTCCAGAACCTTTTTTAATTTACCGGTCCTCCTGCGCTTCCTCAACGAGCGCCACCGAAAGCACGGGGATGTTCGGGTCCTCCACGCCCCAAAAAGTCACCCGCACCACGTCGCCTTCCTTTACCTCTTCGCACCCCACAAACGCCGTGCCTTCCCCCACGGTAAACACGGCCTCACGCACGTTGCCGTTCTCGTCCAGTCCGTTTTCCATGGTGTAAAAGCGGCTGCCGTCCGGCCGTACCCCAGCCATCAGTATTTTTCCTTCCGCCGCCTCGTTTTCCATGCGCACACAGCCGTAGGCCCTTCCGTTCAGGTCGTACCAGAAGTATCCCATCACCTCGGCCCCCGTCTCGTCATACCCGGTGTAAAAAAACAGCATCGCCCGGCCGTTGGCGCTCCACTGCACAAAGTCGTAAGCAATGTCCGGCCGGCCGTTCTCCTTCAGGCGCACCCCGTCCAGGTACTCTGCCTCCGCCGTCAGCGCGTCCAGGTAAAAGGCCAGGTTTCGGGAATTGCCGTGCTCAAAGCTGATGAGCTCCAGGTACTGTTCCCCGTCAAACTCCATCTGCACCAGCAGGCGCTTGCTGTCCGGCGACCACCACATGCCCTCAAACACGGCATTGCCGTAGATCGCCCAGCTGTTGAACTCTCCCGTGGTGATCAGCGTGACTGCGCCGCCTTGGGGAAACAGCCCGGTCACATCGGCGCCGTACACCGCCGCCGTGATGGAGCCGTCCGGCGCGGTGCTCTGCGCCCTTTTGGCAAACACGCCCTGCTGCCACAAAACCAGCAGGCACACAGCCGCCCCCGCGAACAGGCCAATGAGCAGATTGCGCAGCGCACGGCGGCTGAGCTTGCGGCGTGCGCGCTTGAGCGACCGCGCAAAATCTCTGCCCTCTTCCCGCTCTTTTTCCGCCTGTTCCGCCCAATCGGCGCACATCCTTTCGTAAGCCTTCCGGCAGCTTTCACAGCTTTCCAGGTGCTCTTTTACCAAGGCCTGGCTCTCCGGGCTCAGCAGGCCGTCGATGTACAGCGGCAGCAGATCCTGCGCCGCGGCACAGGCAAGCTCCTTCATGTTTTTTCCTCCCATCGCTCCAGTATTCGGTTCTTTGCGCGAAAAAACGTCACCCGCGCCCAGCTTTCGCCCTTGCCCAAACAAGCTGCGATCTCCGAAAACCGCATGCCCCCCAGGCGCAGGCACACCACCTGCCGCTGCAATTCCGGCAGGCCGTCTGCCGCCTGCAGCACGCGCCAGGCGTCCTCCCGCAGCGCCACGGTCTCCTCCAGGCTCTGCGCCGTTTGGGGCGGTTCGGCCAGCTGCTCCAGCGCACGCCGTTTCCTTTTGCGCCGCCGGCACTCGTTCAGGTACAGGTTCTTCCCAATGGCGCACAGCCAGGTAGAGGGCTTGGTGCTGTCATCAAAACTGCCCGGGTGTTCCATGGCCCGCAAAAACGTTTCGGCGGCAAGGTCTTCGGCCAGCGCTCTTTCGCCGCACAGTGAAAACAGGTAGCCATACACCAGGCGATAGTTCGCCTGGTACAGCTCTTCTATGGTCAACGCCAGTCCTCCCTTCCGTCCATCCTTTTGCCCATAAAACACCGCAACATATCCTTTCGTTACCGCCCCTGCCGCTTTTTCTCCTGCCTTTTTCCCTGCAAACAAAGCGGCCCCCGGCACAGTTCTTTCTTCTGCACCGGGGGCCCCATTCCTTTTACTTACCGCTACTCACAAGCTCGCTTGGGCCTGTTTTATTTTCCCGTTCTTTGGGCGTCCGCCTCAGCGGCGCTCCCCATGAACAGCCGCCCTCATTTGTCCAGCGCGGCGTTCCTGCCAGCAATACGGCCAAAGGTCACAAATTCTGCAATGGCGTTGCCGCCCACGCGGTTGGTGCCGTGTGTGCAGCCGGTAATCTCGCCGGCGCAGTACAGGCCCTCCACCACGCTGCCGTCTGCGCGCAGGGCGTGGGTCTGTACGTCCACCTCGACGCCGCCCATGGTATGATGGGCCGCAGGCCGGCGGGCCCAGAAGATGAAGGGGCCTTCGCCCAGCGTGCCTCTGTAGTTCACGCGGCCAAATTCGTCGGCAGTCTTTTCAGAAGCGTGCTCATCAAAAGTCGCCACGGTGTCGCGCAGGGTCTGCGGGTCGCAGCCCAAGATCTCCGCCGCTTCTTCAATGGTCTCGGCGTAGCCGTATTCGCTCAAGCCGTTTTCTACCATATAGCTCAGGGGCTGGCCGCCCAGGGTGGTCATCTCCTCAAAGGGCATTTTGAGGCTGGCGAACATGTACATCTTGCTTTCCGGCTGATCGAGGATCGCCTTGGACATATCGTCGCGGCGGCCGTCCTCTCGCACAAAGCGCTCGCCCTCCGTATTGATGAAGATGTACTCCTTGACGTTCGCCGTGCCGGTGGAGTCGTTGAGCATGCCGGTCTGCGGATTGCAGTAGGGCAGCAGCTGGATGTGCTCCATGTTCACCAAATTCGCGCCCGCGGCTTCGGCCATGAAGATGCCGTCACCCGTCACGCCGGCCACGTTGGTGGTGCGCACCTCTTCGCCCAGGTTGGGCCACTTTTCGCCCTCGCAGTACTGCTGGCGCAGCTCCACATTGCCCGCAAAGCCGCCCGTGGCCAGAATGACGCCGTTGTTCGCCCGCAGCGTTACGGCATTGCCGTCGCGGCCGGTAGCGTTCACACCCACCACAGCGCCGTCCTCCACGATCAGGCTGACCGCTTCGGTGTCCATAAGCTGCGTGTAGTTTTCGTTGCCCTCGAGCGCGCCGGTCAGCGCGTTGATGTACCCCGTACCGTTCGGGTCGACCGACTGATGCGAACGCGGATAGAGCGCGCCGCCGCCAAAGAACACGTCGTCCGGGAACCCGGCGCCCATGCTCTCCAGCCAGTGGAAGCTGTCCAGGGCGTTCTCGGCCAGCACCTGCACCACCTCCAGATCGCCGACCTTGTCGCCGCCGTTCCAGGTCTGCAGGGCAAACCAGTTGGGGGTATCGAACAATGTGCTGTCAGAGGCGAGATACTCCTCAAACTCCGCGCGCACCGCCTCCTGCAGCGCGGCGTGCTCTTCGCTCACCGGCTCCTCTGCCAGCGCTTCCACGATCAGGCTGTCGAGCGCTTCCGAACGCTCTTCCTGGTAATGCGCCTGGCGCTCGGGGTCGGGTGCATTGTAAAAACCGCCCGCCACAATGGAGTTGCCGCCCAGCAGGCTGGTCTTTTCGATCAAGACCACCGTAGCGCCCTCTTCCAGCGCCGCGATCGCGGCCGAAAGCCCGGCGCCGCCGCCGCCCACGATCACCACATCCGCCTCGTAGTCAGCATCCGGGTCGGGGGTGCGCGCGATAGGGACGTTCAGCGCGTCAAGGTCGGCGCCCGCCTGCTCCAAGGCGTCGGAAGCCGCGCGCTTGACGGCCATCGAGCTGATGGTAGCGCCCGTCAGCGAATCCACCGCCAAAGACTGTTCCTCTACGATGGCGGCAGGGATCTTCTCCACCGCGACCGAGCCGATGCCGGGGGTCTCCATGTGGTTCGTCACCACTACGCTTTCAATTTTGTCCTCGCTCACCGTCACCTCAACGGTAACGTCGGCGTTCATGCCGATGGTCGTGGCCGTGTAAGTGCCGGGCGTATACCCGGCCGCCCCGCCCTGTTCACCCGCGGGCGTGACCTCCGGTGCCGAAGGGTCCCCGGTGGCCTGCGGCTCTTCCACCTGGGCACAGCCCGCAACGAGCATCAGCACACACAGCAGCACAGCTAAGATCCTGGTCGTTTTCTTCATGTTCTTCCTCCTCCTTATGTTTTGTCCACAAGCCTTGCACATTTAAAACGCCAGGAAGATCCGCTGCGGCAAAATCGCTCCGGCAAAAGCTCAAAAGCCGCCCCCCTCCGCCGCTGCCTGCAAGCTGATTCCCCGGCATCCGGGCCGGTTGCCGGGCCTTACAAGCCCGCTTTGGGGCGCCGGCCTTCCCGGCAGTTCAAACGGTCTGCGCTTGTTAATTAATATCCTAACGCATAAAGCTGATTTCAGGTCAACCTTCTTTTTTCTTTCCTGTTTTTTTGATATACTTATCTCAAAAGCGCCCATATTTGCAAAGCACCCTCTGTTTGCTCCTTGTTTTCCCATCACTTCTGCCCCGCCCAGCTTTTTGCCCCCATGCAACCTGAAACCAGCTTTCAGGTTATGAAGAGCGCTACGGATATTTTCTGCAAAAACGAAAGGAATGTTATGAAAAGGCCCAAATGCACGGCCGGCGAGATCGCCGACCTGCTTGGCATCACAACCGTGGCTTTGCGCAACTACGAAAAACTCGGCCTCGTTCTTCCCGAACGAAATGAAAAAAACAATTACCGCCAGTTCAACGCCATCGCTTTCAACATCCTGCGCCGCGTACGCTCCTACATTGGCTTGGGCTACTCCATGCGCGAAGCCGTTTCGCTGGTGCAGGAGCATACCGTTGCCGATCTGCCCCAAATTTTCCGCGCAAAGGCCGATGCGCTGCAAAAAAGCATCGAGCGCGACCAACAATTGCTGAGCTATTTGCAGCAGCGCTCCGAGCATCTGGCGCGCATCAGCGCCTCAGAAGGGGAATGCTCCGTCGAAAACAGCCCCGGCCTTTATGCGATCCTCTACCGCCGGGATCTGGAGATCTCCAGCGACGTTCAGCTTCGCCGGCTCGTGCGCGAATGGAATAAGTTGTACCCCTTTGTCGATGCCACTGCCTACTACCCCGCCGCCTGCTTTAACGGCGGCAAAACGGAATATTGGCATGGTCTTTGCATCGAAGAACGCTTTGCTGGCTACTTTGGCATCAAAGAAAGCAAATACATCCGCTATTATCCGCCGCGCAAGTCGGTTTACACCTTTAAGTTCTGTCAATACGAACCCGATACCTTCGGGCGCTGCTTCAGCTTTTCCTACGCGGCAGACTGGATCGCTTCCCGCGGGTTCAAGGTCAACGGCGACGCCATTGGACGGGCGATCCATTCAGAACAGATCCACGGCAAACCGGTACACGATGTAGAGGTGTGGATTCCCATCGAGTGAAAGGACAAGTGGAACTGCTTTTTGAATAAAAAACAGGCCTGCCAAATTGGCAGGCCTGTTGCGAAGCAGTTTTACCAGGGGCATACCGGCTCCCCTGGTAAAGCCCGTCAGAATTTAATTAAATAGAAAGGAAAAGAGCAGAGTGAATGACTCTGCTCCTTGTGGTAACCGGCAGCTACCTACTCTCCCGGGCCGTCGCCAGCCAAGTACCATCGGCGTTTGAGAGCTTAACTTCTGT
>CALWSW010000123.1 GCA_944384305.1 uncultured Christensenellaceae bacterium
GTGGACGAGCCTTTGGAAGAATTGCCCCCTGAGGACGAGCCCGTAGAAGAGGCTCCGCCGGCGGATGAACCTGTGGACGTGGAGGAGCAGCCGGCAGTGGATGAGGCCACCCCCACGCCGGACCCCGCGCCCGATGGCTCTGACCCCTCCGGCGACGAGGAACTCTTTTAAACGTGAAAACCATAGACCCAGACCGGCCGGAAAAGTTTCCGGTCGGTTTGCTGCTTGCACAGGAAAAGAACGCGCTCTGTTGCTCTTTTCGGGCAAGACGAGAGTTGAATTGAGAGGATGAATGGAAACTGTGGTTCAAAGCGCAAAAATGGGCGCCATTTTGAGGAAGCTTACGGGCCTTCTTTGTGCGCACAGCAAAGATGAACAGCCCTTTTTGATGGCGCTCGACGGCCGGTGCGCCGCGGGCAAAACAACGCTTGCCGCAGCGATCCAAAAAGAAACCGGCTGCCAGCTCTTTCACATGGACGATTTTTTTCTGCGGCCGGAGCAGCGCACCCTGAAGAGGCTGGCTGAGCCTGGCGGCAACGTCGATTGGGAACGCTTTTTGAGCGAGGTACTTGTGCCCGTGCGGCAGGGAAAGGCGGCCGTTTACCGCCCCTACGACTGCCAGACCGGTGAGCTCTGCCCGCCGTTGACGGCAAGAATTTCGCCCATGGTGTTGGTGGAAGGGTCGTATTGCTGCCACCCCGCGTTGTGGGAACAATATGATCTGCGTGTTTTTTTGACGGTTGAGCCGCGCGAGCAACAGCGGCGCATCCGTGCGCGCAACGGCGAAGCAGTGCTCAATGTTTTTCGGGAGCGCTGGATTCCCTTAGAAGAACGGTATTTTGCCGCGTTTGATGTGCAAAACCGCTGTGAGCTCTGTTTTTCTACAGAGGAATAAAAAGAAAACAAAAATCGTTCCAATGGTAAATTAAGCGAGGGCTGAGTTTTTCGATGTGGAAAGGAAGCGCTTTTCACTGATTTTTCTTGTGGTTGATGGAAGATCTTTCCAACTCGTCAAAAGCCCTCCATCTTTTCGAAAGTAAGCGGCAGAAAAACAAAAATGCTTTGATTATGATGCGCCGCTTTTTTCCATGGAAAACGGCACAAATACATAAGAAACTTTCCAGTGTATCGTTCTGCGTGATGGACAAATTAAAGGCACGGGCAACAAACAAGGAGGCGCACAGACCTGACAGCACGAAAATCGCTTTTTCCGGACGCGCAAGCAGCGCTCAATGCTTTAAAAGAAGAGCTTGCAGCACAGTTTGCGGCGCAGCACGAGGCGGACCCCAGCGCGCAAAAGAACGCGCGGAAAACCTCTTGCCGCTGCACGGAAAAGCCGGAGCAGTAGGTTGGCCCTCCGCGGACGAACCAAGGTCCCGCTCAATTTTGTGGAAGCAAGAAAGGAACCATCATGACGAACAACTCGAACTCCAACAACTATGCCAACACCTCCCCCGAGGCTGCGAAGAACCTTTCGAACATGAAGTACGAGATCGCCAACCAGCTGGGCGTCAATCTCAAGCAGGGCTACAACGGCGACCTGACCAGCCGCGAGGCCGGCTCTGTCGGCGGCGAAATGGTCAAGCGCATGATCTCCTACGCCGAGCAGAACATGACCAACGGCCAAGGCTGACGCCTGAGCCTTCTCCACGACCGGAAAACGGGCCGCTGCAGAAATGCCTGCAGCGGCCCGTTTGGGATAAAGATGTAAGCACTCAGATCCCCTGGATGCCGAAAACTTCAGCGATGGTGTTGATAACGCCGTCTTCGTTGTTCGTCCACTTGGTCTCGTACTTGCAGAGTTTTTTGATGTCGGGGTGGGCGTTTTTCATGGCGTAGCTCTCGGTACCGGCCGTTACCAGCGTCAGATCGTTCAGGTAATCGCCAAAGCACATGGTCTCATCGGGAGAAATGCCCAAATGCTCCTGCAGGCGTTTGATCATGGTGCCCTTGCCAGCTTCACGATAGTAAAAATCCAGCCAGTTTTCGCCCGAAGGCGCCAGGGTAAAGCGATCGCTCAGATGCTGCATACCGGGCAGGCTGTTGGTGAACACATCGATCTTGTCCTGAAAAGACAATTTGATGATAACGTCCATTTTCAGGCAGTCTTCCACGTGGTCGATGTGCTTCATATTGTTGAAGTAGCGCTTGATCATGTAAACGAAATGCTCGTCGTTGTCCTCGTAATAACAGTTTTTCAAGCCGCAGAACAAGGGGTACATGTTGCCCACCTTGCGGGATTCTTCCAGGAGCATCAGGGCGTCTTCGTCGCTGATCTGAAAATAACTCAGGATCTCGCCGCGGTAGGCCAACACGTTGCCGTTTTCACAAATAAAGGCCATGCGGTCGGCAAACTGCTCAAAGGTAGAGCGGAGGGTGGGGTAGGAACGGCCCGAAGCGGGCGCAAAAACGATGCCGCGCTTTTCCAGCTCGGGGATCATGCGGGCAAAACGTGCGTGGTTGTAGTCTTTGTCGTCGTGCAGCAGCGTGCCGTCAAGGTCAGAAACGATCAGCTTGATCACAGTGTTTACTCCTTCTTTGCTTGTATGGATTTTGTTAAATTAAGATGAAATAATGTGCGGGCAAAAGATTCAACGATTGCGACTGTGTTATTATAACACACAACGGCCGTTTTGAAAAACAGAGAATTGATGTGTTTGTCGAAAAATGTTCGCCCACAGAACAAGGGGAGAAGAAAGAGCAACAAAAATCGATTTTGACGGATTGACAATATGCTGCGGATATAGTATCTTATATATACAAGTATAGTTCAACTTTGTATTTGCGTTGACCCTCTTCATTATTTCGAGCAATCTAACGCAGAGCTTTCAAAGTACCACCACATTTAACTCAGGAGGAACCACAATGATCGGATGCACCCTTAAAACTTTCGGCGTGCCCGCCGTCCGCGGCGAAGAATCCTATGTCAATCGCGTCATCGACATGCCTGTTGAGCTTGCGGATTACGCTGCTCTGAAGGACATTGTCAAGTTCGTCGGCGTCACCGATGAATTCAAGAACGTCATCGAGACCTTCAAGACCCCCGAAGGTGAGACCCCTGCTGGCTTCAAGCGCACCTTCAACCTGGCGGCCGACGGCGTACTGCAGGTCGATCTCGTTCGCGATATCGCCTATGACACCAATGGCGTGCTGCGTCCCACAAAGGTGCTGTTCTCGGCCGACACCGCCAACCCCTACGAGCTGCGCCCCATTGCGCCCTTGCTCGCTAACCTTACCTGCAACCCCGGCATCGTGTACGACCTCTTCATCAACAACCCCAAGGCCAACGTGGGCGGTCTGTACAAGGATCGCGATGAGGTCATGCAGGAGATCTCCAACATCCTCGGCCCGGGCTGCGACATTTCCGTTGAGCTGAACAACCCCTTTGAAAAGGACTACAGCCTCATTCAGGAAGAAGCCGCCAAGTTCCGCGAGATGTTCAGCAAGTACCGCGTGGTCGTAAAGGTGCCCCACACCGGTGCTGTTTCCCCCGAAAACGTTGGCCAGCTGCTGGAAGGCGAAAAGAAGCTCGACCGCAGCTATCAGGATGTGACCACCGAAGACGCTCTGCGCGGCCACAACCTCTGCAAGCGCCTCACCGACGAAGGCTACCGCATCAACTTCACCCTGATGTTCGAGCCTTACCAGACGCTCATGGCGCTGCAGGCCAAGCCCTACTTCATCAACACCTTCCTGCGTCACCGCCTCATGCAGTCCCAGAAGATGGCGCAGTGCTGCGCGGCCTACGAAGCCACCGGCGACAAAAAACACCTCGAAGACCTGCTGGCCTTCCTGGCAAAGAACGACTTCTACACCCCTGCCGAAGCGGCGACCGTTTCGCTCAGCGCGGTGTACGATTTCGCGAAGCACCTGCTCAAGTACCGTCTCTTTGAAGACCGCCAGGGCAGCGACGGCTTGGACGGCATGCGCCACAACCTGCGCGTTCTCAGGAACTGCAACCTCGAGGATACCCGCCTGATCGTCTGCTCGATGGAAGGCCCCGACAACTATCCGGATATCGACAAGCTCCTCGCCGAGCCCGAGTTCCAGGATATGAACAAGAAGGTCGTCATCACTGCCGAGCCCAACTACCTCGCGCGCTTCACCTCCACCAACCAGGTCATCAGCTATCAGCGCCGCTTCATGAACGCTGCCAAGGGCATGAAGTAAGCCGAAAGCAGAATTGCCATCGCTGGGCCGCCCGCTTGCGGGCGGCCCAATTTTCTCAGGATGACCGGCAATATACCCAAAGTATCTTATCCTTTGTCTACTAAGGGTAAACAAAGCTAATAATCTGTAAAAGGAGCCTGTTTGCTTAGAAATTAGAACTCTAAAGAAAGCTCTGGTACGATTTTCTCTGCCGCAAGGTTTACTTTTGGCCGCTGGTGGGGTATATTGTTATTCGTGAGAACGCGCATGTGGTGGAACGGCATACACAGCGGACTTAAAATCCGCCGGGGAAACCTTACGGGTTCAAATCCCGTCATGCGCACCAACTTCCTTTGACAGAATGAATTTTGTCACAAAAAAGCCCTAACCTTAGGGCTTTTTTGCTACCTCAAAAGCGCTTTTTATTTTGCAGGGCGCCATAGATGTCGAGCAGCCGTTTTTGAAAATCAGATGACTTGAACTCCCGTCCAATAGATAAGTACGCCAATTCAAGCTACATGGCAGCGCATGCACCACATGAAAGCGAGGTGTACTACCAGGATGCACGAATCATCGACCCAAATGGAATGCCGGACTTCGACCTCCTCTGCGCAGGTTTCCCCTGCCAGAGCTTTTCTGTCGCTGGTAAGCGACAGGGCTTTGCCGATACAAGAGGTGCTCTGTTCTTTGAAATTGCCCGAATCCTTCGATGCAAAAAGCCTGCATATCTGCTGCTTGAAAATGTACCCGGCCTGCTATCGCATGATCAAGGGAAAACCTTCTCCGTCATCCTCGATACGCTTTGCGAATTGGGGTATTGCGTGGAATGGGCTGTCGATCCCCCTGGGGAGCAAGGGCCGAACCCCGGATTCCCTTTCATCGGATTTGGCGGCGCAAGGAAAATTGTCCCGAAGGGACAAGGAACGGCCCCCTGGGGGGTACGGATAATCCGCAAAAAGCCTTGCGGCCTAGGGGTTCCCTGCATGGCCCCCCGGCCGCGCCTTAGGCGCAAGGGAGCCATGGAAACTTCGAACACGTGGCGAAAGCCCCGTTTCAACAAGCTGCGGCATGGCGCCGCAGCTTGTTGTATATCGAAAAAACTGCGGCTTGCGCATGGGGCAAGCCGCGAAATGCTGTCATTTGTATGGGGAAACGCTTCAAAGCCCTTTGGGCCCTCCCCAAGGGTGCCACGTATAAATCGGCCAGGGTAAGCCTTCATTGGGGCAATTCGCCCGCAAGCATCCGCCGTGTACAGCGCCGTCCGCCTCTAGGGAAACGGCATCGGAATGGAACCGGGCCAAAGCGTAACCACATATCGGGTATGGAGCGCAGGCTTTTTCGGCAAGCTGCCGGGGGCCTGGGCCGTCCGTCCCTTCGCGCCCCTTGCGCCGCCCCTTGGCGGAGCTACTCTGGAAAGAGCGCCTGATCCATATGATACAGGATGCTGTCCACAAGGTATTGCAGCGCAAGCTGTTTGCCTTCTTCCGTAAGCTCAGCCGCCGGATGGGGTATGGATGCGTGAAGGATAGACGTATCCTGGCTCTGCTCCGTTACCGCAAAGGCATAACCGCTGGTTTTCCCCAGGACGTTGATCCTAGCCTGGATATCCCCCGTCATGGACCGGGCATATTCCGCTCCCATGGTGTCCAGAATGTCGAACACCGCATAGATCGCCAGGCGACGCGGGCAGTTCAGGTTCATTTTAAGCCCCGGCATGATGCTGCTCCTTTCTCCCGGGAATAGGGCGTGCTTCCTGCTCCTCCCAGGGCGGTCCGGGGGGGCCCTGTCTGCGCCTATCCCTCCCAGGGCCGGGCGCTGGCGAGGGCCTGTTGATACAGGGCCAATACGGCAGACTCGGTGGAGTCGTCATACATGCAGCCCACCACATAACACGCCCCGTCTATCATGGCGGAGGCATAGGAGAAGGTATAATCCTGCACCGCGTAGTCCTGGCACAGCCATTCCAGCCCGCCCAGCTCCAGGGTGTATCGGTCGCTGGCTTCACAATCCAGCATCTGGGCCAGCGAAAGGGTGAAATCCAGCATCTCCTC
>CALWSW010000124.1 GCA_944384305.1 uncultured Christensenellaceae bacterium
CGTGACGCGTGCCGCTAGTATTCCAGGGTTTTACCCGTCTGTGAAAAACCCCCGGCTTTGCCGGGGGATATTTATTGCGGCGCTGAAACAAGCAAAAACAGGGGCTTGGGGCAGGCGTTCCTGCGGGCAAAAAGGCGCGGGAAAGGGGTGGGCGGCAAGGCGGTTTCCGGCGGTTTTAAAACGTTAAAAAAATGATGAAGAAGAGCCTTGACAACAGGAAGAATGAACAGTATATTATTAGGGCACTAACAAAGAAATGGAAGGAAAACGGTATGGGAGAACGGCATTTGTGTTACCAGATCAAAATGCTTTCCAACCTCATCTTCCGGGAAATGCAGAAGGAAGACAGAGAGGAGGAAGAAGAGATCACCCCGGCGCAGGGCTGGGTGATCGGTTACTTGTACGAGAACCGCGGCAGAAACGTGCTGCAGCGCGAGCTGGGCGAACAGTTCCACCTGCGGCGCTCCACCGTGACGGAGATGCTCAAGCTGATGGAAAAGCGGGGGTATTTGCTGCGCGTCCCTTCGGATGAGGACGCCCGCATGAAATGCCTGCGGCTCACCGAAAAGGCCGTAAAGCAGCACGAGCGGGTGGTGGCGCGCATCCGTGCGCTGGAAGAGCGCGTGGCAAAGGGGTTTACCGAAGAAGAGCTCGACACGCTGTTTGGGCAGTTCGAGCGCATCAAGCAGAACCTGAGCGCCGAAAACGGCTGAACCCAGCGCCGGGGGATGTGAAGGGGAGTGCCCCTTACATTTGACCCATTGCGCCGTTTTTTTGCCGCGCGCTTTTGCAGCGGGCAGAAAAAGGCGAAAAACCCGAAGAAAATCATGGCTTTTCTTCAAAATGACGAAAAAGGAGGACGCCTGCGAAATGGTAAAACGGCTCGCCAGGTACATTGGCGAATACAAGCGAGAGACCATCCTCACGCCGGTGATGATGCTGGGCGAAGTGGCGATGGAAGTGGTCGTGCCGCTGCTGATGGCAAGCATGATCGACAACGGGATAGAGCTTGGCAACATGGGCACGGTGGTTTCGACCGGCCTCATGCTCATTGTGTGCGTGCTCATCTCCCTCACGTTCGGTATTTTAGGCGCGCGCTTCGGCTCCAAGGCCGCGGCGGGATTTTCCCGAAACCTGACCAAGGGCATGTACTACAATGTACAGACCTTCTCGTTCAACAACATCGACAAGTTCTCAACTTCCAGCCTGGTCACCCGCATGACCACCGACGTCAACAACGTGCAGATGGCCTTTATGATGATCATCCGTGTGGCGGCGCGCGGCCCGGCCATGCTGATCTTTGCGACCATCATGTCGTTCAGCGTCAACCCCGACATCGCGGTGGTGTTTTTGATCGCCATCCCCATTCTGGGCGGCGGATTGTACTTTATCATCCGCAAGGCACACCCCATTTTTGAGCGGGTCTTCAAAACCTACGACAAGCTCAACAACGTGGTGCAGGAAAACCTGCGCGGCATTCGCGTGGTGAAGTCCTTCAACCGCGAGGCGCACGAAGAAGAGAAAATGGGCGCCATTTCCAACACCATTTACAAGGACTTCGTCAAGGCCGAAAAGATCGTGGCGTTCAACACGCCTTTGATGCAGACTTCCATTTATACCTGCATCATCCTGGTGTCCTGGATCGGCGGGCGGATGATCGTGGGCGGTTCCATGACCACCGGCCAGCTCATGAGCATGATCTCCTACGCCGGGCAGATCCTCATGAGCCTCATGATGCTCTCCTTCGTGCTGGTCATGATCACCATTGCCCGCGCGTCGGCCGAGCGTATCGATGAAGTGCTTTCTGAAAAGACCGACATTCAGAACCCGCCCCACCCCATTATGACGGTGAAGGACGGCTCCATCGACTTCGACCACGTGAACTTCAGCTACAAAAAGACCGCCAGCAAGCTGTGCCTCAACGACATCAACCTGCACATCCCTTCGGGGTCTACGGTGGGCATCATCGGCGGCACGGGCTCGGCAAAGTCCACGCTGGTGCAGCTGGTGCCCAGGCTTTACGACCCCACGGTGGGCAGCGTGAAGGTGGGCGGCCTCGACACCCGCGAGTACGACATTGAAGCTCTGCGCGAGGCCGTGGCCATGGTGCTGCAGAAGAACGTGCTGTTTTCGGGCACCGTAAAGGAGAACCTGCGCTGGGGCAACGAAAGCGCCACCGACGAGGAGATCCGCGAGGTGTGCAAGCTGGCGCAGGCCGATGGCTTTGTTTCGGAGATGCCCGAAGGGTACGACACCTACATTGAACAGGGCGGCACCAACGTTTCGGGCGGGCAGAAGCAGCGCCTGTGCATTGCCCGCGCGCTCTTAAAGAAGCCCAAGATCCTCATTTTGGACGACTCGACCAGCGCGGTGGATACCAAAACCGACGCCCTGATCCGCCAGGCCTTTGCCGAAAAGATCCCCGACACCACCAAGCTCATCATCGCTCAGCGCATCAGCTCGGTGCAGGAGGCCGACATGATCATCGTCATGGACGACGGCAAGATCTCGACCGTGGGCAAGCACGACGAGCTGATGAAAAAGAGCGCGATCTACCGCGAGGTATACGAATCCCAAATGAAGGGAGGCGAAGAGGATGGCCAGAACTAACGATGTTTTGAACAACGCCTCGAAAGTCGACTTTCGCAAAAAGAAGGGCGCCAAAGACAACAAAAAGGTTTTAAAGCGCATCCTTTCCTACATGGTGCTCAAGCACAAGGTCAAGTTTGCCTTCGTCATGGTGTGCATCATCGTCAGCGCACTGGCGACGGTCATGGGCTCCTTGTTCCTGCAGACCCTCATCGACGATTACATCACGCCTCTTCTGGGCACGGCCAACCCCGACTTTGGGCCGATGCTGGGCGCGGTGCTGCAGATGGCGGCCATTTACGTGGTGGGTATTCTGTGCGGCTTTTTGTATGTGCGCATGATGGCCGATATCGCGCAAAAGGTCTTAAAAGAGATCCGCGACGATATGTTCATCCACATGCAGACCCTGCCCATCCGGTACTTTGACCAGCACACCTTCGGCAATGTGATGAGCTACTACACCAACGATACCGATACCCTGCGGCAGATGATCTCGCAGAGCGTGCCGCAGATCATTTCTTCGGTAACGACCATGGTGCTGGTGTTCATCGCCATGCTGCGCACCAGCATTCCGCTGACGGCTTTTGTGCTCATCTGCGTGTCGCTCATCAGCCTCACGTCAAAGACCATTGCCGGCCGCAGTGCCAGCTACTTTGTGGCCAGGCAGAAGTCGGTGGCAAAAACCAACGGCTACATCGAAGAAATGATGAACGGCCAGCGGGTCATCAAGGTGTTCTGCCACGAGGAAGAATCTAAAGAAGGGTTCGACGAGCTCAACGACGAGTTGTGCGCCAACACCTACAAGGCCAACATGTTTGCCAACATGATCGGGCCCGCCATTATGAACCTGGGCAACCTGCAGTTCGTGCTGGTGGCCATTGTGGGCGGCTTTATGGCCATTGGCGGCATTTCCAACTTTTCGCTTGCCGGCGCGGGCGCGTTTACGCTGGGCTCCATCGCCTCGTTCTTGCAGCTGTCGCGCAACTTCAACATGCCCATCAACCAGGTGTCGCAGCAGTTCAACGCCGTCATCATGGCGCTGGCCGGCGCCGAGCGTATCTTCGAGCTGATGGATGAGCCCTCCGAGACCGACGACGGCTACGTGATGCTGGTGAACGCCAAGCGCGACGAAAACGGCAACTTGGTGGAGACCAAGGAGCGCACGGGCATGTGGGCCTGGCGGCACCCGCACAAGGCCGAAGGCACCGTGACCTACACCGAGCTCAAAGGCGACGTGCAGCTCGACGATGTTTCCTTTGCTTACGACGGCGAGCACAACGTGCTCAAGCACATCAATGTACACGCCGTGCCGGGCACGAAGGTGGCGCTGGTGGGCGCGACCGGCGCGGGCAAAACCACCATCACCATTTTGATCAACCGCTTCTACGATGTGACCGACGGCAAGATCCGCTACGACGGCATCAACGTCAACAAGATCAAAAAGGCCGATTTGAGGCGCAGCCTGGGCGTGGTGCTGCAGGACGTCAACCTCTTTACCGGCACGGTGATGGACAACATCCGCTATGGCCGGCTGGATGCGACCGACGAAGAGTGCATTGCCGCCGCCAAGCTGGCCAATGCCGACAGCTTCATTGAGATGCTGCCCGAAGGCTACCAGACCGTGCTGAGCGGCGACGGCTCCGGCCTGTCGCAGGGGCAGCGGCAGCTCATCTCCATCGCCCGCGCGGCAGTGGCCGACCCGCCGGTCATGATCTTGGACGAAGCCACCAGCTCCATCGACACCCGCACCGAAGCGCTGGTGCAGCGGGGCATGGACGCGCTGATGAAGGGCCGCACGGTCTTCGTCATCGCCCACAGGCTCTCCACCGTCAAAAACTCCGACAACATCATGGTGCTCGAACACGGCAAGATCATCGAGCAGGGCTCGCACGACGAGCTGGTCGCCCAAAAGGGCAAGTATTACCAGCTGTACACCGGCGCGTTCGAGCTGGAATAACCACCGGCAGCCCGCGCAAACAAACCGGCCCCTTCCCAAATTTGGGCAAGGGGCCGGTTTTGCGTATTGGCGGCCTGGCTTCAGGCACGCGGAGCGGCATGATCGCCAAGAATGGGGAAGAGCGAAAGCAGCGCGTCAAGGCTGCTGTATTCGTAAAAGGTCAGACCGTTTAAAGTGAACACCGCGCTGCCGCTTGAAGCGAAGTAGAGAGGGGGAAGGGCGCCGCCTTCGGTCGTTACATTCAGCTGGTAGCCAAATTCGCAGGCGAGCGGGGAAAAGGCACAGCCAAGCAGGAGCGGGGAAAAAGGTGGGCGCGCCCGTCAGGCCGGTGAAAGGGCTATTCCGGCTGCAGGGCCCAACCGTCGTCTGCAAAGAAATTTCCGCCTTCCCAGAAAAGGGTGCGCTCCACGGACGAGCCATTCTCCCAAGCGTGAAGCACGATCCCCCGCAGGGGAGAGTTTGGCAGTTCGGCAAATTCTGCTCCGCACGTCAGAGTGGTTTGAAAAGCGGACGGAAGCTCGCCCTCGCGCAGTGTGATGCCCGTGGTGGTGTCTAACCGGACGACGCTGGCCGGTGTGGGATCGACTCCTGCAGGGCAAACATCTACAGCAAAGAGGGCTGCCGCGCCGTAGTTGCTTGTGCGGTCTGTGATTTCCAGAACGAGGGCATTTTTGTCCTCGGCAAACAGCGGGCCGTACAAAAGGGCGGTAACCGTGCCGGAAACGGGAAAGACGTTTGCCAGCGTTTCCCCCGTGCCCAGGGTGATCTGCAGCACGGTGGCTTCGCCGCCGTATTCCCCGAATTGATAGATGCACACGGAAGCCGTGTCGTCGGCGTCACCAACGCCGTCCAGGTTGAGGTTCTCTAAGAGATGAACTTCTATAGGAGAGACGGACTGGTTGGCGGCAGCATCTTCTTCCGCGTTTTCCTCGGGCGCGAGAACAGAAGAAAGGAAGTTCCGGCGGTATTCTTCGTTCGCCAGGAGGGAAAGAGTGTTGTTGGAATCCGTGAGTAACAGAAAATACAAGCGGCTTTCGATGTCGATGGGCGCGATGTTGATGGGCACGGCGGCGGTAGCAGCACTGAAATCGTAGGAACGCATGAGCCTGCGTTTAGCGGGGTCGGTCACGCTCAACAGACCGTATTCCTCCAGTGCAAGAGGCCGCCCCGACACACTGTCATGAGTCAGAACGAGCTGATACCCCGTGTAGGGCGCACGCGCTGTCTGCGAGGGCAGGTAAGCCACGGCGTAGAGGTCGCCGGCGCTGTTTTTGCGGCCATACACCTCAAAGTCCGCAAGGATGTCCGTACTCAGGTAGTTGGCAAGTTCCTCTTCTGCGGCGTCCTCAAAAGCAGGCGCGGCGTAAAAAGCCGCGGCCTCATACTCCTCCATAAAGGCGCGCGCAGCAGAGGGCACAGCAGGGCCAATTGTGCTGCCGGCCGCTGCGGGGTCGGGTGTAGAAGAGGGGGATCCCTGCGGCCCGGTCATGGCGGCGGTGCAGGCGGTAAGAAGCAAGAGAAGGCAGAGTAGGGCAGAAAGCGCCTGGGTTTTGGTTTTGCGGCTGAGCATGGCGATCCTCCGTTTGATCTGGCGCTTGTTCTGCGCCATGGT
>CALWSW010000125.1 GCA_944384305.1 uncultured Christensenellaceae bacterium
AAATGCAGATCAAAAACACCAGCCCCATAGCGGCGCTTTTCATGGCCTTTCTCCCTTTCGTACAAACAGTTCCCTTTCTCGTCTTCCACGCGTTCGAGCGTTCCCGGCCCGCAAACATCCGAAAGCACGGCCAGCCGCAAAAAAGCGCCTTTTCGAATCAAATCTCCCAGCCCCACCTTTTCGCGCGCCTCCCGAACGGAGCCGGCGTGGGCGCTGGCGATCAAGGCCACGCCGCAGCGCGCCGCGTTCCACAGCGCCGCGCAGTCCTCCTGCGCGCCGATCTCGTCGGTCACGAGTACCTCTGGCGACATGGCCCGCACCATGCGCTCTATGGCCTCGGCCTTGGGCAGGCCGTCCATCACGTCCGTTCCTTTCCCCACGTCCAAGGTCGGTTTCCCCTCACGGCAGGCAGCCAGCTCCGAGCGCTCGTCGGCCAGGCCCACCTCGCGCTCCTCGCCCAAACAGCGCGCGATCTCGCGCAGCAGCGTGGTCTTGCCGCCTCCCGGCGGCGAAAGGATCAGGGCGGAGAGCACCCGTTCCCCCTCGACGAGGTAAGGCAAAATGCCCGCGGCGCAGCCGCGCACTTCGCGCGGGATGCGGAAACAGAACGAGCCGGGCTGCACAATGCGCGCGACCTTTCCGTTTTCTGTGACCGCCCGCCCGCAAAATCCCGCCCGCGCGCCGCCCGGCAGGGCAAAGCTCCCCCGCCTCAGCTCTGCTTCTACGGCGTAAAGCGAGTATTCGGCGCATTTTAACAGGGTCTCCTCGCAGTCCTGTGCCGTCGTTTCTGCCCGCAGTGTTTTTTGCCACCCCACGCCCCGCACCCGCGTCTTGCGCCCTGCGCGCAGGCGGATCTCCGTCAGGCTCTCCTTCTGCTGCCCGGTCAGCGCCAGCACCTCCGCAGCGGTCTCTGCGGGCAGTACCCGCAGCACCGGTGTCAGATCGCATGCCATGTCCCATCACCTCACGCTACACCATATGTACAGCCTGTACCCGATATGCTTCCCGTGCCGTCAGCCGCAAAAACCGCCGCGCGCGCAGCAAAAAAAGAGCCCTTCGGCCGGTTTCGGTCAAAAGGCTCTTTTTAAATTAAAACGGTCTGCCCGTGCTCAGAGCAGGAAAATGGTCGCAAGGGCGAAGTAGATCATCAGCGTGACGGCGTCGACGATGGTGGTGATCATCGGGCCTGCCATCAGCGCCGGGTCGAGGTGCACCAGCTTCGCCACGATGGGCAGCGTGCAGCCGATGATCTTCGCCACCATGACGGCGCACACCATGGCCGCCGAAACCACGAGGATTACCGGCACTTCGGTGCCTCCGATGAGCAGCATGCGGCCGACGTTGGCCACCGCCAGCGCCAGCCCGCAGATGATCG
Organism: uncultured Christensenellaceae bacterium; assembly: GCA_944384305.1. GTDB lineage: Bacteria > Bacillota > Clostridia > Christensenellales > CALWSW01 > CALWSW01. Next base: position 1,376 of record CALWSW010000125.1, read on the forward strand.
CCACGCGCAGTTCCTTCCACAGGATCTGAAAATAGTCCTTGATGTGCAGCTCGCCCAGCGCAAGGCCGCGGATGATCAGCGTAGAGGTCTGGCTGCCGGCGTTGCCGCCGGTGTCCATCAGCATGGGGATGCAGGCCGTAAGCCCGGCAACAGCGGCCAGCATGGTCTCGTAGCTGGTGATGATCTGCCCCGTAAACGTGGCCGACACCATCAAAATGAGCAGCCACACAATGCGGTTTTTGGCCAGCTTGAACACGCCGGTCTTTAAATAGGTGTCTTCCGAAGGCTGCAGGAGGGCCATTTTTTCAAAGTCCTCGGTGGCCTCTTCTTCAATGACGTCGACGATGTCGTCGACTGTGATGATGCCGACCAGCCGGCCTTCGTTGTCTACCACCGGAACGGAGATCAGGTCGTACTTCCGCACCAGATCGGCGACCTCTTCCTGGTCGTCCAGGGTGTTCACCGAAATGACCTGCTCCTCTTTGTCCATCATTTCCCTGATGCGGTCGCCGTCTTTGGCAAGGAGCAGGCGGCGCAGGGGCAGCACGCCGGTGAGGTGGCGGCTGTCGTCGATGACGTAGCAGTTGTAAATGGTCTCTTTGTCGGGCGCGGTGGCGCGCAGCTGCTTGATGGCCTCGCCGGCCGTCAAGCGGTCGTGGAACTCCACCATTTCAATGGTCATGATGCTGCCGGCGGAGTTTTCGGGGTACTGCAGGAATTTGTTGATGATCTCCCGCGTTTCGGGGTCGGACACCTGCATAACGCGGCGCACGACGTTGGCCGGCACCTCGTCCAGAAAGTCCACGGCGTCGTCCACAAACATCTCGTCCATCAGCTGTTCGAGCTCGCGGTCGCTGATGGCCGAAACGATGGCGGTCTGGGCATCGCTGTCCAGGTAGGAAAAGACGTCGGCCGAAAGGCTCTTGGGAAGGATGCGGAAGGCGATCAGCCGCTCTTCCCCCTCGAGCTCCTGAATGAACTCCGCGGTATCCACAACGTTCATTCCCGCCAGCTTTTCGCGCAATGCGCGGATGTTCCGCCCCTTTAATAGTTCGTAAAGCGCCTCAAAATCAAAATTATGCTCCATTTCACACCTCGTTTTCCCCGCGGGGGAGAGGCGCAAAAAGGAGCCCATGGCACACGAACAGCGCTTTTATTTGGGAAGAAGACGCTCCCGCAAAAAAGCGCAGGCCAAAAAGCCGCCAAGCGCGCGATCCGCCGCGGAACTTTGGTTCTTGGGTCTTATTCGACAACTATCGCCGGTATCCAGAACGGATCACCTCCCTGGCTTATTTTCGTTTGGGCCGCACCAGGCCCTTTATTAGATTATCCCACAAATTGCCGAACGTCAACAAAAAGCGCTCAGATTTTTCACAGATTGAACATGCAAATAAACTCTCCCTGCGGCGCGCCGCAGGCGCCCGAAACGTTCTCGCACTTCACCATCAGCATATGGCACAGCAGCTTTTCGCGGTAGTCCGAAAGGCTCTCATAATTGCCCATGCCCTTTGCAACGATCACGTCTGCCCCGTAAAAGGCTTCCAAAAAGCGCCCGCCGCTTCGCGAAAGCGTAATGCCCATGGTGTCGTCGCCGGTGTCGATGACCGTTACCAGCCCGGTCAGCCCCACCTGCGCGGCGTCTTCCATCGTGGCGTCGTTGTTGGCCGGCCTGCCCTTCACCGCAAGGGTGATATTCTGCGGCTTTGTGATGTTCAAGGAAAACAGCGTTTCCAAAAACAGGCGGTCCAGCACGATCTCGCCGGCGTTGTCGGTCACGTAAAGCACCTTCGCGCCGCTTTCCAGCAGCTGCCGCAGCCGCGCGCTGTGGTCGATAAAGAGCGGCTTGTTCAGCACGGCGTCGAAGGCCTCGTCCACGCTGACGCCGTGCTGGGGCAGCGGGTCGATGACGTTGCCGGCAATGGCGTATTTCATGGCCGTCAAATAGGGGTCGGCGCTCTCTGCCACCCGCTTTTTGATGCTGGGCAGCAGCGCCATCACCCGCTCGTTGTCCTTTCTGCGCTCCTCTTTGATGGGGTCGGCCTGCCCCGAGGCCCGGCGGGCGATCTCCCACACCGGAACGTGCAATTCCGGCGGGGTCATGCTGTAATCGCAGTTTGCAAAGTAGCCGAGCACCTTTTGAAACTGCTTCTGCTCCTCCTCTTCACTCAGGCCAAACTTTTTCAACAGGCGCATCGCCGTACCGATCTGACAGTAGGCGCAGCTGACGGTGGTCTTCATATTATCTTTTTCTCCTTTTGAATCTTCCAAAGATCAAATTCGTCACGGTGTTGACTTCCCGCACGCGGAAGAGCACCACCAAAATGAGGTACGCTACAAGCCCCGCGCCGGTAGAGAGCACCAATCTAAGAAGCAGCGCACCAGTCGCGCTCCCCCCGCCCACGGCGTTTGAGACCAGCATGGCCACAACGGCGCCCGCGCAGGCTGCCACCAGCGTTTTGCACACCTCTACCGCCGTAGAAGCAAAACCGATGCGCCCCAGCTTGCGTCTGAGGCGAAAAAGCATGAGCGCCGCGCCCACGCCGCCGGCAATGCTGGTAGCCAGCGTCAGCCCGCCCACGCCCATAGGGCCGGCGAGCACAATGTCCAGCGCGATGTTCACCCCCACCGCCGCCACGCCGATGACCAGCGGAGCGCGGGTATCCTGAATGGCGTAAAACACACGGGTGAGGAAGTTGCGCCAGGCAAAGGCCAGCACGCCCAGAATGTAGAACAAAAACGCCGCGCTGGTCAACTCAAGCGAATATTCGTCGAACGCGCCGCGGAAGTACAGCAGGCGGATGACGTCTGTGCTCTGCACCGCCGCGAGCAGCATGACCGGCAAAATGATGATGGAGAGCACCTCCAAACACTGCTTGGTAGCGGCGAGGATGCTCTTGTTCCTGCCTTCGGCCGCGTATTCTGAAAGCCTGGAGAACATGACGGTGGTAATGGGCACCACCAGCACGCCCAGCACCAGCGTGATGATGCGGTAGGCGTAAGTCAGCGCGGTGTTGGGCCCGTCGCCCAGCGAGATGCCGATGTTTTTGTCCACCAGGTGGTTGATCTCGTCGAAGGCCATGGAAAGGATGGCCGGCAGCGCGAGCAAAACGGTGTGCTTGACCTTGCCGCCGGAGTGCAGCGTCGGCCGGAAGCGGTAGACTCCCCGCAAAAAAGGGATGACGATGAAGAGCTGCAGCACGTAGGTGAGCGCCGTTGCCACCGCCACCGCCGTGATGCCGTAGCCCGAAAAGCACACGCAGGCCAAAATGACGCACAGGCTAAGGGCAAAGCCCGTGAGCTGTTCGGGCACGAAGCGCTCGTGGGCGTTCAGCAGCGAGGTGAATACCCCCGTGGTGGCGGCAAAGGCCATGGAGGGGAACATGATGCGCGCCAGGTCGGCTGTTTGCGCGAGCTTTTCTATCTGCGTCAGGTACAGCGCGCTCCCCTGCGGCGCTGTGGGGATGAGCGTGGGCATAAAAAGCTCGCAGATCTCCTGCGCAAAAAAGTACCCCAGCGCCCCCACCGCAATGCCCACCACGGCAAACACCGTCATGACATTGTTGGCGTAGCGGTTGGCCGCGGCCGGGCCTTCCAGCCGCTTGGTCTTGAGGTAAATGGGAATAAAGGTCGAAGAGATACACGCCGAAAACAGCAGGATCAGAATATTGACCACCGAATTGGCGTTGGTATAGGCGTCGCTGATCGCGCCGGTCCCGAAATAGGCCGCAAACACCATTTCGCGGACAAACCCCACCAACTTGCTGACGATGATGATCAGTGTGATGAGGAGGGTGGAACGGGCGGCGCGCGCGCCGATTTTGTTCTGGGCCAAGGCAGATGCTCCTTCGCGTTTCGTCAGAGTTCGAGCTGCAGCTCCACCGGGCAGTGGTCGCTGCCGTAAACCTCGGGGTGGATGATGCTGTCGCGCACGCGCGGCATCAGCCGCTCGGAAACGATGAAGTAGTCGATGCGCCACCCGGCATTGTTGGCGCGGGCGTTGAACATGTAGGACCACCAGGTGTAAGCCCCGGTACGCTCGGGGTACAGGCGGCGGAAGGTGTCGGCAAAGCCGCTTTCAAGCAGCGCGGTCATGCAGGCACGCTCCTCCGGGCTGTAGCCGGCGTTCTTTTCGTTGGACTTTGGGTTTTTCAAGTCGATGGCGGTGTGCGCCACGTTCAAGTCGCCCATGAGCACCACCGGCTTTTTTTGGTCCAGCCCCATGAGATATGCGCGGAAGTCTTCCTCCCACTTCTGGCGGTAGGCCATGCGCACCAGGCCGCGCTGGGCGTTGGGCGTATAGCAGTTCACCAAATAGAGCCCCTCGTACTCGCAGGTGATCACCCGGCCCTCCTTGTCGTGCTCCTCAATGCCGATGCCGTTCGTTACCGCAAGGGGCTCGGTCTTGGTGAACACCGCCGTGCCGGAATACCCCTTCTTTTCGGCGCTGTTCCAGTACTGGCAATACCCCGGCAGCTCGAGTTCAGCCTGCCCGGGCTGCATTTTAGTCTCCTGTATACAAAAAGCATCGGCGTCCGCCGCGCGGAAGAAGTCCAAAAATCCCTTCCCCAGCGCCGCGCGCAGGCCGTTGACGTTCCACGAGATCAGCTTCATTTTCCATCCTCCGGCAAAAAGGCGTTTGGCTTATTATACCACATGCTCCCTCTGGCCGCGAGATGCGGATTTTGCGGCATTTCCCTGCGCGTGTAGGAGTACAATACATATTGGACAGAAGAAGTAAAAAAGATGAAGGATAAGGTCTCATCGGTTATAGTTGAGT
>CALWSW010000126.1 GCA_944384305.1 uncultured Christensenellaceae bacterium
TGTTCGAGCTCGTGGAGGGAGCGGTTGAGGTATAAAAGGTGGTTGCTGCCGTTGTAGCCAATGCGCAGCTGCCCGGCAACGCCCCGGCGGGCGGCGGCCATGGCAGTTTCCATCTGCTCCAGATCGTGCAGAAGGATGGTCGCCCATTTTAAAAACACTTTGCCTTCGGGCGTCAGTTCCACAGGCCGGGTGGTGCGCAGCACGAGTTGGCAGCCCAGGTCATCTTCCAGTTCGGCAATGCGCCGGCTGAAGGCTGGCTGTGTGACGAAAAGCCTCTCGGCGGCGCGGGTAAAGCTGCGGGTCTCGGCAAGGGCAAGAAAGCAGCGCAGGTCTCGTTCCAGCATATTCACAGGTCTCCTAGGAAAAAAGAAAGTTGCACAGGGCATGAGCAGTAGGTAAAGTATATCAGCTGGCAATACGGTTGGCAAACCGGGGCAAAGAGCGCCCCAAAACAGGCCTTTGTTTTCCATGGCTTTTCAGAAAGCGCTGCTTTTGCTATAGTAAAAAAATCTAAAAACTGTGCCGGGAGGAGTGAAGGGGGCAAAATGTTCGACATTACAGCGTATATGGAAGAATTTACAGCGGCCATGCGGCGGGAGTTCGGCGAACGGCTGGTGTTCGTGGGCTTGCAGGGAAGCTTCCGGCGGGGCGAAGCGAAAGAGGGGAGCGACATCGACGCCGTGACGGTGCTTGACGAACTGTGCGCTATGGACCTTGTGCGCTACGACCGGGCGGCCTCGGCCCTGCCTGAGCGCAAACGGCTGTGTGGATTCCTTTCGGGCCGGGCGGAGCTGTTGAACTGGGAACGGGGCGACCTTTTCCACTTTGCGCTCGACACCCAGCGCGTGTGGGGGGAAGAAACGCTGCTGCCCGCGCTGTGGGAGCGATGCGACCCGCGCGCTGCCTTGGTTTCCGGCGCGTCGGCCATTTACCACGCCTGCTGCCACAACCTGCTGCACGAAAAGAGCCCGGAGATCTTGCAGGCGCTTTTCAAGCAGGCGGCGTTTGTGCTGCGGGCCAAATGGTTTTTAGAGACCGGGCAGGCCGTGGCAAAGCTCGCCGGGCTGAAAGAAGTCCTTACGGGGGAGGATGCCGCGGTTTTTGCGCTGTTTGAACGCGCAAGGGAAGATGCGCCTGTTGCAGACCGCTTTTTTGAAGCCTCCCAAACGCTGTTCGGTTGGGCGGGCGGTATTCTGCGCTCGTAACACTTAAAAGAAAGGAACCCGCATGGAACGCATTTTGATCGTGGAAGACGACGAGGCCATCCGCACCGAGCTTGCGGAACTTTTGCGGGCCAACGGCTATTTGCCGGTGTTGGAAGAGCCCTGCGACCTCGCGCTTTTGGATATTTCGCTCCCCGGCGAAAGCGGGCTTGAGATCTGCCGCAGGCTGCGGGAGCATTCCGGCCTGCCGGTGATCTTTTTGACCGCCTGCACCACCGACGAGGACGAGCTGCTGGCCTTTGGCGTGGGGGCGGACGACTTCATCCGCAAACCCTACCATTCGTCGGTGCTGCTCGCCCGCATCGCGCGGCTGCTGCGGCGGGGCGGCAGCAACACCGTTTTGTCAAAACGCGGCCTTACGCTCGACCTTTCCACCCAAACGGCGGAATACGAGGGCAACAAGCAGACCCTGACCCGCAACGAAGCCCGCATTTTGTACTGCCTGATGCAAAAGGAGCTTTGCGCGCGCGAGGCGCTCATAGAAGATCTGTGGAATAACGCGCTGTTCGTGGACGAGAGCGCGCTGTACGTGAACATCAGCCGGCTGCGCGAAAAGCTGAAAGCCATTGGCGCAGTGGATTTTATCCGCACGGTGCGGGGCGTGGGGTACGAGCTGTGAGGTTTTCAGAATATTTGTCTTCCAAGGCGGCGGCGCTCTGCTTCTTGGGCGCGGGGGCGGTGCTGTTTGCCGCGGCAATGCTGTTTGTCAGGGTGCCCCCCGGCATGCTGCTGCTGTTTGGCGGGCTGTTTTGTGGGCTTGTGGCTGCGTGGGCGGCTGTTGGCTATGTGCGCGAGCGCGACCGGGTCAAGAAGCTGGAAGCGCTGCTCGACGGCCTGGAAGAAAAGTACCTGCTTGCCGAGCTTTTGCCCCCGCCTGTTAGCGGGGTAGAACGGCGGTACTTTGAGGTGATGAAAACGGTGTGCGCTTCGGCGCTTTCGGCGGCGCAGCAGGCCAGGGCGGACAAAGCAGAATACTGCGAGTACGTGGAGCGCTGGATCCACGAGATCAAGACGCCTCTTACGGCCTGCTCGCTGATGCTGGCAAACGGCGGCGAGATTTCGCGCATGAAAAAAGAGCTTTGCAAAGCCAACAACCTGGTGGAAAGCGTGCTGTACTGCGCGCGGCTGCGCACCCAGGGGACCGACGCGTTCATTCGCCGGTTTTGGGTGCAGCAGGTGCTGCAGGAGGCGGTGCGCAGCCAAATGGAGCTGCTGCTCGCTTCCGGCATCAGCGCGGAGGTTATGGGGGACTTTGAAACGGTGGGCGACGCCCAGGCCCTTTCCTTTATGATCAAGCAGCTGCTGGTCAACTGCGCCAAGTACTGCCCGCTCTGCCGCGTGGCCCTGCGCGCACAAAACGGGAGCGTCACCGTGGAAGACAACGGCCCCGGCGTGCCTGCGCACGAGCTGCCGCGGCTGACCGAGCGCGGCTTTACCGGTTCGAACAGCAAGCCGGGCGGCACGGGCATGGGGCTGTACCTGGTGCGGGAGATGTGCAAAAAGCAGGGCATTGGGTTTTTGATCGAATCCGAGCTGGGGTCGTTTACCAGATTTGTTTTCACCCTGCCGCAGGCGGGGGGATAGCGCGGTTCCCTTACAATCTCGTAAGGGAATTTTCGCACCTGTGTAAGAAACTTCCCGGCGGCCCCATGGTATAATGGGCAGGATCAAAGGCGATTTGAAAAAAGGGCAAAGGGGGAACGGGCATGGAGCCGGCGGCGCTGCGCCTCTTGGGCGTCACAAAATATTTTGCCGGGCCGGGCGGGGTCACCCGCGCGCTCAAGGGTGTGGAATTTGAACTGCGCCTGGGCGAGTTCGCGGCGGTCATGGGGCCTTCGGGCTCGGGAAAGAGCACGCTCTTGAAGCTGATCGCCACGCTCGAAACCCCCACAGCAGGCAGCATTGAGATCGGAGAAACCAACCTTGCCGCCCTGCGCGAAGAAAGGCTGGCAGCCTTCCGCCGGGACCGGCTGGGCGTGGTGTTTCAAAACTACAATCTGATCGAAGTGCTGACCGCCGAAGAAAACATCCTGCTGCCGCTGGACCTTGCCCATGTGCCCTGGCAGGAAGAAGAGAAGCGGCTGCGCGCTCTTTCAGAAGAGCTGGGCATTGCCAAGGTTTTAAAAAAGTTCCCGCGCGATCTTTCGGGCGGGGAACAGCAGCGCGTGGCCATTGCCCGCGCGCTCATCACCCGGCCGGCCGTGCTGCTGGCCGACGAGCCCACCGGCGCGCTGGATTCGGCGGGCGCCAGGGCGCTGATGGAGCTGTTTTGCAGCCTGAACGCCAAGAACAAAACGACGGTATTTATGGCGACCCACGACGCCTGGATGGCTTCGTACACGTCGCGCGTGCTTTTTTTGCGCGACGGCAGGATCTTTAACGAGATCTACCGCGGGCAAAGGGCGCAAAAGGAGTTTTACGAAGAGATCCTTGCGGTGCGCGCGGCGCTGGAGGGCGGAAGATGATCGCAAAACTCGCCTGGCGCAATTTGCGCCGGCAGATCGGCGGCTACCTTTTGTATTTTTGCGCGCTGGCTTTGACGGCCGCGCTCATTTTTTCGGCCACCGGCATGCTCTTTTGCCGGGCGGTGCTTGCAGCCGGCGCGGCGCTGGACGGTTTTTCTGAGACCATTGCTTTTTTGACCGCGCTGGTGGCGCTGGTCTCGGGGGCGGTGCTCGCTCACGCCAATTTGTTTTTTCTGCGCCTGCGGCAGAGGGAGTTCGGCGTGTATTTGGCGCTGGGCATGACCCGCAAAGATCTGCGAAATCTGTTTTTGACCGAAACTTTGCTGCTTTTTGCGCTTTCGCTGGTTCTGGGCGGCGGGGCAGGGTTTTTGCTGTTTCAGGGGTTTTTGGCGCTGCTTTCTCACATGGCAGCGCTGCCGCAGGGCCTTGCTGCCTACCCTGTGGAAGGGGCGACCCTTGCGGCGCTCCTGCTTGCCGGTGTGTACCTGTTTTCCTGTGCGTTCAGCCTGCCGGGGCTGCGGCGCGTACAGACCGGCGGCCTTCTGCAGCCGCGGCCCGGGCGGCAGGCAAAAAAGGACGCGCCTGTTAGGGCGCTTGCGGCGGCGCTTTTTTGCCTTGTGGGCCTGGCAGCCTGCTACTTCGCCTGCAAAGGAGCGGTGCGCCGTTCTTTGCTGCAGGGCGAAAACGGCGCCGGCATTGCGGGGAGTTTGCTGCTTGCGGCAGCTTTTCTCATCGGTTTTACGGCGGCGTTGGCCAAAGGCGCTGTGGGGGTGCTGCTCAAACGCCGGCGCTTTTGCCACAAGGGCAGCCGGGTGTTCATGCTGCGGCTGCTCAACGAGCGGCTGCGCGCCAATGCCGCGCTTGCGGGGAAGCTCGCGCTGATGGTTGCCGTCAGCGTGGTAGGCGTGAATGTTGCGGCAATGGTCGGCCTGAGTGAAGAAGCCTTGCTCCTGCGCCGCTACCCCTACGACGTCTGTGTGCAGCTGCCGGCCGGCAGGGAAGATCTGCTTACAGCGGCCGGCGAATTGGTAGAGGAAGCCGCTCCAGTCGCGCAGGCGGTGGAGTACACGGTTTGGACCGACGGCAGCGACGCGCTGCTTTCGTGCACCGGCTGGGCGTGGCCGGGCGCGGCGGACGCCTGCCTTTCGCTGAGCGATTACAACGCCCTGCGCCGGGCGCTTGGGGAACCGGAGCTTTCGCTTTCGGGGGAATACCTGGTGCTTTCCGACATCAGCCAGACCGCGGGCTATGATTTTTCGCAGATCGTGCTGCAAAAAAACGGCGGGCGCTATTCCTTTGCCGGGTGCGACGCTGCTGCGCCGCGGCTGGCATCGGCCTATTTTCTGGCGGTGCTGCCCGACGAGGCTGTGAGCGGTATGCGGCCGGCCGAGACCTGCATGGTTTGGAAGCTTGCCCCCGGCACCGCGTTCGACGCCGGAGCGCTCGACGCGGCGCTCAGGGATCTGTTCAAGGAAAGCGGCGCGCAGTACATTGGGGACTTTGCCGTGCGCGAGGCGGTGCGCACTTCGCACGGCGGCTCCATGGCCATTTTGTCCATCGGGGCGCTCTATGTTTCCTCGGTGTTTTTGCTTCTGGCGCTGGCGCTGCTCTCCATAGAGCTGCTTGGGAGCGCGGAGGAGGAGCGAAAGAGCTTTGAGATATTGCAAAGCTTGGGCGGGGACGGGCGGACCTGCGCCCGCGCGCTCTGTGCAGAGCTTTTGAGCTTTTTTGTGTTGCCCTTTGTGCTGCCGCTGCTGCTTATGTTCCCCTGTGTGGGCGTGTGCGCCGTCATCCTCCGGGGCCTGGGGGTGCCGGAAGCGTTGGGCGAGGCAGCCTTTTTTGCGGGGGCGTCGGCCGTGTTGATCGCCGCTGTGTGCGCGCTTTACTTTGCGGCGGCCTATTTGGCGGCAAAGCGGAAAGTATTTGGGGGCCGGTGAGCCAAACAATGCTTTTTTTGACAAAAGACTTGTGGTAGAATCATAAATGCCGCCGGTGCGGCAGAAGGGATGACGAAGATGGGCAAGCGGGAATTTACCGACCGGCACAAAAAGGTGCTGGCGGCTTCGGCGATCGCGCTGTTTGTGGTGCTTTCCATTGCGGTCTTTTGGTTCGTGGGGCGGCCGTTGGTGCAGTTCCTTTCCGAACCCGAGCACTTTCGCGAATGGGTGGACGAAAAGGGGTTCCTCGGCAGAGTGGCCTTTGTGGGCATGATCGTGCTGCAGATTTTTGTGGCATTTATTCCCGGCGAACCGCTGGAGATCGGCGCGGGTTATGCCTTTGGCGCGGTGGAAGGCACGCTGCTCTGCCTCATTGGCGGGTTGATCGGCGGCGTCGTGGTGTTTTTGTTTGTGCGGCGCTTTGGCGTAAAGGCCGTGGAGGTCTTTTTTTCGCGCGAAAAGATCGATTCCCTGAAGTTTTTGCAGGATTCCAAAAGGCTGAACC
>CALWSW010000127.1 GCA_944384305.1 uncultured Christensenellaceae bacterium
GGCAACCTGGCCGCCATGCTGCTGCGCGAAGAGACCGATTGCTTCGCCTTCCTGGCCGGCCACGAGTCCTTTGCCGCCGCCGAAGGCGCCATCGGCATCGCGCTCAAGGCCAACAAGGTCCGCACCAAGCCTCTGCGCGTCATCCTCAACGGCCTGGGCAAGGACGCCGCCAAGATCATCAGCCGCATCAACGGCTTCACCTATGTGGAGACCGCTTACGACCACGCCACCGACGAGCTGACCATCGTATACGAAAAGGCCTACTCCGAAGGCGACCGCGCCAAGGTGCGCTGCTACGGCGCTGACGACGTTTCCGAAGGCGTCGCCATCATGCGCCACGAAGCGGTGGACGTTTCCATCACCGGCAACTCCACCAACCCCACCCGCTTCCAGCACCCCGTCGCCGGCACCTACAAGAAGTGGTGCTGGGAGAACGGCCGCAAGTACTTCTCGGTCGCTTCGGGCGGCGGCACCGGCCGCACCCTGCACCCCGACAACATGGCCGCCGGCCCCGCCTCTTACGGCATGACCGACACCATGGGCCGCATGCACTCCGACGCCCAGTTCGCGGGCAGCTCCTCGGTGCCTGCCCACGTCGAAATGATGGGCCTCATCGGCATGGGCAACAACCCCATGGTTGGCGCTTCCGTCGCTGTGGCCGTCGCCATCGAGCAGGCTTCGAAGTAAGCCTACACAGCGGTATTCTAACAGCCTGCCGGCTTTGCCGGCGCTCTAAGCAATATCCCCCTGGCAAAACCAGGGGGATATTGCTTTGGCCTGTCGGCTATTTCGGCAAACCGTGCAGGCATTGAAAAAGCCGGGCCGCCGCACACGGCACACAGCGGCCCGGTCCAAGGAAAAATGAGGAAACAATGGGAGCCTATGAAAATGGCGGGTTACACCAAGTTCTTACCGGAACTTCACGTGGTAAATACGGCCGCCGTCGATGTCTACGCCCACGCCCTGCATAAAGCCGCTGCGCTTGCGGTCTAACAAGAAGGTCACCAGATCGGCCACCTCTTCGGGCGTGCCGCCCCGCCCCATGGGCAGGTGGCTACAATAGGCCGCGTAGGACTCATCGGTGTAGCGGGCGCGCATGATGGGCGTCATGATGACCATGGGGCGAATGAAGTTCACGCGGATGCCTTCGCCGCTGTATTCGTTGACCATCTGCGCCACCATGCCTTCGATCGCGCCCTTGCCGGCGGGGTAGGCAACGGAATCGCCGCCGCCGTTTTTGACAGTGCCCGAACCCATGAACACAATGTCGCCGCACTTGCGGCTGAGCATATTGGGCAGCACGGCCTTTGTAACCAGAAACGCGCCGTCGAGCGCTACAGACACCACCTTGCGGAAGTCCGAGTAGCTCATTTCGTGCATCCTGGCTTTTATAATAATGATGCCGGCGTTGTTAAAAAGGTTATCGATCTGACCAAAGTCGGCCAAAATGGCCTGTACCATGGCGTTGACCTGATCTTCATTGGTAATATCGGCCTCATAGCCCTTGGCCCGTACCCCCATGGCCTCAAGCTCCGCCACAAGCTCCTTGGCCGCCGCGCGATCGCGGTCACTGGGGTAGTAATTGACGGCAATGTTCGAGCCAGTTTCGGCAAGCGACTTCGCCGTCGCTGCGCCAATGCCGGTCGCGCCGCCGGTAATCAGGCTCACCTGGCCTGTCATGTCGATGGTCCATGCCATGGTTACATTCCTCCGTTTATAAAATTCAAAATATTCTCTCTGTTCTCTTTGCCTGAACGTCTGCCCCAAAGAAAAAGGCCCTGCGTCGCTTCACAAAAAATTCCGATCCAGCCCGGGCGCTTACCGGTCTTATACCAACGCAAAAATTCCAATCGAGGTCAGCGGTTCCTCCGCCTTACACCCACAAAGAAACTTCGATCCCGCTCTGGCGCTTTGCGCCCGAACGAAAAACCCCTGTGGGATCTTACTTTGCCCGTCTCCCTGCCCGCGCCCTGCGGCCCAAAGGCACAGGGCGCAAGAGGAAGCAGTAAGTCTCGCAAAAGCGGCGCAGGCCGCTTTTGCGAAAGCCTTTGGCTTAGTGTACGTTTTCGTCCTGGAACTGCTTAAAGGCGGGGAAGACCTTCTTCGCCATCTCGTTGTAGGTCAGGCAGTACATTTTGTACAGCTTCTCGTACACGGCAACGTTTTCGGGGATGGGGTCAATGTGCCCGGTCACTTCCACCATGCGGTCGATGGCCTCGTGAATATCTTTAAAAAGCCCCGCGCCCACGCCAGCGAACATGGCCGCTGCCAGGCTGGTAGTCTCGGCACACTTTACAGTCTCCAGCCGCATATTGTAAACGTCGGCCTGGATCTGCAGCCACAGCGGAGAGTTTGCTCCGCCGCCCATGGCACGGGCACAGGTGATGCGGTGGCCCAAAGCCTTTTCGGCCACGTCGATCATCGACTTCATCTCGTAGCACACGCCTTCCAGTACCGCGCGGGCAATGTCGGCCTTGGTGTGAGAAAATGCCAACCCGGTAAAAGTAGCGCGGGCGTTCACATCGTAGCGGGGGCAGTCAGCGCCCGAAAGCCGGGCTGTAAACATCACACCGTTGGCGCCCACGGGAGAATTGGCCGCTTCTTTGGTCAGCAGGTCATAAATGTTCATGCCCGTCACCTTGGCGGTGGCCACCTCGGCCTGGCAGAACACATCACGGTACCAGCGGAAGCTGGACGCGGCAGAAGAGCAGCTGCCCTCCACCTGCCAGTGGCCGGTGCCGGCGTGGCCCATAATGGAGATCTTGCCCTCGGGGTGACGGATGGGGGTGGAGGAATAGGCGTGTACCACACCGCCCGTACCCAGAATGACCGAGGCCAGGCCGTCTTCCGCCACGCCCGCGCCCACGGGCGCGCAGCGCTGGTCGCCCGAACCGGCGTAAAGGGGCGTGCCCACGGCCAGGCCGGTCAGCTTGGCGACCGATTCCGGCACGCTGCCCACGTACTTGCCGGGGTCCACGCGTTCAGGGTACTTGTCGGGGTCCAAGCCGTACATTTCGAAGCGCTTGGGATCCCACTCAAAGGTGGAGCCGTTGCAGAGCTTGGAATAGATGATGCCGGGTTTATCATCAAAATAGGCGGGCGAGCCGGAATACGCGCTGATCATCAACGCCTGCAGGCCAATGAACTTATAGGTCTTGGCATAAATCGCCGGTTCGTTTTCCTTCAGCCACAACACCTTGGGCATGGTGCAGAGCGGGCCCAAGGGATAGCCGGTAAACTCGTAGTCTTCCTGCTCGGTAATGCCGTTTTCCGCCCATTTCTGGCGCACAAAGTCGAACATGTCTGCGCCGCGGGTATCGTTCCACAGAATAATGGGGTAAAGGAAGTTGCCTTCCTTCCTTATCCACCGGCACAAAAGAGCAGCACATGTGGGTAAAGGAGACGCCAGCGATCTCTTCGGGATTAATGCCTGAGTCTTCAATGGCGGCCTTGGTGGAGCGGAAGAGATTTTCAATGATCTCGTGTGCGTTCTGTTCAGAACGCCCCGGGTGCGGGAAGTAGGTGGGCGTGTCGAAATTGGCCGTGCCGATCACATTGCCTTCTAAGTCAAACACGTTGGTCTTGATGCCGGTGGTGCCGTAATCCACGCCGACAAGATACTTTTTTTCCATAATAAATCCTCTCTGACTTTCTCTGGATCGATGGTTTTCAGTGTGTTGGTAGAGACTCTGAGCCAGCCGGCAGATTTTGCTGTCTGCCCTTGTGCCGCCGCCTCAGCTCCAAACAGCCTCCGGGTCTCTTGGTAACAAGAGGCCCGGAGCGTTTTTTCAAAGCCGCCAGCGCCGCGGTCTGTTGTTCAGCAACGGGTTTCTCACCCTTCGGCGTCTTCTTCTGCTCTCTGCGCCTCTTCTTTTAAAAGCTCCAGCAGCGCCTGCCCCGCCATTTCGTCCCCCGCGCGGCAGGAGGCGTAATAGCCCGGCAGGTCCTCGGCAAACGCAAAGGTTTCCTCTGCCCCCGCGCCGCTCAAAAACCCGGCCGCGCCGTTCCACTGCGCCAACACCACGTAGCAGTCCGCCTGCCGGTTTTGTTCCACCGCCGCAGCCAGGTCGTAACCCGCCAAAAACTCGGCCACCACCCACTTGCCCTCGTGGCGCACGACCGTCGCCCTGCCCAGGCAACGCCCGCCGGACAGCACAGAGAGGCTGTACGCCCCCTCAAACCGAAGGGCGGAAAACAAACTGTCGCTCGATCCATTGAGACCGATGGTCGAGTAGACCGGCAGCACGGCATCGAAGTCGAAGCGGGCGTCCGCCTCTCCGGCCCATTCCGCCGCTTCGCTTTGGGGGATGTCGCGCATGATCTGCTGCACGACCTCTTGTGGCGCAAACAGCGAAAGTGCCTCTGCGCAAAGTTCTTCCTGGGCGGATTGCTCTGTATACGGCATGCCGCCGCCCTCGGCCTCCTGCCGCCCCGTGCCGCCAGGCGCGCTCCAAAGTGCCCATGCTGCCAGGCAAAGCGCTGCTGCCAACCCAACGGCCCCCGCCAGTACCATGCTTTTTTTGCGGTTCTGCCGTTTGGGCGAATATTCTGCCGCTTCCTGCACCAGCGCTCCGTCGATCTCCCCGAGCGCCTCCATCACCTGCCATGCGTTCATTCCAACACCCCCTGTTCGGTCAAATAGTCCCGCAGCTTGCGCCGCAGGCGGCTGAGCCGCACCGAAACGGCTTTTTCGCTCAGCCCCACGCGTCCCCCGATCTCCCTGCAGCTTTCAAAAAACCAGTACCGGCCCAAGAACACCGCGCGGTTTTCGGGCGTGAGGGAGCGCACAAAAGCAGTGAGCAGCGCCGCCAGTTCCCGTGCTTCGACCTCCTGCTCCACGTTTCCGGGCGCCGGAAGCGCCCCCTGCAGTTCGCAAAGCGCACACTCGAACTGGCCACTGCGCTTCTTTGCCAAGACATCCCGCCGGCGCTTGAGGGCGAGGTTGCGCGCCACTTTGGCTACATATGCCCCCAAGGGGCTGGGCCGCGCCGGCGGAATGGCCCGCCACACGCCCCAGTAAGCGTCTGCCACACATTCCTCGGCGTCGCGCGCATCCCCCAAAATGCCGTGGGCAATGGCGCGGCACAGGCTGCCGTACTTTTCTTTGAGCGCACACAGCCCCTCTTCGCTGCGCGCGAACAGCAGCGCGATGATGCGTTCGTCTTCCAAACCCATTCCCCCTTCGCCCGGCAAGGCCTCCCGGCGTCTTTTTTCTTGCCCGCCGGCTTTTATCTATCTTCTACCCGTTTTGCGGCAAAGGCAACGTTCTTTTGGCAAAAATCTTAAAAACAGATGCTGTGTACCACGCTCTGTTCTCGCTTTTTTCGCTGTTTTACATTTTCCTTTTCATCTGTTAAAATCAAAACATATCATTTCCCTTCCGTTTGGCCATTCTCCTTTTGCCTTGACGGCACAATTTTTCCTGTTTTAAAACGCAAAGCCCGGCCGGCATTCCCTTCCCGTCCACGGGCAATCGAACCCTCTTTGCCAAACGCAGAAGGCGCAGGCGATGCCGCCCTGCCGCAGTGATTTTTGAAAGGTTTTGATCTTTTTTAGGAGGTGATGGGCATTGAAACAGTTCACGTCCGGCGAGATCTCCAAGCTTCTGAAAGTGACCAAGGGCACCGTTTTGAATTACGAAGAGCTGGGCATGGTCCGTTCCGGCAGGAACCCGGAAAACGGCTACCGCTACTACAGCGACCTGGACCTGGACGAGCTGCTCAAGATCCGCTCCTTCCGCGGCATGGGGTTTTCCTTAAAAGAGACCCAGGAGATCTCCCACTGCAGTCAGGCCGAGGATCTTTTGCCCCTGCTTGCCAAAAAGCAGGCGGCCTTAACGGAAGAGATCGCGCGCATTGAACAAAAGCGCAACGCCATTTGCCTGCTGGCGCAAAGGGTGGAAGTGGTCGCGCGCCGGCAGGACGCCTGTGCCTTCGCCCAAAGCCCCGGGCTGTTGTTTTTGCCTGCTTCGCGCGGCCCGGAAGGGAGCGAGGCCATGGCTGTTGAGAGCGCGTGGGTACAGCAGATGCCATACCCTTAGTAGACAAGGGGCACCACGCCTGAACGGGCCTGCTTTGGCCCATTTCAGCGTTGCCGTCGCTCGAATTAGC
>CALWSW010000128.1 GCA_944384305.1 uncultured Christensenellaceae bacterium
GGCGAGGACCATCGCGACCGCCAGGACGACAGAAAGTACTTTCTTCATTGTCATTCTCCTGTTCGTATTGGTCAATAAAGACAGAACAGGAAAAGTGCCGGCCGCAAATAGTCCTTAAAACGTCCCTTTGAGCTTTCGGTTCATCTTCTTTCTAAACGGCCCCGAGATCTCCCGTGCCCCACCCTTTGCAAACGGCGTTACGCCGGGCTCTGCGCCCGCGCTTCCTCCGGCCGGGCGGGGTCTTTGGGAATGGCCACCGTCACCTGGTATTCGGTCTCGCTTTCCACCACCCGGCACTCGGCCTCCAGCCCGGCGGCACGCAGCTCGGCGCAGGCGCTCTTCAGGGTGTTGACAAACAGGCGCTTGTCGCGCACCAGGCGGATCACCCGCGGCCGCTCGGCCTCGCGCTCGCGCTCCCTCTCTTCGGCCCGCTTCTCTAAAATGCGCTCAATCATGCGCTCGGTATCCTTTACCGAAAGCAGCTTTTCGCGCACCTTTTCCACCACGCTCAGCTGCAGCGCTTCGTCCGGCAGGCGCAGCAGCGCCCGGGCGTGGCGCTCGGTCAGCCGGCCGGCGCGCACCGCTTCCTTTACGGCAGGCGGCAGGCGGTACACCCGCAGCTTGTTGGCCACGGTGGACTGGTTTTTGCCAATGCGCAGCGCCAGTTCCTCCTGCGTTAAAGAGTACTCGCGCATCAGCGAAAGGTAGCTTTCGGCCTCCTCAAAAAAGTGCAGGTTTTCGCGCTGCAGATTTTCCACCAGCGCCATGCAGGCGCTCATGGTGTCGTCTGCGCTCGAAAGCAGGGCGTCGATGTGCGTGAACCCCGCCTGCTTGCAGGCCCGCCACCGCCGTTCCCCCGCGATGAGCTCGTACTGCGCCCCCACGCGGCGCACCAGCACGGGCTGCATCAGGCCGTATTGCTCGATGGAGCGCGCCAGCTCGTTGATGCTGCGCTCGTCAAATACCCGGCGCGGCTGGTCGCGGTTGGGCAGGATGTCGTCGATGGGGATGCTCAACAGTCTTTGGGGGCGTTCGGGCCCCGTTTTTTGTTTAAAACTGAACATGATATACCTCCTCTTGCAGAATAAGGCGAATTTTGTCTTAATTTTCGTTATTTATTAAAGATGCTGCGCCAGGTCTTCCTTTCTCGGGAAATATTCGACCCGGCGCTTTTCAATCCTTTGCCGCCGACAAGAGGGGTGCCCTTTCGGCAAAGGTTCTCTATAATCGCTCGGCCGCACGGCGGCCAGAATACCCGCTGCGCGGGTTTTTGCCCTTTGCCCGATGCGCATTTCTGTGTTTCCGCCCGGCTAGTATCGAGGGATCCTTCCTTTCTGAAACGAGCTGCTCCAAAGCCGCGTTTGGGGCTGGCCGCTGCACGGCGTTTTTGTGCCCCGCACGTATCGATCTCACCACGCCGGCAAAACTATGGGTACATTCCTTTGAAAAAAGCCGAAAAAACGCCTGTCTCCCTTTGGAGGTGACCCATGGTAAAAGCACCCTTGCCCGCCAAAAAAGCCGCCTTTTCCGCCGTGTGCTGCGCGCTCACGCTCTGCCTGCTTACGGCGCTGGCCCGGCCTGACCCTTTGCGCCTGCACGTTCTTGCCAACAGCGATTCCCCCCGCGACCAGGCCGTAAAGCTGGAGGTGCGCGACGCCGTGCTGCAGGCCGTGCAGGATGTCACCTCTGCCCACGGCCTGACCGACGCCAAAACCCTGGTAATGGCACACGGCGCAGAGCTGCAGGCCGCCGCCGAGGCCGTGCTGGCACAAAACGGCCTTGCCTACGGCGCGCAGCTGTACTTGGGGCCATCGAGCTTCCCCGACCGCACCTACGGCAGCACGATTTACCCCGCGGGGGAATACGAGGCGCTGCGCGTGGTGTTGGGGGAAGGCGCCGGGCAAAACTGGTGGTGCGTCATTTACCCGCCGCTGTGCCTGGCCGCCGAAGAACCGGCAGAAGAGGTGGAATTCCGCTCGATCTTTGCGGTGTTTTTTGACTGGATTTTTGGAAAGCTATAAAAAACCGGCCCGCACGCGGGCTAAAAAACGGAGGGTTCCAGCATGACCAGATCGAAAAAGATCCTGCTTTTTGCCGCGGTGGTGCTCTGCTTTTTTGCAATGGCGGCGTGGGCGGCGGGTTCTTACGCCGCAACGCTCACCGGCGCTTCCACCGGCGCGACCGTGACCGAGATCCAGCGGCGGCTGAAATCGTGGGGGTATTACGAGGGCGAGATCGACGGCAAGTACGGCCAGCAAACCATTGACGCCGTCAAATACTTTCAGCAAAAAAACGGACTGCCCCAAACCGGCACGGTAGATGACGCCACGGCCGAAAAAATCGGCGTTTCGCTCACGGGGTGGACGCCTTCGGGCGGGGGCACGGGCAGCACAGACGCTTCTTCGGGCGATTTGTACCTGCTGGCCTGCTGCATTTATGGCGAAGCCCGCGGCGAGCCCTACAAGGGGCAGGTGGCGGTGGGGGCGGTGGTGCTCAACCGCGTCAAAAGCGCCAGCTTTCCCAACACCATCGCCGGGGTGATCTACCAGCCCGGGGCCTTTTCCTGCGTGGACGACGGGCAGATCAACCTGACGCCCGACGAAACCGCCATGAACGCCGCGCGCGACGCCATGAACGGCTGGGACCCCACGGGCGGCTGCGTATTCTACTACAATCCCGAAAAAACCTCCAATTCCTTTATGCACTCGCTCGAAACGGTGGTGACCATTGGCGACCACCGCTTTGCGCGGGAATCCTAAACAAGGAGGGCGGCCATGACCGAACGTACCAAACGGATCGTTGGATACACCTTGTGGGGCGTGCTGTTGGCGGGGCTGATCGCCGCCGCGGTGCTGGCGGGAAGCGCCAACGCCCGCGCGCGGGAATACGAGCGCCGGCTTTCGGCAGCCTACGAGCGCTCGCTGGCCGAGCTGGCCGTGAACGTGGGGGACATTGCTACCTCGCTCAAAAAAACCCAGGTAGTGGCGGGCGAGCGGCAATACGCCCTGCTGCTTTCCGAAATTTGGCGCACCTCGGGCGAGGCGGCCTCCAATTTGGGGCAGCTGCCGGCCGGCTTTGCGCGCGCCGCGCAAACCAGCGCCTTCCTCACCCAAACCAGCGACTTTGCCCACGTGCTGCTGCAAAAGGTCACCGACGCTACGCCCATCACCGCGGCAGATATGCAGCAGCTTTACGCCCTGGCGCAGTCTGCCGAGGGGCTTTCGGCCGAACTGCAGGGGTTGGAACGCCGGTCTGAAGCGCTCGCAGACGACCTGCTTTCCTATGATTATTACAGCGCTTACGATTCCGCCGACGGCGAGGGCGGCGGCGCGCCCACCCCCGCGGGGGAAAACGGTGGCACGAACAGCAATGCCGAACAATCCGGCGCCCAGAGCCAAGGCAAGTACCCCACGCTGATCTACGACGGGCCCTTTTCGGAAAGCACCAGCAAGGCCGAACCCCTGGGCTTAACGGGCGAAGCGGTCACCGAAGCTGCCGCCATGGCGCGGGCGGCTGAGTTTCTGGGCAGCGCGCTGGCCGGGGCGCTCACCCCCACGGGCGCGCAGAACGGGCGCATCCCCACCTATGGCTTTACCGGCAAAACCGCCGACGGCCGGCAAATCGACATCGACATTACCCAAACCGGCGGGCACTGCCTGAGCATGCGCATCACCGGCGGGGCGCCGGCAAATACCGCCCGGCCGGACGAAGCCCGGGGCAAAGAGCTCGCGCAGATCGGGCAGGACTACCTGGCCGCGCGCGGCCTGACTTCCATGGAATCGACCTACGCGCAGTACTATGGGGGCGACGCCGTGATCAACTACGCCTGTGTGCAGGATGGCGTGCTGCTCTATTCCGACCTTATTAAAGTGTGGGTCAATGTGCAAAGCGGCGAGGTGACGGGCGTAGAAGCCACCAACTACTACATGAGCCATCTGTCGCGCGAGCTGCCCGCGCCCACAGTCACGCAGGAGCAGGCGGCTTACGCCCTGTCTACCGCCGTGCAGGTGGAATCGGTGCGCATGGCGCTCATTCCCCTTACCTTGCAGGATGAGCGGCTGTGTTACGAGTTCAAGTGCACCTTCGATGGCGATTACTACATCGTTTACGTCAACGCCCTCACCGGCATGGAAGAACAGGTCTTTTTGGTGCTGGATTCCGAGTCCGGACAACTGGTGGTGTAGGCGGCCGTTGGGCGGCGCTTTACCGGACGGCAAAAAAAACAAGACCCAAAGGAGGACAATGTGTCTTACCAAGCAGAACTGCACCATTATCTTTCCGACCCGCTGCTGCGGGACTACTTTCTTTCCCTGCCGGGCGGTGTGCGCGAGCGGCTGCTCAACGCCGGGCTTAGCCTGTGCACCCTGGGCGAGCTGCAAAAATGGGGCGAGTACTACAAAAACGACCCCTCCTGCCCGTAGCGGAGGCCGGCGCTGCAGGCCGGTCTTTGGAAGAACTTTTGATTTGAGCTGCTGTCCGGTGCACGGCCGCGCAAAAACGGCAAAACGGCAAAACGCGCCCGGTCAAACGGCCTGTGTTTTGTTGCCGGCAAAGCCAAAAACAAAGGAAAAAGATTGCGAAACAGGCGTTTTGCAATCTTTTTGTAATATTCGCAATTTTTTTGCAATCTTTTTTCGGTCGAATTTTGCTAAATCAAAATGATTTAAGCTAATATTTGGCTGTTTAAGAAGCGAAAAAGAAGGGACTTTTTGCGGTTTTTCCTCTGGATCTTTCTTATTTTTTGGGCCCCAAAACCCCGAATTGTTACTAGTGTGTTATTAGTTGCGCGTGACCAATTCCAGGTTGCGGCGCAGCTCGTCCACCGTTTTGTGGTTGTAAATGCGGTTGCCGGTATCTTTGGAAACGTGGCCCATCATCATGTCGATGCACTTGCGGTTGGCGCCGGCGCTGTCCAGCAGGCTTTCAAAGGTGTGGCGGCATTCGTGCGGGGTCTTGCTGATCTTCAAGCTCCCCATGGCGGCTTTCCACTGGGTGCGAAACTGTGTGGTGGAAAGCCTGCCGCCCTGCCAGCCAACCAGGTACTCCCCGCCCTCTTTCATGCGGCGCTGCACCAACGGGAAAATGAGCGAATGGATGGGGACCACCCTGTTTTTACCGGCTTTTGTTTTATTTCCGCCCCGCATTGTCCGTTCATGCAGGTCAACATCGGTGGTTTTCATGTTCAGCAGCTCGCCAATGCGCCACCCGGAATAGATGAGGATGAGCACCACGTCCACAAAGGGGTGGGCGCAGTTTTCCCACAATTGGTCGATCTCGGCATCGCTGAAGCGGTTGCGGGTGGTGGGCGGCGCGGGTTCCGAGGTGAGCAGCACCGAATAACTGCGGTTGAGAATGTCCAGTTCCAGGGCAAAACGGTCCAAATGCCGCCACAGGTTTTTGATGGCGGCCTGTGTGCTGTACCCCCGGCCGCAGTGGTCGATGCACTCCTGCATTTGGTAAGCGCGCAGGCTGCGGTAGGGCAGCCGCCCAAACCGCTGGCAGTAGCGGTAGGCCGAGCAGAGCGCGATCCGATTGGATTCCCCCAGTTTTGGCGCTTTTTTCTCCAACCACAGGTCAAACAATTCCTGTAAATTGAGCTTCGCCATGTTCACATCCCAGGGGTCGTGGTTGTACGCCGCCAGCAGCCGCAGCCCTTCCTCGCGCGTGGTGGCGTATCCGATAATGAGGATGATGGGGTGCCCCTTTTCATTCCATCCCACGGTTTTTTTGACGATGTACGGCCTGCGCCGCCGGCCCGACAGCTTGGCGACCGACCCAAATCCATTTGGCAGCCTCATCACAAATTTCCGCCTTTCTTTTGATATTTTGGGGAAGATTTTTATCTATTTTAGCACACCCTCCCAAAATTAACATAATTTTCCGCAAATATAGGACAAAAATTTACTTTTGACGTCGATTTTTGGCGAATTTAAGTAACAAGCTAGTAACAAGCCCGGTTTAAGATCCCGCAAAGATCCCCGTATTTGGGGATTTTCAGGCAGGCCCTATTTTTCTGTCTCTATTGACCAATAC
>CALWSW010000129.1 GCA_944384305.1 uncultured Christensenellaceae bacterium
GAGCTGTCCTCCCCCACCTTGGTGGCGGTGATGTCGATGGAGCCGAAGCGGTTGATGGTGCCGCAAAAGACTTCTTCGCCCACGGTTTTGTCCACGGGCAGGCTCTCGCCGGTCATGATGGACTGATCTACCGAGGTCTCGCCGCTGACGATGGCGCCGTCCACGGGAATGGTCTCACCCGGCAAAATGCGCAGCAGGTCGCCCCTTTGAATTTCGTTTGCCGGCACCATTTCTTCCCGGCCGTCCCGAATGCGCCTGCCTTGCGCGGGGGCCAGGGTGAGGAGCTTTTTGAGCCCCTTTTTTGCCCGGTTGGTGGTGGCTTCTTCCAACAGCGCGCCGACGGCCATGATCCAGGCCACCTCGCCAGCCGCAAACAGATCGCCGATGCCGATGGCGGCAAACATGGCGATGCAGATCAAAAGCGCCGAAGAGATCTTGCTGATGCCGGGGTTGTGGATGACCCGCCAAATGGCCAGGTACAGAAGCGGGATCCCGCTGACGGCCACCGTGACCCACGCGGGGTCAAAGGGCAAAAAGGAAAGGCGGGCGCTTTCGCCCGCAAGGTGGGGGATGAGGCCGAAGAGCAGAAACACGCCCGAGACGATGGTCATGGGCAGGCCGGCCAAAAAATCGTTGAGTTTTTTGAGCAAGGGGGACCCTCCTGACGGCGCCCCTGTGCGCTTGACAGGGGAACGATGGTTTTCGTACAATGTGTTCGGCAACGGAGAGGGTGTTTTTCTTTATTGTAGCAAAGGGATGGCAGATTACAAGAAACAAGACCGCTCGAATGTTCGTTACGGAACATATCGTTCGATTTGTGCGGAGGAAAACCGGCATGGACAGACGGCAGCAAAAAACCAGGGCGGCGATCCTTGGGGCGTTTTGCGCCCTGCTCACCGAAAAGAGCTACCACAGGATCACGGTGCAGGAGATCATCGACAGAGCGAATGTGGGCCGGGCGACCTTTTACGCCCACTTTGAGACCAAAGACGGCCTTTTGAAGGAGCTGTGCGAAGAGCTGTTTGGCCATATCGTGGAAAGCGCCAAAGACGCTGTGCACACCCCTGGGCTCTATTCCAATGCGAGCGCGCCCCAATCCGTCTTCTGCCATTTGCTGCAGCATTTGCAGAAAAACGACGGCAACATCCTCGGCCTGCTTTCGGGCGAGAGCAGCGAGATCTTTTTGCGGTATTTCAGAGAAAGCCTGCGCGGCCTGGTGCATGGCCAGGTCACGGGGAAGGGCCACAAGGCGGCCTGCCTGCCGGAGGATTTTGTGGAGAACCACGTGATCGGCAGCTTTGTGGAAATGGTGCTGTGGTGGATCAAGGGCGGAAGAAAGTATTCCCCCGAAGAGCTGGACCGCTGCTTTTTGGCGGTCATTGCACCGGTTTTGTAGGGGAAAATAAAAGGCGGCGCCCGATCGTTAGGTCGGGCGCCGTTTTGATGAGCGGTGTGAAGATCATGCCGCCCTTTTTGCTGCGGCAGGCAGACGATCAGGCCGGCGGAACGTTCTTGGTATTGGTATACTCCTCAGTCGAACCGGCGGCGGTACAGGTCTTTTAACTCATGCAGGAGCTCTTTGTAGCGCTCGTACCGCCCGGCGGGGAAGGCGCCGTTTCGCACCGCTTCTTTTACGGCGCAGTCCGGCTCGGCGTCGTGCAGGCAGTCCTCAAACCGGCAGCGCCCCAAGTACGGCGCCATTTCGGGGTAGTACTGCGCCAGTTCGCTGGGCGGCATGGGAGCAAGGTCCAGCAGCGAAAAGCCGGGGGTGTCCATGGCGTAGCCGCCGCAAAGGGGCAGAAGGGAGGAAAAGCGGGTGGTGTGGCGGCCGCGGGCGGTCTTTTTGCTCAGGCCGCCGGTCTCAAGCGCAAGCTGTGGGGCCAGGGCGTTGAGAAGCGAGGACTTGCCCACGGCGCTCTGCCCGGCAAAGCAGCTGATCTTTCCGGCCAACTGCCCGGCAAGTTCGGACATGCCCTGCCCGGTCTTGGCCGAAAGGGCGAGCACGGGCGCGCCCAGCGCGCGAAAGTCCTTTGCCAAAGCGCCGATCTCATCGGGCGAAGCGAGGTCGCACTTGTTCAAGCAGATCATGGGCTCGACCTTCTGCAAAGCGGCCTGCAGCAGCAGCTTGTCAGCGAGCAGCAGGTCGGCCTTGGGCAAATGGGCGGAAAGCACCAGCACAAAGCGGTCGACGTTGGCGCAGGGCGGGCGGGTCAAAAGGTTTTTGCGGGGAAGGATCTCGGTGACGAAGCCGGTGTTTTTTCCTTCATCCGGCGCAATGACCACCTGATCGCCCACCAGGGGGGAGATCTCGTCCAGGCGGAACCTGCCGCGCGCCCGGCACTCATACACCTGCCCCCGGGCGTGAACATAGTAAAACCCACCCACGCCGCGCACGACGGTGCCGGTCAGTTCTTGGTTACTCATCGCCGCTCCCGTCCTCCGGCGCGGCTGTGGAAGAGGGCGAAGGCGCGGCCTCCTCCACCCGCCGTACGGGCGTCACGCTCTCCCGCCGGGCTTCTTCGCCGTCCACCGTAACGATCAGCTCCATCGGATCGGCGGAATTGCTGCGCACGGTAAAGGAAACGGTTTGCTGCCCCGCGGGCAAAACCGCCTCGTAAAGCACGTAGTACACGCCGTCTGAGGGGTTTAAGACCATCACGCGCGAGCTGGTCTGGTCGATTTTAAGGTTGTAGGCCACGTCCAGCCCGTAGGCGTAGCTCAAGGGCGCGCTCACCCATAGGTCGACGGTGGCGTCGCCTGCGGTCAGTTCGCCGGGCGCGGGCTCCTGGCGCAGCACTTCGCCGGGCAGCTCGTCGCTTTCTTCCAAGCGGACGAAAATACGCGAGAACCCGTCGTTTTTCAGGCGGTTGACGGCGTCGGCAAGTGGCAGGCCGGTCACTTTGCTGAGGATGGTGTGGTCTTCCTGCGTGCCGCTGACGAAAAGCTGTACGGCGTCGCCTGCGTAAAGCTCGGTGCCGGCCTCGGGCAGCTGGTCGATGATCTGCCCTGAAGGCGCGTCGGAAGTGGGGTCGTAGGTGATACTTTCCACTTCAAGTTCCCATTCCTCCAGAATGACGAGGGCGTCGGAGAGCGTGCGGCCGATGAGTTCGGGCGCTTCGATGGTGGCCGGGCCAGCCGAAACGTCGACGTAAATGGTGTCTCCCACGTAGCCCTGCGTGCCGCTCTGGGGGTCCTGGTTGATGACGGTGTTGGTGGGCACGTCTTCTGTGACGATGGAGGAGCGCACATCCACATGGAACCCCATGGCTGAGCCGGTCTGCGTGGCCTCCGAAAGGCTCTTGCCCGTCAGCGTAGGCACGTAGGCGACCTGCCCGCGGTTTTGGCGGTTGGAAAGGGTGCTGCCGATGAGCACGACGGCGAGCAGGATGCCCGCGATGAGGAACACGCCCACGGCGAGCGCCATGATGCGCTTGGCCACGGCGGAAGCGGGGGCTTTCTGCCCGCGCTTTTTGGGCGCGCGCAGCAAGGGGCCCAAGCCGCGTGGCTCCCTGGAGCGCTGTGCGGCCTTGCCGGCAAAGTCTACGTTGGGCTCCCTTACGGCGCGCAGCAGGTCCTTGCGCAGCTCGCGCATGGAGGAATAGCGCTCGGCCTTGTCCTTGGCGGTGGCGCGCAGGATGATGCCGTTGAGCGCCGCGCCCAGGGCGGGGTTTCGCTCGATGGGGGGCACCATGTTTTCCTGCAGGTGCTTGATGGCGATGCTGACGGTGTTGTCGGCGTTAAAGGGCACCACGCCTGTGGCCATTTCGTACAGTACGATGCCCAGAGAGTAAATGTCGGACTTGGCGTCCACGCTTTCGCCCCGCGCCTGCTCGGGCGAAAGGTAGTGGACCGAACCCAGGATCTTGTCGCCGGCGTAGGTCACGGTGGAAGCGTCGGTAAAGCGGGCAATGCCGAAGTCCGCCACCTTGACCCGGCCGCGGTCGCTGATCATGATGTTCTGGGGCTTGACGTCGCGGTGGATGATGCTGCGCTCGTGCGCGTGGCCCAGGGCGTCGCACAGCTGGCAGCCGATGTTGATGATGCGCTTGTTGTCAAAGGGCGCTTCTTCGGTGATGACCTGCTTTAAGGTCTTGCCGGGCACGTATTCGAGCACGATGTAGTGGTAGCCTTCCCATTGCCCGACGTCAAAGGAACGAACGATGTTGTCGTGCGAAAGGTTCAATACCGCCTGGGCCTCGCTGCGGAAGCGCCGCAAAAACTCGCGGTCTTCGGCGCACTCGGGCTTCAAAACCTTTACGGCCACGTCGCGGCGGGAGTCGGTGTCCAAAGCGCGGTAGACGTTGGCCATGCCGCCCGAGCCGATGAGCTCGAGCACGCGGTAGCGCCCGGCGATGCAGGTGCCGACGTTGATCTCTGTCACGGCTGCTCACCCCCTTCTTCGGGGACTTTTGCCACGCAGATCGAAACGTTGTCCCGCGCGCCGGCATCCAGCGCTTTTTGAAGGAGCGCTTCGCAGGCTGCCTGGGGGTCGGGGTGGCCGAGGAGGGTAAAGCGAATGACGCCGTCCGGCACTTCGTTGGTCAGGCCGTCGGAACACAGCAGCAAAACGTCGCCCGGCGCCAGCTCTACTTCAAAAAGATCCGGCACGACCTCGGGCGATGTGCCGACGGCGCGGGTAATGACGTTGCGGAAGGGGTAAGTTTTTGCCTCTTCGGCGGTGAGCTGCCCCGAAAGCAGCATTTCTTCCACCAGCGAATGGTCGCGCGTGATGCGGCGCAACACGCCTGTTTCGGCGCGCAGCAGGTAGGCGCGGCTGTCGCCCACGTTGGCGACGACCGCCTCGCGCCCCTGCCCAAAGGCCAGCACCAGCGTGGTGCCCATGCCGTGGGTGCGCGCGTCGGTCGAGGAACGGCCGTATACAGCGGCGTTTGCGTCGCCTATGGCTTTGCGGTATTCTGCCACGGTGTGCGCGCCGCTGCGCGCTTCGGCGCACAGCAGTTCCACCGCGGTTTGCGAGGCCACTTCGCCCGCGCTGTGGCCGCCCATGCCGTCGCACAGCACCATCAGCCAGCGTTCGCCGGGCACAAAGTCCACGGCGTCTTCGTTATGCGAGCGCACCAGGCCCGTGTGGGTCGCTTTGGCAAACTGCAGCATCGCCACATTCACCGCCTTTCTGTTCTAAATAGCTCCTTCTCAGCTGCCCGCAGGCGCCTTCGATGTCTGCGCCCATCTCCCGCCGCACGGTGGCCGAGAGGCCCAGTTCTTCCAACCTTGCGCGGAAGCGGTGGGCGTCCTTTTGCGCCGTGCCCTTCATGCCGCGCTCCTTTACCTCGTTGAGGGGAATGAGGTTGACGTGGCACTGGAGCCTTGCGAGCAGTTTGGAAAGCTCCTGCGCGCAGGCCTCGGTGTCGTTTACCCCGCGGATGAGCGAGTACTCGAAGATCACCCGCCGGCCGGTCTGCTTTACGTAAAAGCGCGCGGCGTCGATGAGGCCGGAAATGGCGTAGCGCTTGGCAATGGGCATGATGGTCCTGCGCAGCTCGTCGTTGGGGGCGTGCAGCGAGATGGAAAGGGTGACGCCCATGCCGCTTTTTGCCAGGCTGTAAATGCCCTCTACCAGGCCGCAGGTCGAAAGCGAGATGTTGCGGTGGCTGATGTGCAGGCCGCGTGCGTCGTTGACCAGCCAAAGGAATTTTACGACGTTTTCGTAATTGTCCAGCGGCTCGCCGCTGCCCATCAGCACCAGGTTGGTGATGGCGCGTTCCTCCTTTTTGCCCGCGCCCGCAAGCTCGAGCTGCTCGCGGTTGACGGCGGCCACCGTGCCCAGCATTTCGCCGGGCGAAAGGTTGCGCACCAGCCCGTTTAAGGTGGAGGCGCAGAAGGCGCACCCCATGCGGCAGCCCACTTGTGTGGAAAGGCAGAGCGTGCAACCGTAGGAGTAACGCATGAGCACCGCTTCT
>CALWSW010000130.1 GCA_944384305.1 uncultured Christensenellaceae bacterium
GGTGCTCATCATTTTCCTCATTCCCGGCACGCCCAAGGACATTTTGTGCTACGTGGTGGGGCTGACCCATATGAAGCTCAGCACCTGGATCCCCATCACCACGTTGGGGCGCATCCCCTCGATCATCACATCGACCATCGGCGGGGACGCCCTGGGCGCCGGCAACCACCTGTTTGCCGGCATCGTGCTGGGCGTGACGCTTTTGATCTGCCTGGGCGGCGTGCTGCTGTACCGCCACATCAGCAAACAGGAAAAAGAACGGCAGCAAAGAGAAGCAGAAGAACAGCAGGGAGCGGGAAAAGACGGCGCGGCAGGCGCGCCCGTGCTGGAACAGGGCGCACCGCAGGCTGCGGCTGACGAAATAGAAGCGGGCACAGCAGCCGGAACAGAAGAAAATGAACCAGAGGAAAAGCCGCAGGCCGGCACTGGGGAAGAAGAGCCAAAGGCAGAGGAGGGGCGCGCATGAAAGGGATCGTGCTATATTGTTCCCAAACGGGGTTTACCGAGCGGTACGCGCAGTGGATTGCGAAAGAGCTGGGTTTCGACTGCGCGCCGGCGGGAAAACAGAAGGCCGCCGCGCTTTCGTTGTACGACGCGGTGGTGTTCGGCAGCTGGGTGCGGGCGGGCAGCTTGGTGAACGCCGCGCAGTTTGCCCGTTTGCTGCTCAGGCTCCCGGGCAAAAAGGCGGCCGTGTTCGGCGTGGGCGCGCGCCCGGCCGACGCGGTCTCCCTGGCCGTGGTCGAAAAGGCCTTCCCCAAAGAACGTTTCCCTTCGCTTGGCAGGTTTTATTTTCCCGGCGGCATGTGCTACGAAAAAATGGGCGGGCTTTCCCGAAAGATGCTCCAGACTTACGCCAAGATGCTGAAAAAGCAGAAGGAACCGACAGAAGAGACCCGAAAGATACTGGAATTTTTGGGCACTTCCTTCGACTGTACCAACAGGGAGGCGCTCCGACCGCTCTTCGATTTTTTAAAGGGCTGAAACATGGAACAGGATGTGATGGTGAACGGTGTGCGCCTGCACTGCGAGATCACAGGACGGGGGCAGCCGCTGCTGCTTTTGCACGGCAACGGCGAGGACGGCAGCATTTTTGACGCTGCTGCGCCGCTGCTTGCAGAACGTTTTACGGTGGTGCGGCCGGACGCCCGCGGCCACGGCAAAAGCCAGCCGGTGCAGGAATTCCACTACGCCGACATGGCGCAGGACATGATCGCGTTAACAGAAGCGCTCGCGCTCGAGCGCCCCATCTTTTTCGGGTTCAGCGACGGAGGCATCGCCGCGCTGTTGGCGGCTGTCGCCCGGCCGGGGCTGTTTTCGCTCCTTATTCCGGCGGGGGCCAACACGACCCCCAAGGGGGTCAAGGCGCACTGCCGGGCGCTGTTTCGGCTGATCTACCTTATAAAGCGCGACCCCAAGCTGGCGCTGATGTTCCACGAGCCCAACATGACGGAAAGCGACTTAGCGGGCATCCAGGAGCCGGTCTCGGTGCTGTGCGGCGAACGGGATCTGATCTTAAGATCGGACAGCGAAAAGATCGCTGCAAACATTTCCAACAGCCGCCTGCGGGTCTTGCCGGGAGAGGGCCACGGCAGCTACATCGTGCACAGCACAAAAATTGCCCGGCTCATTTTGGAAGAGATCGCCTTCTGGCAGGCGCGCGGCCTTTTGTAACATTGTCACGGCATATGGCCGGCCGCTTTGGTATCCTCTTTACAGAACGAGAGGCCTTCCGAAAAATGGAAGGAGAAAAGGAGGAACAACATGGCCGCTATGACCATTACCGCAAGGAACTTTGAAGAACAGGTTTTGAAGAACGAGAAGACGGTGCTGCTGGACTTCTGGGCCCCCTGGTGCGGCCCCTGCCGCATGCTCGGCCCCGTGGTGGAAGAAATCGCCGGCGAGCGCGCCGACATCGCCGTGGGCAAGGTCAACGTGGATGAAGAGCCCGAGCTCGCCAAGGCCTTTCGGGTCATGAGCATTCCCCTTCTGGTGGTCATGAAGGATGGAAAGGCCGTGACGCAGTCGGTGGGCGTCAAGAGCAAGGCGGCGATTTTGGGCATGCTGTAAGCAGGGCCTGCCCCACAGGGGCAAAAGCCGGTTGAGCGGACCTTTCAGCGTTTTTCGCAACCGCAGCATAAAGGCTCGGTTGGGAGAAGGGCGCAAAGCAGTTTTTTGGAAGAAGAGCCAGGATGCGGCAGCCATTGCCGCATTCGGCCGCACAAGCGCTGGAGGTCGCCGTCGTGCAAAACAAAGGCGTGATTTCCGGCGTTAGTTTTTACAGCGCGCCTGGCGCGCAAGCATCGTAAGGAGCGGTTTTTGCAGTACTTTATCACGTTTTTAGAGGGCGTCATCACATTCATTTCCCCCTGTGTGCTGCCCCTCATTCCGGTCTATGTGCTCTATTTTGCGGGCGACCGCACCGAGGGCACGGCGTGGCGGGCGCTCAAAAACGCCCTGGGGTTCGTGGCGGGGTTCACGGTCGTTTACATGCTCATGGGGGTGTTCGCCGGCACCATCGGCGCCTTCCTCACCCGGCACCAAACGGCGGTCAACATCGTTTCGGGTGCCATCGTCGTTCTGTTTGGCCTGCACTACACCGGCTTGCTGCGCATCGGCGTGCTGAACAAAACCTTGCGCCCGGGGGCGGATGTCAAGCCCAACAACGTGTTTTCTTCGGCGCTGTTCGGCGCGGTGTTCGCCGTGGGCTGGTCGCCCTGCACGGGGGCCTTCCTGGGTTCGGCCTTGATGCTTGCCGCCAGTCAAACGGGGTGGCTCACGGGAATGCTGCTGCTTCTGGCTTACTCGTTGGGACTGGGCGTGCCCTTCGTGCTGTGCGCCGTGCTCATCGACCGGCTGAAAAACGCCTTTGACTGGATCCGCCGGCACTACCGCGCCATCAACATCGTGTGCGGGGTGTTCCTGGTGGCGGTGGGCGTTCTGATGATGACCGGCGTGTTTTCCCGCTGGATGATCCTGCTTGCCTGAGGAGGGGAGTATGAACAACAAATTCAAGGCCGCGCTCGTTGCGGTGTTCTGTGTGGCGGTCATTGCCGGCGCGTATTTTATGTACCAGTTCCTGACAAAAGACAACGCCCCCGGCGCGCTGCCCACGCCTTCTGCGGCGTCTACGCCAAAACCGTCGGAAGAGGGCGCCGGTTTGACAGAGGCCGATGGCGAGGCGCACGAGACCGAATCGCAGGAAGAAACGGCCGTAGAAGCGCCGGACGTTACAGTTTACAAAGAAGACGGGACGGCCGTGAAGCTGAGCGATTACCAAGGCAAACCCACCGTGGTGCTCTTCTGGGCGAGCTGGTGCAGCGCCTGTAAAATGGAAATGCCCGCTTTGCAGGCGGCGCACGAAAACTACGGCGATCAGATCAATTTCGTCGGCATCGACTTGTGCGGCTATGGCGGGGACGACCCCGCGGAAGCAAAGGCTGTGATTGAGGGAGAAGGTTACACCTTTGATGTGCTCTACGACAACGACGGCGAAGCGATGTTTGCTTACTCGGCATACTCTATTCCCGTCACCTGCTTTATCAATGCCGAGGGCGAACTCGTGCAGGGGTACATTGGCGCGCTGAACGAAGAGATCATCACAGAACTGGCTCTGGGCCTGCTGGACGAAGCATAAACGCGCGGCCCATACCGAACAAAAAGATGGATGGAATGTGAAAGGCCGGGGGCGGCCCTGAAAACGCCCCCGGTCCTTTGCTGTGCGCGGCCTGCGGGCGGCTGTGAGAATTGACTTTTTAGGGAAAACAACTTATACTTTTTCCAAGTACTGCGGTACGCTGCAATGCCGGGCGTATCGCTCTTTTATGCCGGGCTTTTGCCCAAGCGAAACGCCCAAGGGAGGGAGCATGGATCAGTCACAGTATTTTCGGTTTGAGCTTCTGCACGAAGACCGCGACACCGGCGCGCGCTACGGCAAGCTCTATACCCCCCACGGCGTCATCGAGACCCCCTGCTATATGCCGGTGGGAACGCAGGCCACGGTCAAGGCCATGTCGCCCCGCGAGCTCACAGAGATCAAGACCCAAATTTTGCTCGCCAACACCTACCACCTGTACCTGCGGCCCGGTTCGGCGCTGGTAAAGGAGGCGGGCGGCCTGCACGGGTTCATGAACTGGCAGGGGCCCATTTTAACAGACAGCGGCGGGTTCCAGGTGTTCTCTTTGGGCGAGCTTCGTAAGATCACCGAAGAGGGCGTGACCTTCCGCTCCCACCTCGACGGCAGCAAGCACCTGTTTACGCCCGAGAGCGTCATGCAGACCGAAGCCGATCTGGGGGCCGACATCATCATGGCGTTTGACGAATGCTGCGCCTACCCTTCAGAATACGCCTACACCGAACAGGCCATGCACCGCACCCACCGCTGGGCCGAACGCTGCCAGGCTGCGCAAAAGCGACAGGACCAGGCGCTTTTCGGCATTGTGCAGGGCGGCATGTACGAGGACCTGCGCAAGGAAAGCGCAAGGACCATTGCCAGCATGGACTTTATCGGCAACGCCATCGGCGGGCTGTCGGTGGGGGAACCCAAGCCGCTCATGTACGAGCTGCTCACGGTGTTGAACGGCGTTATGCCCAAGGACAAGCCCCGCTATTTGATGGGCGTGGGTTCGCCCGATTGTTTGTTTGAAGGCGCCGAGCGCGGCGTGGATATGTTCGATTGCGTGCTGCAGACCCGCGTGGCACGGAACGGCCTGGCGCTCACAAGCCAGGGGCCGCTCACCATCCGCAACGCCACGTTCGAGCGGGACTTTACCCCCATCGACCCCAAGTGTGACTGCTACGCCTGCAAAGAGTTTACCCGCGCCTATGTGCGCCATTTGGTGAAGGCCAAGGAGATCCTGGCTTCCCGGCTGCTTTCGTGGCACAATCTGCGCTTCTCCCTCAAGGTGATGGAAGATATGCGCGAGGCCATTAAAAACGATTGTTTCCTGGAATTCAAGCGCGCGTTTTACGAGGGGTACGGACTGCCATGCTGAAGGTCGTTTCCCACAGCGAAGCCGAGACCGAGGCGCTGGGCGCAGCGCTTGCAAACCTGCTGCGCCCCGGCGACTTTGTTGCGCTTTCGGGCGGGCTGGGCGCGGGCAAGACCGCGCTTTGCCGCGGCCTGGTGCGGGCTCTGGGTTCAGAAGAGTGCGCCAGCCCCACTTTTACCATCGTGCACGAGTACGATTGTGACCCGCCGGTCTACCATTTTGATGCCTACCGGCTGAACAATGCCGACGAGCTGTACGAGATCGGCTGCGAGGAGTACTTTGCCCGCGGCGGCATCGTGCTGATGGAGTGGCCGGAAAAGGTAGAAGAGGCATTGCCCAAAGAGGCGGTCCGCTTGTTTTTTGCCGGCGTGGGGGAAGGCGAGCGCCTGATCGAAATCGATGGGCTCGGCCCTGCGCGCGAAGAGGCGCTGAAAGCGGCAGGGGTTTGCTGAAGTGCTGCCGCGAAGCTGCGGCGAAAGAGAGCCTAAAGGAGGAATAGCCGTGGAGCAACAGGGACCCATCCGCCTGCTCGCTGTGGAGACTTCGTCCTCTGTGGCGGGGGCGGCGGTCGTGGTTGGCGGCAAGCTCGCCGCCGAAGAATACCTGGACCATCGCCTGACCCATTCCGAAGTCATTCTGCCCATGGTCGACCGGGTGCTTGGCGGCGCCTGCGTAAGCACCAAGGAGATCACCGCCCTGGCGGTGGACGTGGGGCCGGGTTCGTTTACGGGTGTGCGCATTGGCGTGTGCCTGGCAAACGGCATGGCGGCAGCCCTGGGGGTGCCGGTCGTGGCGGTGGACGCGCTGGAGGCCATGGCCTGGCTTTTTCCGGCGTTTTCGGGCGTTGTTTGCCCGCTGCTCGACGCCAGAAAGGAC
>CALWSW010000131.1 GCA_944384305.1 uncultured Christensenellaceae bacterium
AGCACCATGGGGATGAGGTACGTCCACGTGCCGGCCACATCGAGCAGCTGGCCATGTGAAACAAAGAACAACACAATGAGCGCCGCAAGCAGTAAGTAGGTAAAGATCATTGCCACTATGCGGAGCCCAACCGGTTTTTTCAAGGATATCCCTCCTTTTGCTGCAGATTTCCCTGCGGCCGCGCCTAACAAAAGCTATCGTGCGCAGCCTGATTTTATTCTAACATTTTTACCGTGCTTGTCAATTGCGCGCGGGGCGCTTTCCTTCCGTTTGAGAAAGTTTTTTAGGCGCTTGCAAACACCTGTGCGCCCCAGGGGCGCTGCGTTTTTCTTACGCCTTATCATCCTCCAGCCAGGGGGCGACCAGGTCGTTTTCCACCAGCTGTTCGTAGGTCTGCCGCCGCACGATCAGCGCGCTTTCGCCCTCGCGGCACAGCACCATGGCGGGGATGGGCACGCGGTTGTAATTGGAGGCCATGGCGTAATTGTAAGCGCCGGTAGAAAACACCGCCAGCGTATCGCCGGCTTCGCAGCGGGGCAGCGGCGCTTCCTTGATGAGGATGTCGCCCGACTCGCAGAACCGCCCGGCCACGGCCCCGCTTTCTCCCACCGGCTCATTGCGCTTGTTGGCCAGGCGCGCAGTGTAAAGCGAGCCGTAAAGGATCTGGCGGGGGTTGTCGCCCATGCCGCCGTCCACGCTCACGTAGGTGCGGACGTTGGGGATGTGCTTGACCGTGCCCACGGTGTAAAGGGTCAGCCCCGCCTCGCCCACGATCGAGCGGCCGGGTTCCACGGCAAAGCGCATACCGTCAAGCCCCGCTTCTTTGCAGCGCGCAAGCAGGCGGGTGAGAAGCTGTTCCAAATAGTCGTAAGGCTCCATGGGCGCGTCGGCCTCGGTGTACATAATGCCGTATCCGCCGCCCATGTTGATCTCCTCTACAGCGATGCCGCAGGTCTCCCGCACGCTGGCGGCAAACTCCACCATGCGGTCGGCAGCGATCAAAAAGGGCTCCAGCTCAAAGATCTGCGAGCCGATGTGGCAGTGCAGCCCCACCAGCTTTAGGTTCTTGCAGCTCGCGATCTCGCGCACGGCGCGCAGCGCCTCGCCGTCGTCAATGCCCAGGCCGAACTTGCAGTCGTCAATGCCCGTCATGACGTATTCGTGGGTATGGGCCTCTACCCCGGGCTTGACGCGCAGCGACACACAGGCCGTCACACCCAGCGAGGCGGCGGCCGAATCGATCAGCCCGATCTCCTCGTGGCTGTCCACCACCAAGGCGTGCACGCCCGCCCTAAGGGCCATCTCGATCTCGGGCAGGGTCTTGTTATTGCCGTGCAGCTCAATGTTTTCTGCCGGGAAGCCGGCAGAAAGCGCGGTGTACAGTTCGCCGCCCGAGACAACGTCCGCCCCCAGGCCTTCCTGCGCGGCGATCTTGTAGATCGCCGCGGTGGAAAGCGCCTTGCTGGCGTAATACACCCGGCCCTTTGCGCCGGTGCGCTCAAAGCAACCTACAAACCCCCGGCAAACCTTCCTTACGGCTTGCTCGTCCAACACGTAAAGCGGCGTTCCATACTCCTTGGCCAGCTCCACCAGGTCGCAGCCGGCAAAAGTCATGTTTCCGCGCTCGTTGATTTCGGTTTTTTCCCACGGTCTCAACGGATAAATCCTCCTTGCTGCAAAATGAAAACTTTTCAACAGGATTTTATCACGCTAAAGCGTTGATGTCAATAAAAGCACCGCGCCCCCTTTTTCACCAACAAAAAAGGGCCGCTGCAGGCCCCTTTTAGAAGAGCAAATAAAACCCGCGCGGCCTGGCCCGGCGTTGTCAGCACCCGATCCAGCAGAGCATCATGGCCCGAATACCGCTCAGAACCGTCGCCTTTTCCACGGCTTCTACCGCCACCACCGGCACACGCGCCACGACCTCTCCTTCCATTTTAACGGTGAGCTCTCCCAGCTCTGCCCCGCGCGCCACCGGCGCTTCCGGTGTGCCAAAGAGCGTTACTTCCTTGGTGATCTGCCCGGCAGAGCCCTTGGGAACGACCAGCCTGCAGGTCTGCCCTGCCACGCCGTGCACGGTCTTTTGCCTGCCGCCCGTTACCGCCACATCCCGCGCCACACCCTTGCCTTCCTCTATGGCCACCACGGTCTCGAAGTTGTCAAAAGCGTAGTCGAGCAGGGCCTGCGCGTCTGCTGAACGGGCGTCGCTGTTCCGCGCGCCCGCCACCACGGCAATGTACCGCTCGCCCTCGCGCTCTGCCGTAAACACGCCGCTGTAACCCGCCGTGCTGTTTGAGCCGGTCGCCAGGCCGTCGCAGCCGCTGTAAAAGCGCACCAAGCGGTTGGGGTTCACCAGCTCGGTCTCACGGCCGTCGCTGTGCACCAGGGTGTCGGAATACACCTTGGCCGCTTCGAGCGCCCGCGCGTGCCCGGCCAGCTCGCGGGCGATGACTGCCGCCTCGCGCGCCGTCATCGCCTGGCCTTCTGCGTTGTGCCCAGTGGGGTTGACGAACACCGGCGCGACCGAAAGCGCCCTTGCGCGCTCATTCATGGCCTGCACGAACCCCTCGGCA
The DNA here is from genome assembly GCA_944384305.1 of uncultured Christensenellaceae bacterium. Lineage (GTDB taxonomy): Bacteria > Bacillota > Clostridia > Christensenellales > CALWSW01 > CALWSW01. Next base: position 2,574 of record CALWSW010000131.1, read on the forward strand.
CTGCCCGAGACCGCCTCGGCAAGCGCCAAACAGGCGTCGTTCGCCGAGATCATCATCATGGCGTCAAACAGCGTGCCGGCAGGGTAGCTTTCCCCGCGGTCCAAAAACGCGCTCATGCCGCCCGCGCCGGCGGCCGAACCGCTCACGGCGATCTCCTGCTCTTCCTGCAGCGTTCCGCTTTCCAGCGCCTCCGCTACCAGCAGCCCGCTCATGATCTTCACGGCGCCCGCCATATCGACCGGTTCATCGGCGTTTTTTTCATACAGCACCGTTCCGGTCGCGGCTTCAATCAAAATGGCCGACTCCGCGCTCACTTCCGGCGTTCCATTTGCCGTTTCCTCTGCGCGCGAGCGGCTGCCGTAGCCGGAAAACGCCACGAGCACCGCCGCCAGAAGCGCAGCGCCCCGCATGCTCCTTTTCATAACTTCCTAACCTCCCGTTGTTTTGGCCGCCCTTGGCGCCCTTTGTCTTATTCCAGGTAAGGTTAGTTTGCGTGTGCAGAAAAGGCCTATGCGAGGCGAATAACGGCAATTCGGTGCCGTTGTGCAATGGGTGCGGCCTGCTGCTCATCGTTTCTGCCGCGCCCGGCTGGTTTTTAAAACACGTCGCTCAGCACATGGTCCACCACTCTGGTGAACTCGCCGGCCACGCGCTCTGCCGTGGCCATGACCTCGGCGTGATCCAGCGCCTGCGGCAGCACGCCCGCGGCCATGTTGGTCACGCAGGCCACGCCCAGCACCTGCATGCCGCAGTGGTTGGCGGTGATGGCTTCCGGCACGACCGACATGCCCACGACGTCCGCGCCCATGGCGCGCGCCATGCGGATCTCGGCCGGGGTCTCGTAGCTGGGGCCCTTGAACATGATGTACACCCCTTCGCGCAGGTCGATGCCGTTTTCCCGCGCGCAGCCAAGGAGCTTTTTCCGCAGCGCCGCGCTGTAAGCATCGCTCATATCGGGGAAGCGGGGGCCGAACTCTTCGAGGTTTTCCCCCACCAGGGGGTTGTCCCCCGAATAGTTGATGTGGTCGGCAATGGCAACGAGTGCGCCGCTTGCCAAGTCCTCGCGGATGCCGCCGGCCGCGCCCGTTACGAGCAACTTTTGTACCCCCAGCCGTTTCATCAAGCGAATGGGCAAAGAGATCTGGCGCTGGGTGTAGCCCTCGTAGTTGTGGAAGCGCCCCTGCATGGCTATAACCCATTTGCCGAAGCGCTTGCCCAGCACAAAGCGGGAGCGGTGCCCCATCACCGTAGAAACAGGAAATCCCGGCAGCTCGCAGTAGGGAATGGCCACCGGCTCTTCCAGCAGGTCGGCGTAGCCGCCCAGCCCGCTGCCGAGCACCAGCCCGACCTCGGGCTGCAGGCTGGTGCGCGCCCGCACGGCCGCCAGCGCGTCGTTCAAAATGCGGTTCAAATCCAACTCGTGTGCCATTTTGGTCTCCTTTTGTCTTCAGTTAGGCGGGGTAAAAAAGGGGGTGCCGGTGTGCCAGGGCACCCCCAGCCACGCCGCCGCCGTAGCTGCAATATCAACGAAGCTCGTGCGCGTGCCAAGGTCCTCTCCGCCCGCGCGCGCCGGCGAATACGCCAGAATGGGGATGTACTCCCGCGTGTGGTCGGTGCCGGGAAAACAGGGGTCGCAGCCGTGGTCAGCCGTGAGGATCAAAAGGTCCTCCTCCCCCATGGCCGAAAGAACCCGAGGTAGGTTCTTACCAAAATACTCCAGGGCATTTTTGTAGCCCACGGGGTCGTCGCGGTGGCCGTAGAGCATGTCGAAATCCACCAGATTGACGAACACCAGCCCCCTGATCGAGCGGTCGGCCGCATACCGCACCGCCGCCTCGATGCCGTCATGGTTGTTGGTGGTGTGATCCGTTTGGGTAATGCCGCTCCTGCAAAAGATATCTTCGATCTTTCCAACGCCCACCACGTCCATCCCGGCGTTTGCAATGGCGTTGAGCACGGTGTCCTCCTCGGGCGGCAGGGCAAAGTCCCGCCGGTGTTCGGTGCGCACATATGCGCCCGGCTCGCCCACAAAGGGCCGGGCGATCACCCTGCCCACCAGGTCGCCGCCCATCAAGAGCTTCCTCGCCGTGCGGCAGATACCGTACAGTTCCCCGAGCGGGATGACCTCTTCGTGCGCAGCCACCTGAAACACGCTGTCGGCCGAGGTGTAAACGATGGGCCAGCCCGTCCTTTGGTGTTCTTCCCCCAGCTCCTGAATGATCTGCGTACCCGAAGCCACGCAATTGCCCAATGTCTTTCTGCCGATGCGGCGCTCAAACTCCCGCATCACGCGGTCGGGAAAGCCGTTGGGGTAGGTGCGGAAGGGCTGTTCCATCACAAAACCGGCGATCTCAAAATGCCCGCAGGTAGTGTCCTTGGCATGGGTCTTTTCCGCCGCCCTGCCGTAGGCGGCCAGCACGCCCTGCCGCGGCGCATAAAAGCTCGTCCCCCGAATGTTCCGCAGGCCGAGCGCGTCCATGTTGGGGGAACGCAGGCCGTAATTTTGAATGATGTGCCCGAGCGTATCCGCTCCCGCGTCGCCAAACGCCGCGGCGTCGGGCATGGCGCCGCAGCCGGCGCTGTCGAGCACGATGAGAATGACTTTTCTGTTCTTCATGTTCTGATCCTTCTTTTTGCCCCGCAGGGCCAACGGAACTATCATAGCACATTTTTGGGCCTTCGTCGGCAAAAAGTGCTTAAAACCACGCTGCGGCCGTTCGAAACAGCGCCGGCAGCACATAGACCTGCAAAAGGCAGGCCGGCAAGAGCAGCAGCGCGCCGGCGAGCGCTTCCTGCAGGCAGGGCGGACGGGGCAGCTTTTTGAGCGAGCTGTGCGCGCCCTTTAACATGACCACCCAGGCGCGCAGCATTGCCGGCAGTTTTACAAGCGCCCCCAGCGCCGCGCAGAGCACCGCGCAGAGCGCACCCTGTGTGCCCTGTTGCCACAGCAATGCGCAGGCGCACCCCACCGGCACGCCCCACAGCGCCATAAACAGCACAGAAAAAGGCGCGACCGCCCAGTGCGCGCCGCCGGCCGCCACCAGCACATAAAAGCACAGCGCCACCCACAGCGCCCGCAAAAAGCCCTGCGCCGCCCCGCCTGTCAGCAAAGAGGCAAGCGCCGACTCCGCCGCGGAGCGGTACAGCGCTCCCCCGGCCGCCATTGCCCCTGCGCCGCCGGCGATCGCACCGGTGAACGCCACACAGGCGCCCGCCAGGTACGCCCTGCCATAAACCGCAAGGTGCGCCTTCCACACACTTTTGGGCC
>CALWSW010000132.1 GCA_944384305.1 uncultured Christensenellaceae bacterium
AGCCCGGTGACGATGCCCTGGGTGATGGAGCCCGGAAGCGTGCCCAGCGAATTGCCGATGGCCGCCGCGTAGTCACCGGCGCGCACCAGCGAAGAATCGCCAATGGCAGCGGGGGTCAGGCCCTCGGCTTCGATCTTCAGCACAGCGATGTCGGCCTGAGCGTCGCTTCCCAAAAGCACGGCGTCATAATCCACGCCCCCTACCGTTGCACAATAGTAATCGCAGCCGGCAATGATGTGCTCGTTGGTCACGATATAGCCGTCTGACGTGAGCACGATGCCCGAACCCGCCGAAACATCTTCCCGAATCTCTTTGCCGGTCACCTGGCTTTCGTACACCCAGCCGGCCGTCACGCTCACCACGCTGGGGCCCACCTGGTCGGCAATGTCGCGCGCACGGTTTTCCTCGCCGATGTTGGGCAGCGTGTCGCTGCCCAATGCTGGCACGGGCAGTTCCTCACGCTCGGGCAGAGGGTCGGGCTGCACGGTCACGGCCGGGCGGTCTTCGGGCCCTTCCGGCTGGGGCGTGCCTGCGGGCAGATCCCCTTCCTCCTGATCGCCCGCCGCCTCGGCGTACTGGCCGTAATAATGGTCCAAAGAGGTCAGGCGCATCAGTACCGCGCCGCCAATCAGGCCGAGGATCAAAAACAGCACCGCGCAGGCCGTGAGCGCGCCAAAGCCAAAGCGGCGCTTGGGCGTAGCGGGCGCGGGTGTTTCAAACCCGTAAAACCCGGGGGTAAAGCTGCTGTAGCGTTCCTGGTTATCGTTTCGCAAAGTTATCCCTCGTTTCCGGCGCAGCGGCGGCAAGCGTTGCGGCCTTCGTGTTGTTAGTGCTTATCCTTTTTTGGTTCCTCTTTTTTGGCGGTTTCCCTGTGAGCCTTTTCGGGCCCGGCTTCCGCCGCGGTCTCTTCCTGCCGGCCGGGGCGCTTGGGGCGCTTGTTGGAAAGCGGCAGTTCAAAACAGAAGTTAGTGCCCTTGCCCACCTTGCTGGTCACGTAAATTTTGGAATCGTGCTGTTCTATGATCTTCCGCACGATCGAAAGCCCCAGCCCCGTGCCCTCGCTGCCGGGAGTATGGGCCTTTTCTACCTTAAAGAAGCGGGTCCACACATTTTCCAGATCCTCTGCGGGAATGCCGCAGCCAGTGTCCTTTACGGCAACGTAGGCCTTTTTTTTGCCGCAGTAGGTCCACACCGTAATGGTGCCGCCCTGCGGCGTAAATTTGATAGCGTTATCCAGCAGGTTTCTCAACACCTGGGTGATCATGTCTGCATCGGCGTTCACGTAGCAGTAGTCGTTTTTGAACTGGACGTTGACGTTGATGGCCTTTTCGTCGATGCGGCCTTCAAAAGTCAAAAGCGTTCTGGCGGTAAGCTCGTTGAGGTCGAACACGGTTTTGTGAAGCGGCACGCTGCCCGACTCGATCTTGGAAAGGTCCAAAAGGTTCCCCACCAGATTCGTCAGGCGCTTGGTCTCGTCCAGCACGATCTGCATATACTCCGGGTGTTCTTCCTTGGGGATGGAGCCATCGAGCATGGCCTCTAAAAAGCCGCGCATGGCGGCGAGCGGCGCCTTCATTTCGTGCGAGGCGTTGGCCACAAAGCTGCGGCGCAGGTTTTCCAGGCTCTCCAGCTCGTTGGCCATGGTGTTGAAGGTTTTGGAAAGCGTGCCAATCTCGTCTTTGGTGCGCACCGGCACGCGCTCGGTAAAGTCGCCCTTGGCGTAGCGCTGGGCGGCCTCGTTCATGCGCGAAAGGGGCTCGGTAAAGCGCCGCGCCGACCACGAGACCAGAACGAGCGCCACCAGCAGCGCAATGACGGCCGAGCTGAAGACATTTTCGTAAATTTTCAGCACAGACTGCTGGATATCGTCCAGCATGGTGTGGATGTAGATGGCGCCTTCCACCCGCCCTTCGATATAGAGCGGACGGCCGATGGTCATGACCTCGACACCAAAAGCGTCGCCGAAAAACCCGGTGGTACGGATGATGTTGCCGCTTTCTATCACGTCCGAAAGCGTGTCCTGCAGGTTGAACTCGGTGTTTTCTGCCCAGCGCTCGCCGTCTAGGGGGTCGTTGACCCGCAGAATGCCGTGTGAGTCTATGACCCAGATGTAGGCGTCATACTTGCGGGCTATGACCTGCAGTTCGCTCAGGGCCGAAGCGCGGTCGGAACCGTCGTAATAGCGCTCTGCAATGATGTTGTTGGTCTCCTCGGCTTCGCGCACCATGTCGTCCACGCGCTCGTTGTAATACTGGTCGCGAAAGAGCTGCCCCACCAAAAAGCCCAGCACGAGCGTGGTGAGCAGCACAATCACCAGATAGGTAAAGAGCATGCGCGAAAAAACCGACTTGAACATGGGCCTTAGCTGAGCTGGCACTCCTTTCTGCAGGGCTAATATTTTTGGAGTCCGCTGCAAAACAGACGCACGGAAACATCTTTTTTAGAGCAACGGTGGTTTCAGAACTTGTGCGATCGAATCCGGCAATTGGATCGTCAGATCCGCAGAGCTTTTCTGAAGGAAAAGCAACGGCCTGTTTTGCAGGCAGCCCCGTCACTTCACCTCAAACTTGTAGCCAACGCCCCACACGGTCTTGACCTGCCAGTTGACGTCGGTAGGGGTGAGCTTTTCGCGGATGCGCTTGATGTGCACATCCACCGTACGGGAATCGCCGAAGTAGTCGAACCCCCACACCTGCTCCAAGAGCTGCTCGCGGGTAAAAACTTTGTTGGAGTGGCTGGCCAAAAAGTACAGCAGTTCGATCTCTTTGGGAGGCATTTCCAGCTCTTTGCCGTCGCACACCACGCTGTAGTTGCCCAAGTTGACCTCGAGCCTGTCGAACGAGACCTTGTTTTCTTCCTCGCCCTGCTTGGCGCTGCGGCGAATGACCGCCTTGACGCGGGCGACCAGTTCCTTAGGGTCGAAGGGCTTGGCCAAATAGTCGTCTGCACCCAGCTCCAGGCCCAGAATTTTGTCGAACACCTCGCCTTTTGCGGTGAGCATGATGATGGGAACGTCACTGTTGGCCCGGATCTCCCGGCAGATCTGCCAGCCGTCCATGCTGGGCAGCATGATGTCGAGCAGCACCATTTCGGGCTGCAGTTCCAAAAAGCGCTTCAAGCCCTCTGCGCCGTCGTTCACGGTCTCTACCGTAAAACCCTCTTTTTCCAGGTACAGGCTGACGATGCGGCACATATTCTTGTCGTCGTCGATCATCAAAATGGTGTTATTATCCTTCATAGTCATCCTCCTCTGAGCAGACCCGAATGCCCTCTTTTGCAAGAAGCGCCGCCGTTACCCCCATGCCGGGGCGCATGGCGTCTGTAAAGCTGCCGTCGTGGATCGTATAACACCCGCAGGACGGACTTTTGGATTTTAAAACGGCTTTGCAAATGCCCATTTTTTTACACGCTTTTAAGGCGAGCCGCGCGCCTTTTAAGTAGTGTTCGGTTACGTCTTCCCCCGAACGGGAAAGAACCTTTGCCCTGCCGGACAACACGTCGGCCCCGTCGCCATTTTGAATTTCGGAAGGCTCGCGGGGAATCTTCAGCCCCCCGGCCTGCTCGGGGCAAAAGGGCAGCGCCCGGCCTTCTTCCCACAGCCTGCGCACATCCTCTACCGGCTTTGACTTGCCGTCGTACCGGCAGGGAAGCCCGCACAGGCAGGCTGAAACCAAAAATTCAGGCGTTTGCTCTTTCATTTTAACGTCACCACCGTTACGCCGGCTTCACCCTCGCCAAAGGCGCCCAGCCGGAAGGTCTTTACGTGTTTGTTGCGCTTTAAATAGTCGTGCAGGCCGGCGCGCAGCGCACCCGTTCCCTTGCCATGGATGATGCTGATCTCGTGCAGGCCGGAGAGGAAGGCCGTGTCCAAATACCGGTCCACTTCCAAAATGGCCTCTTCCACCGTTTGGCCGCGCACGTCGATCTCCAGGGAATTCGCCACGCTGGAGCGCTGCACCGAAGCAGTCGAAGCCGTCTTTTTTTGTTTTTTCTTGGCGTCCTGGCGCACAGGGCGAATATCGCTTAAGCGCACGTTCATTTTCATGACGCCGGCAGCAACCGTCAATTCGCCCTTGGCATCGGGCGGGGTGACCACCGTTGCGTCGCTGCCGAAGCGGATCAGGCGCACCACGTCGCCCACAGCAACGGTCTTTGGCGGCGACGCGGCGGCGAGCGCGTCGTTTTCGGCCGCGCTGTCCTGCAGTTTTTCGGCAGCACTCCGCAGCTCGTCGCGCGCTTTTTGCACCGCGCGGGACTGCCCTGCGCCCTTTTCGGCCTGCGCCAGCCGCAGCTCTTTGATGATGCGCTCGCTCTCTTCGCGGGCGTTTTGCAAAATGGCGCGGGATTCTTCACGGGCGCGCTTCAAGGCCTTTTCGCGCTGGTCGGCCACTTTTTTGCGCTCCCTTTCGGTCTCGTCGCGCAAGCGGTAGAGCTCGGCGCGGGCCTCTTCTGCCAACCGGCGTTCTTCTTCTGCAATGCGGCGCTGGCTCTCGGCGCCGGAAATGGCGTCTTCAAAGCTGATGTCCCGCCCGCTGAGGTGTTTTTTCGCGTTTTCTATGATGTGCTCGGGCAGTCCGAGCTTCTTGGAGATTTCAAAGGCGTTGCTCTTGCCCGGAATGCCCACGTAAAGCCGGTAAGTCGGACGCAAGGTCGCCAAATCGAATTCCATGCAGGCGTTTTCCATGCCCTCATGGGTAAGGGCAAAGGCCTTGAGCTCAGAATAGTGCGTGGTTGCCAGCGTGCGGGTGCGGCGGTCGTGCAGCTCTTCTAAAACGCTCATGGCCAGCGCCGCGCCTTCCACCGGGTCAGTGCCGCTGCCCAGCTCGTCCACTAGAACGAGCGAATGCTCGTCGGCCTCCTTCAAAAGGTCGACGATGTTTTTCATATGCGACGAAAAGGTCGAGAGAGACTGCTCGATGGACTGCTCGTCGCCAATGTCGGCAAACACGCGCTCGAACACCGAAAGCTCTGTGCCGCTTTGCGCCGGCACGAACAGCCCCGCCTGCGCCATGAGGGTAAAGAGCCCCACGGTCTTTAGGGTAACGGTCTTGCCGCCGGTGTTGGGGCCGGTGATGATGAGCGTGCGGAATTCCCTGCCCAGCCACACGTCGATGGGAACGACCGAAGCGGGGTCGATGAGGGGATGGCGGCCGGAGACGATGCGCAGATACCCCGCACTGTTGAGCTCCGGGCGCACCGCCTTCATTGCGCGCGCAAGCTTGGCCTTGGCAAAAATGGTGTCCAGCTCAGCCAAAACATCCAGCGTGGCGAGCAGGGCCTGCGCATCGGGCGCAAGTCGCTGCGTGAGTGCCGAAAGGATGCGCTGAATCTCTTCCTGTTCTTCCGAAAGCAGCTTTTTAAGCTCGTTGCCGATCTCCACCACCGCCGCCGGTTCAATAAAAAGCGTTGCGCCAGAACCGGACTGGTCGTGCAGCAAACCGGGAATGGCCGAGCGGTATTCCTGCTTTACAGGCAGCACGTAACGGCCGTTCCTCATGGTGATGATGGGGTCCATGAGGCAGTTTTTGTAAGTGGAGGAGTGCAGAATGGCGTTCAATTTGTCCCGCACACGGTCGTTGCACCCCCGAATGCGCCGCCGCAAATCAGAAAGCGCAGGGCTGGCGGAATCGGCGATCTCGTCTTCCGAGAGGATGCAGCGGAAGATCTCCTCTTCCAGCGCGCGAGCAGAAAACAGGGCGGCGGCCATGTTGGTCAAAACCCCCGTTCTGCCCTCTTCACACAGCGCTTCGCGCGCAAAGCGCGCGGCGCGCAGCGCGCGCGCGATGGCCAGCAGCTCGCCCGGGCCCCCCGC
>CALWSW010000133.1 GCA_944384305.1 uncultured Christensenellaceae bacterium
GGAAGTGCGCCTTGACCCCGTAACGGTGACCGTGCTGCCCGGCATGGACATTGTTCCCGGCGAAGAAGAGATCATTGACCCCGGCGAAGAGGAAGGCGACGTTCAGGAAGGCACCGAAAACACCCCCTCGGAAGAGGGAGACCTGCCCGAAGAAGGCCTGGAAGAACTCCCCGAGGAAGGCGAAACGCCTGCCGAAGAAGAACCCGTGGACGTGCCCAAGACCGGCGACAGCCTGCCCTCTACCGCCCTGGCCCTTGTGCTCGGCCTTGCCGCCTGCGCGGTGGTTTTAAAGAAAGCCCGCGCAAAGTAACCCCCTTTTGATCCAACCTACCGCCCACCTACCACGGCCCCGGAACACCCTCCGGGGCCGTTTTTCGTTCTCCGCCGGGGCGGCTTGCTGGGTCCTCAAACAAAACTGCTTGCAAAACCTTGCCGGTAGTGCGCCTTTGCGCGCGGCCAAGTTCCCAATGCGCCCGAGGCCCAGGGGCCCCGCCGATCGCGCGAAGCGAGATCGTGCCTTGCGGGGAAGGGCCGAGATAGCGTATTGGAACTTCGGCCGCAAAAAAGAGCCCCGCCGGGGCCGCCCCGGCAAAAAAGCGGCTTCTTCAGAAGAACAACCCTCTGCCTACAAAATAAAAAAGGCACCCGGGGCTTGTCCAATGCCCCGCAAAAAACCGCCCCCGCCGGCCCCCCCTGAATCGAGCAAAGCGAAAATATGTGGGGTGGGCTTTGGGCCGCAAAAAAATCCCCGCCGGGGCCGCCCCGGCTTAAAAGAAAGCCCCTTCAGGAGCACGGCCCCTGCCTATCCTCCAAAAAGAAGCGTCCAGGACTGCGCAACGCCCTACAGAAAAACCAGCCGGCGTTTGCCGGCTGGCAGGTTTTCATTGAAAAATCCAGTGCCTGTCAACGGCCAAAGACCATCACAGCGCCGCTGGTGGGTTCCGAAAGGGTCAGCGTGCCCGCCGCCGTGTCGAGGGTCATCGTCTGGGTCTCTCCCTCAAAGGTCACGTCCACATTAGAACCGCTCATGGTGTAGGTGCCTTCCGAGGTCACGCCCGAAGCGCTCATGGTCACGGTGCCGTCGCCCTTGAAGTTGAAGCTCATGTCCATCGAGCTGGGGTCGATGCCCAAAGAACCAGCCGTGTTGGCGAGCTCGTCGATGTCGATGGTCATGCCGGCGATCTCCATGGACTTCAGCTTCCAGCTGCCCTCCACGCCCTGGGGCGAGCCGCCGCAAGCGGCCAGGCAGAGCACCATTGCCAGCGCCAGAGCCAGCGCAGCAGCACTTTTGAGCACAGTCGTCTTTTTCATGATGTTGATCCTCCATAAAAAATGATCGTTTGCAGCAATATGGACGTCGTCCATAAAACTTTTATCTTTTTGTTTCCCGGCTTCTGCGCCGGGCAACACAGCGCAGGCCCGTTACGGCAGCGGGGCCAGCGGCAGGGCAAGCCCTTCGCCCGTGCCGGGAACGAGCACATAGGTCGTGCCCGAATCGGAAATGGTGAGGGTGCGCGCGCCGGCGTCGTAGGTCATGCGCTGGCTCAGGCCGTCCTCCGTGGTGACCGTGACCTCCGTTCCTTCCAGCTCGTACGTGCCCTCCTTCTGTTCCCCCGCAATGCTGGCTTTTACCGTGCCGTCTTTGCGGAAGGTAAAGGAAATGTCTGCCGCCTCCGCCCCTGCGCCCATGTTCTGCAAATCCCCGGCGCTCACGGTCACGCCGCCTGCGGAGATCTCCTTCAGCGTCCAATCGCCCGCAAGGCCGTCCCCCGCGCCGCAGGCAGCCAGGCAAAGGGCCGCCGCCAAAAGCACCAGGGCAAACGCCCAGCGCGCAGAATCTCTTCTTTTCATTTCTATTCCTGGATCTTTCCTTTTAACTTTATAGAGTTTTCAAGCGGTAAAACAGAGGGGGCCGGCAGCGCCGGCAGAGCTTGTTCCCTTTCACAAGTATTATGCCTGAATTGTCGTTGCCCGTCAAGCCGTTGGATATCTTTGCTACAAAATCACAGTTTATCCCATTAAACTTCACAAAACGACTTTGTCTTTATTCTCAAAATAGTATAATGACAACCTTCGTTAACTAATTGATTATCTAGCTAACTTGTGCTAGGATTAAGTCAAACGACCGACCAATTCGTTAATTCTTTGTCCCTTCATATAAAAGAGCAAGGTTTTTTAACGGATCCCGCCGGTACGAGTTCCATGTATTGTCTGTCCTGACCGTTCAGTTTATCTCATGCCCAGGAGGAATCACCGCTCATGAAAAAGCAATATGTCACCATGACCATCAACGGCAGAGAGTACCGTTTCTCCATCGGGACCGGTTACGGCGAAGTTCCGCCGTCTGAGACCCTTTCGGAGACCCTGCGCAAGCGCCTTCAGCTCACCGGCTCGAAGGAATCCTGCAGCGAGGGCGCGTGCGGCTGCTGCACCGTTCTGATGGACAACCGTGGCGTCACGTCTTGCATGCTCCTCACCTGTGAGTGCGACGGCAAGAACATCGTCACCATCGAAGGTCTCGAGGACCCGGTCACCGGGCTCGACCCCCTGCAGCAGGCGTTCATCGACGAGTACGCCTTCCAGTGCGGCTACTGCACCCCCGGCATCATCATGGCCGCCAAGTCCCTGCTGATCTCCAACCCGCATCCCACCGAAGAGGAGATCAAGGAAGCCATGAGCGGCAACTACTGCCGCTGCATCAGCCAGTACACGGTGCTGCGCGCCATCAACCGCGTGGCCGGCAACGGTGAAGACCACACCGCCGTGATGCACCGGGCCAACGACGACGTCGTCGACCCCATCCCCGTGCGGCAGGAACTGTTCCCCAGCCCCTTTGCCAACGGTTTCGACAACGGCAACACGCTCGACTAAGGAGGAATCGCCAGAATGAGCAAAATGAATTACCGCGACGTAAAACAGCCGAATTACCGTCACATCGGCAAATACATGCCCCGTAAAGAGGCGCGCGATATCGTGACCGGCAAGGCGATCTTCCTTGACGACTTCAACGTACCGCACCAGCTCTACGGCAAGACCAAGAGGAGCCCCTACCCCCACGCAAAGATCGTGTCCATCGACACCTCCAAGGCCGAAGCGCTCCCCGGCGTGCGCGCCGTCATCACCCACAAGAACATGCCCGAAAAGTGGGGCCTGGGCCTGCCGGTGCACCGCCTGCTCCTCGAAGATAAGGTCTTTTACGTGGGCGACCTGGTGGCTCTGATCGCCGCCGACACCGTGGAGATCGCCGAAGAGGCCATCGACCTCATCGACGTCGAATACGAACAGCTCACCCCCGTGTACAGCGCAGAAGAGGCCCTGAAGGAAGGCGCCCCCGAGCTGTACCCCCGCTTCAAGGGCAACCACGTGGACAACGGCATCAAGTACTTCCAGCCCGACGGCCCGTGGTGGCAGATCATCCGCGGCGATGTGCAGAAGGGCTTTGAAGAAGCCGCTTACGTGGCTGAAGACAAAGTCGCGTTCGACAAAATGCCCTGCCCCCTCGCCCCCGAGACCCCCTGCTGCATCGCGAAGTTCGAAGGCAACAACGAGTACACCATCTGGGCGTCTTCGCAGTCTGCCCACATTCTGAAGCTGATGGGCGAAGGCCGTATCCCCGGTTCCAACCTCAGCGTCAAGACCTTTAACGTCGGCGGCAGCTACGGCAACAAGCAGTCCCTCATGACCACCGTTCTTTCGGCCGCTATGCTGGCTCTTTCCACCAAGCGCCCGGTGAAGATGGTCCTTACCAAAGAAGAGCAGCTCATGGCCTATGAAGTCCGCCTGGGCAGCACCATCACCGCCAAGATCGGCATGGACAAAGAAGGCCTCGTCACCGCTGTGGAAGGCGACTGGCTGGTCGACACCGGCGCCATCGCCGACTCCGTGCAGGGCCAGGTCGGCGTCGGTCTGGGCGAGGCGCAGCTTGTGTGTGCCAAGTGCCAGAACTGGTACATGGACAGTCACATCGCCGTCACCAACAAGCAGCAGGCCGGTATCGTCCGCGGTTACGGCGGGCAGGAGCTGAACAGCTGCCTCGAGCGCCTCATGTGCACTGCCATGAAGGAAGGCAACTTCAATCCGCTCGACGTGTTCAAGAAGAACTACATCGCTCCCGGAGACCGCTTCATTTGGCGTGACGGCCGCTGGTGGCAGAGCCGCTCCTCGCTGTTCTTCCCCGAGGCCATGCAGGGCGCGGCCGACCGCTTCGGCTGGGGCGAAAAGTGGAAGGGCTGGAACATCCCCACCCGCGTGGAAGGCAACAAGGCCTACGGCGTCGGCATGGGCGTCATCGGCAACGCCGACATCAACGAAGACAACACCGAAGCCATCGTCCGCATCGTTCCCGACCTGGTCGGCGGCCACCGCGCTTCTACGGCCATCATCGAGTGCGACATCACCGAATCCGGCATGGGCACCCGCAGCAACGCCTGCAAGGTTGTTGCCGAAGTGCTGAACGTGCCTGTGGAAAAGGTGTTCATCACCGAGCCCGGCACCAAGTTCAACCCCTCCAACTACGGCCTGTGCGGCTCGCGCGGCACCATCACCACCGGCAAGGCGGTCTCTCTGGCGGCGCTCGAGTGCAAGAAGAAGGCTCTGGAACTGGGCGCCCTGTACTTCAAGCGCTCGGTCGACCAGCTCGACACCAAGGACTTCAATGTCTACGTGCGCGACAACCCGCAGCTCACCGTTCCCATGTTCAAGCTCGCGCCCAAGGAACTGAGCATCGTTGGTTACGGCAAGCACATGGAGATGTTCAACATCCCCAGCTGCATGGCGGTCTTCGTGGAAGTCGAAGTCGACCTCGAAACCGGTCACACCCGCATCGTCAAGATGAACGGCGGTACCGATATCGGCCAGATCATCGACTCCAAGGCTGTTGAAATGCAGCTCCACGGCGGCTTCGGCTCTGCCTGCGTGGACACCGCTATCTTCGAAGAGAGCATCCTCGACCCCTCTACCGGCCGCCTGCTCTCCTCCAGCCTGATCGACTACAAGTGGCGTACCTTCAACGAGTTCCCGCCCTATGACGCCTACGTCATGGAATCCCAGATCGACTCCTTCATGTTCAAGGCTCTGGGTATTGGCGAAATCTCCGGCGCGGCCGGCGCAAGCGCGGTGCTGATGGCCATCTCCAACGCTATCGGCGTCGACGTCAAGGAATACCCGGCTACCCCCGCCGTCATTCTCAAGGCCCTCGGCAAGGCTTAAGTAATTGGGAGGATATTGATCGATGAAATATTTTGAACATGAATGGGCCTCTACGTTCGAAGAAGCAGCTTCCGAACTGAAAGGCGCTAAGAAGGGCAGCAAAGTCGTCATTGCCGGCGGTACCGACCTGGTGGGCGTCCTCAAGGGCAAGCTCCTCGAGACCTATCCCGAAACCGTCATCGACCTCAAGACCATCGAAGGCGGCGACTACATCAAGGCCGAGGGCAACGACATTGAGATCGGCGCTCTGACCAAGCTGGTGGACGTCGTCAACTCCGACGAAGTCAAGGCCAAGGCCCCCATGCTCGCCGATGCCGCGCGCTCCGTGGCCACGCCCCTCATCCGCAACGTCGCCACCATCGGCGGCAACATCTGCCAGGACGTTCGCTGCTGGTTCTACCGTTACCCCCACAGCATCGGTTCCCGCATGGACTGCATGCGCAAGGGTGGCAAGGAGTGCTACGCCATCCTGGGCGACAACCGTTACCACTCCATCTACGGCGGCATGAAGGCTCACGCCACCCCCTGCACCGCCGAGTGCCCGGCCGGCACCGATATTCCCGGCTATATGCAGAA
>CALWSW010000134.1 GCA_944384305.1 uncultured Christensenellaceae bacterium
GAGGGCGCGCAAAAGGCCGTGCATGGCTGGGTGGACTGCTTTGAGCGGGCTGAGCTTTCCGGCACCATTTTTGCAGGCGGCGTGGATGCCACGGGCGAGGCGGCGGGCACCCCTGCGCTGCAGGAAGCTTATTGGGCCGGCCAGGGGGTTTGAGCGCCGCAGTTTTTCCCCGCGCACCGTTTTTGAGGGCCCTGCCGGCCCGAACAAACGCGCCGGAACACAAAACGCCGGAACAGAAAAAGACCTCCTCAGCCAGGAGGTCTTTTTCTGTTCCGGTTTCGCAGAGCGCCCTGCCAGCAGGCCCCGCCGGGGGTCAAAAGGCATCCAGCGCCTGCTGCAGCGCTTCGGCCAGCTGCCCCAGGTGCACACCGTCCACAAACACGTGGTGCGCCCCGATGGTAAAGGGAAGCAGCGTCTTCCCCTCCCGCTCGTGGTACTTGCCCCAAATGAACAGGGGCGCGTCGTTCTCGCCCTCGGCCGTGACGATGGCCTGGGTGTACGAGATCCACGGCACGATGGAAAAGCGGAAGCGATCCGGCCCCACCGGCGGCGGAAAAGCCGTGGTCTGTTCGGCCTCCAGTGCCGCCGCGCGTTTTACAAACTCCTCCACCGTCCCCGTAAGGGGCACGTTGACCACCTGAAAGAGCTGGCTGCCCTTTTTCATGTAGGTGTACAGCACGTTTTCAATGCGCTCGTACAGCGCCACCTTGCCCTCCACAAAGCGGTAGCGGTAGGCCTCGATGCCGTTGGCGCAGGTCGAAACCAGGTACACGAACGCCCGCGTAAAAGAGAGCCCCCGCTCGTGGACCCGCGGCAAAAAGCGCGAAATATCCAGCTCAAAGGTGATGGTCAAATGGGGGTTGTCCTTTTTTAGGGCGTGGTAATAGGGCGCGCGTTCCCACGTGGAAAGGTCGATGAATTTCATGTGCAATACCTCGTCATCCTGAACTGCGGCAAAAAGCCCACCAGTAGCAGTATACAACTTTCCCATGGTTTCGCAACCCCGCCGCCTTCCCCAACACCGCCAGTCGAATTTGACAAATGTTAATTTTTTCGGTATACTTTGTCCATCACATGGCAACAAGGAGGCTCACATGCGCTCGCCCGACAAAAAACTCGAGCGTCTCGTCACCTGCGCGCGGATGTACTACGAGCAGAACATGACGCAGAACGAGATCGCAAAGGCACTGGGGGTCTCGCGCCCCTTGGTGAGCGTGCTGCTTTCGGAAGCGCGGCAAAAGGGCATCGTCACCATCACCATCCACGCGGCCGGCAGTGTGGAAGAGCTGGCCGCCGCGCAGCTCAAGCAGCGCTTTTCGCTGCGCCAGGTGCTGGTGGTGCCGGACGGCAAGAGCGCCGAAGAGACCAACAACGCCGTGGCCGCCGCGGTGTGGGACCTGTGCTTTGCCCGCTGTACCGGCGGCAGCGTGGGGCTGGGCTGGGGGTCCATGCTCGGCCGCATGGCCGACTACGCCGACACCCTGCCCGACGCCAAGGCGCCTTTGCCGGGGCGCATCCTTCCCCTCATCGGCGGCATTGGCGGGTCGTACCGCGGCTACCACACCAACGAGCTCGCCCGCGTGTTCTCCAGCAAGACCGGCATGCCGGCCGACTACCTGTACCTGCCGGCCTTTTTCGATTCCGAGGCCGAAGCGCGCTTTGCCCGCGGGCTGGATTCCACCAAGGCCATCGAATCCAAGTGGGCCGATATGGACCTGGCCATCGTCAACATCTCCAACTACCTCTCCTACCCCGATCTGGGCGTAGAGTACCGCTTTGGCTCCCGCCTGGCGCAAAACGGCGCGGCCGGGCGGGTGCTGGCCCACTATTACGACCGCAAGGGCCGCATCATAGAACCGGCGGTAGACAACGGCCTGCAGGCCTCCATCGCCCAGCTCAGCAGCGCAAAAAGCACCGTGGCGGTATGCTCTACGCTGCTGCGGCCCGAAGCGGTGGTGGGGTTTTTGCGGCTCGTCGCCGCGCAAACATTGTGCCTGCCCCATTCGCTGGCCGAGCGGGTACTGTCGTTTGAGGGGTAGTTTCTTTCCGGCCGTTTCCGGCCGTGCGCTTGGGGAGGCTTTGTTCAAAGCAGGCCGCCGGCAGAAAGTCCCATTGCTTCAAGGCTTTCTTTATTTACATAAAAAGGGCCGGCAAGCCTTTGCTTTCATCCTTTCATTGCAGCTTACACCCCTGCGGGGCATAAACCTCCCGCAGGCTTTTTTAGCCCTTGGGGGCGCCGCCGGCATCAGGCCTGCCGGCCGGGTCTTTTGCGGGCTCTTTTCTTTGGAATACATCAAACCATAACTTTCGTTAACATTTTTCGCCCTCTCAGATTTGGTACCGCGCAGTTTTTTGGTTTTTTTCTGAATTTCTCTTGCTCTTTAAAATTACATATGTTATCATTTATTCAACAATCCTCTCTAAATATTATCATATGTTAAAGGAGAAGCCGCGATGACCCTTGAAGAACTCAACCAACGCCTCTGTTCTGCCGCACAAAGCGTCATCGACGCCGAACAAGAACTCACCGAGATCGATTCCCATTTTGGCGACGCCGACCACGGCCTGACCATGAGCAAGATCGCCGCGGCCATCGCCAACGCCTCGGGCGGCACCATCAAGGCCCTGCTCGACGACGCCGCCATGGGTGTGATGATGATCAACGGCGGCAGTGCCGTGCCGCTGTGGAACACCTGGCTCGACGGCCTGCAGGAAGCCGCGCCCGACGCCGGTTTTGTGGATGCTGCCGGCCTCAAGGCCATGTTCGGCCACGCGCTCGAAGTGCTTTCGGCCCTCTCCAAGGCCAAGGTGGGCGACAAGACCATGATGGACGCCCTCATTCCCGCCACAGAGGCCCTGTTGAACAGCACAGGCGACGAAGCCGCGCTCTTTGCCGCCGCCGCCAAGGCCGCCCAGGAAGGCGCCGAAAACAGCCGCAACTTCGTTTCCAAATTCGGCCGCGCGCGCAGCTACGGGGAGCAGACCCTGGGCACCCCCGATGCCGGCGCGGTCTCCATGAGCCGTTTCTTCGCCGGTTTGGCGAACGTGTAAGCACCCCATCCCCCCGCGCGACCCACGCTATTTTTGAAGGAGGCACCCCCATGAAGATGAAAAAATTCATCAACGATCCCGCCACCCTGACCGACGAGCTGCTGGAAGGCTTTGGCATGGCCTTCAGCGACCTGGTGGAAGTCGAAGGCCACCTCGTCATCAACCGCGCGCTCAAGGACGCCGACCGCGTCACCCTCGTGGCCTTCGGCGGTTCCGGCCACGAACCCGCTCAGTGCGGCTTCGTGGGCGAAGGCATGCTCGATATCCAGGTGGTGGGCGATATTTTTGCCGCGCCCAACCCCTCGCTGGTGTTCGAGGCACTCAAAAAGGCCGACAAGGGCCACGGCGTGCTGCTCTTGGTGCTCAACCACGCCGGCGACATGCTCTGCGGCAACATGGTCATGAAGATGGCCGCCAAGGCCGGCATGAACGTGCGCAAAGTGGTCACCCAGGAAGACATCTCCAACGCCCCGCGCTCCAACGCCGACGACCGCCGCGGCCTGGCCGGCGCCATTCCGCTGTACCACATTGCCGCTGCCGCTGCCCGCGAGGGCAAGAGCCTGGACGAGGTGGCCGATCTTGCCCAGCGCTACGCCGACAGCATGGCCACCATTGCCGTGGCTGCGCGCTGCGCCACCCACCCCGCCACCGGCGCCGAGTTCGGCGACCTGGGCGACGAGGACATGGAGATCGGCATGGGCCAGCACGGCGAGGGCGGTGGCGGCCGCCAGCCCATGAAGAGCGCCAAGGAGACCGTTGAGATCATGACCAACGCCCTGGTCAAAGACATTCCGCTCGAAAAGGGCGACAAAGCCTTTGTGATGATCAACGGCTCGGGCGCTACTACCATGATGGAAATGCTCATTCTGTACAAGGACTGCGTGAAGTACCTGGAGGGCCTGGGCATTTCGGTCGTGGCCAACATGGTGGGCGAGATCCTCACCGTGCAGGAGCAGGCCGGCTTCCAGCTCAACATCGCCAAGTGGGACGACGAGTTCCTGCGGCTGTGGGGCACGCCCGCCCACACCGCCGTGTTCTTCAAAGACTGATCTTTTGCCCCTTTGCCTTTTTTCCGCCGCGGGAACCAATTTCCCGCGGCGGCCTTCCTTTTTTGGGGAACATCTTCCCTCGCGGGGGCCTTCTTTCGCCCAGCCCGACCGGCGCGGCGCCCTTTGGCAGAAAACGCCCGGCAGAAGCGCTTCCGGCACGCGGTCAAAAAGGGCCGCCGCCCCGGCAGGTGCGTTGCTCCTTTTTCTAAAAAGGAGTAAAATAAAGTGGTTCACAATTTGAAAAGACCCGCTTGCTTTTGCCGGCCTGCCTTTGTTGTTCGCCCTGCTGAAACCAACGGCCGTCCACCCGCGAAGAAAGGAGCCCTTTGCCCTTGTTTGCCGAAGCGGAATAATTCCTGTGGGAAGGGATCGTATTTGCGCTTTACCTCGCGGTCTGCTGCGCCCTGGTGCAGCCCCGCTTTTCCCGCACGGCCACCTGGGCCGCCGGGCTTGGCGCGGCGGCGGCAGTGTGCGCCCTGCAGGCCGGGCTGCTGCTTTGCGGCCTGGACGCGACCCTGGTTTTGACCCTTCTGCCCCTCACGGCCTACCTGCCGGCGGCCATCGCGCTGCACGTGCTCTCGCGCGGGGGTTCTTTGCCGTCATGGCGGCGTGGACGGCGGCGTATTTGGCCCGGCTGGTGCTGCGGGCGCTGCAAAAGCTGCTGGTGCGCTTTCTTGTGGGGCCGGCTTCCTGGCTCGCCATTGCGCTCTGCCTGCTCGCCGCCGGCGCGGTGCTGGCCGCGCTGGCCATTCGCTTTTTGCGCCCCGTCTTTTTGACCTATCTGCCCCGGCTTCCGGGCGACCGGTTGTTGTTCTGCTTCCCCCTCTTTTTGCTCCTTCTGCTACTTTCCTACTTTTGCAGCAGCGCCGCTTCCCCCACGCTGCTCGTTCTGCTTCTGCTGCTTGCGCTGGGGTGCTTTTTGGTGCTGCTGCGCGCGGTCAGTTCGCAGGCGGTCATCGCCCGGCTGCAGGAGGAAGCCCGCGAGGCGGCCCGGCAGCTTGCGGCCGAGCGCGAAGAATTCGCGCGGGTGCGCGGCAAGGTCGAAGCCGGGCGTTCCTACCGGCACGATATGCGCCACCACCTGCAGGTGTTGAGCGGGCTGGCCGAGCAGGGGGATGCCGAAGGCGTGGCGGCCTACGTGGGCGGCCTTTCTGAGCGGCTCAGTGCCGCCGAGTACCGCCCGGTGTGCGAAAACCCCGCCCTGAACGCCCTGCTTTCGGCCTCTTTGCGCCGGGCAAACGATCTGGGCTGCGCCGTTGCCGCCGACATTTTGCTGCCCAAGGACCTGCCCTTTGAAGAACACGACCTTGCGGCCGTGCTGGGCAACGCCCTGGAAAACGCCCTGAACGCCTGTCAGGCGCTGCCCAAAGAACAGCGCGCGCTGCGCGTTGCCGCCAAATTCCAGGGCGATGCGAAGCTGACCGTGGCGGTGGATAACCCCTGCCCCCAACCCGTGGAATTCGACGCGCAGGGCTTTCCCCTTGCGCCCGCGCGCGAAGGGCACGGCCTGGGCCTCAAAAACGCTGCGGCGGCGGTCAAAAAATACCACGGCGTCTTTCAGTGCAGCTGCCAAAACGGCGAGTTCCGCTTCCGCGCGGTGCTCTTTGCGCCGGAGG
>CALWSW010000135.1 GCA_944384305.1 uncultured Christensenellaceae bacterium
TCTTGCCGTGGTCAACGTGGCCGATCGTCCCGATGTTTACATGGGGCTTCGTGCGTTCAAATTTTGCCTTTGCCATTTTGGATGGTACCTCCTTGCAGTCCATGCATTTGATGCTTTGGTAAAGAAACTTCCGGGAAACCGTACGGCAGAATACCTGCCGTGCGCGTCGCTTCCTTTTATTTGGAGCGGGTGATGGGAATCGAACCCACACTATCAGCTTGGGAAGCTGGAGTTCTACCACTAAACTACACCCGCATGCGGCGCGACCGATAATATTCTAAAACAGAGCCTATACTTTGTCAATACTCCGGCTGCCCTCAAGCGCAGGAATTCAGGGAATGTTCGTACATTTTCCCGGCTTTGCTCCCATTTAAGGCAAAGGCGCAAAGCTCTTTTGCCCCAGCCGCCCCCAAAAACCCCTTTTTCCTGCGCCAAACTTTGGTCTTACCTGCTCTTGACAAGTTTTGCCCAATACCTTACAATCAAAAACGTAGTTTGCTACATATTTGGAGAACACGAACAGAATGGACAGAGAAAACGACATTGGATTTTTGATCAAACTGATCTACGACGATTTGGGCCGGGTGCTGGGCAGGCGCTTTCAGGCCACGGGGCTGACGCCCTCGCAGGCGGAAGTGCTGCAGTTCGTCAACGCGCGCTCGGGCGCGCGCACCACCCTGCGGGATGTGGAAGCCTTCCTTGGGGTCTCCCACCCCACGGTGGTCGGGCTGGTGCAGCGGCTGGTGGAAAAAGGCTTCCTCGTCAGTCTGCCCGACCCCGACGACGGCCGGGCCAGGAACCTTTACCCCCGTTTGCCAGACAAACTGGCAAGCGATAATCCCGTTGCCGCGGCCGAAATCGTCGAATCAGAGCGCATCCTTGCCGCCGGCCTTTCGGAAGCCGAACAGAAGGAACTGGTGCGGATGCTCAAGATCATTCGCTCCAACCTGCTGCACGAGCTGGAGTAGCTTTTTTTCTTTTTTCTAACCCTTTTTGTGTTTTCTTCATATATATAGCATGCTATATTATTAAAACCGGCCACATTGGGTGGCCAGGAGGAGGAATCTGCATGAAACGAAGCATTGCCCTGATCCTTGCTCTGCTCCTGCTGTTTGCCGTTACGGCCTGCTCTTCCACCGAAGAGCCGCAGGAGACCCCCGTTCCCACGCCCACAGAGGCAGAGAGCGAAACAGACGCGCAAAGCGCTTCCTACTCGGCCACCGCAAGCGGCTTTGGGGGCGGCATTACCGTCACCATTGAAGTTGCCGGCGGCGCCATAACCGCCTGCAGCATCGACGCGCCCAACGAGACCGCCTCCATCGGCGGCGCGCAGATCGAACACTTTGAGACCGCCATTGTAGAAAACCAGGGCCAGGTGGACGTTGTTTCGGGCGACCAGCACCTCCAACGGCGTCATCGCCGCCCTGCAGGACGCCATGCGCCAGGCCGGCCTGTTGGAAGAAGCCAGCTACGAAATGGCCCCCGGCACCTACACCGGTTCGGCGCACGGCTTCTCCTGCATCGACTTTGTGACCGTCAACGTCACGGTGGACGAGGGCAGCATCCTCTCGTTGGAGCTGGTGGACAACTTTGTAGACGACCAGGACTCCTACGAGAACCGCTACATGTGCACCGGCGCGTTTGAATTGCTCGAGCCCGAGATCCTCAGCCTGCAGAGCATCGGCGTGGATTCCGTCACCGGCGCAACAGGCTCCTCTACCGGCATCAAAAACGCCGTGCGCTCGGCAGTGGAGCAGGCCTTTGCCGCCGCCGGCTGCACCGAAGAGGAGACCGCCGCCGCCATCAACGCCCAGTTCATGACGCCTTCTGAAAAGGTGGAAGACACCGTGGAGCTGGAATACGACGTTGTGGTGGTGGGCGCCGGCGCTTCGGGCGCGGTGGCCTCGCTTTCGGCGCTGGAAGGCGGCGCTTCGGTGCTGAACGTAGAAAAGACCTTCCGCTGGGGCGGGCAGTCCATGCTGACCGGCGGGCCCAAGGCCTATAGCCCCGAAACCACCGAAGAAGAAACCCAGGTCATTTTAGACACCTACAACCAAACCATTGCCAACCACCGCCACGGCGAAGAGGATTCGCAGTGGAACGACCCCGCCTACCGCGAAGCCCACGCCGGCGAGTACACGCCCGTAAACGCCGAGGCCTACAAAGCCGTGGTGCCCGCTTCCGGCCAGGGCATTGCGCTCGCCATGAAGTACGGGCTGCAATTCACCCAGTCCATGATGGGCATGATGCTCGAAGGCGGGTTGCCGGAAGGCGACCACGTGACCCCGCCCGCCACCTCTGCCGACCCCGACCTGATCGCAGAAGAAGACGTGACCACCTTTGGCACCACAGGCGAAGGCACCAGCCTTTCTTACTACCAGGCCGAAAAGTACTACGACGAACTGTATGAAAACTACCTTTCTGCGGGCGGCGAAGCGCTGCTGAACACCACGGCCACCAACCTGCTCTACGACGATGCCGGCAACATTGTGGGCGTAGAGGCGCAAGGCGACGATGGCACCGCCTACCGCATCACCGCCAAAGCCGTGGTGCTGGCCACCGGCGGCTACGGCGGCAGCGACGAACTGATGGACGAATGGGCCGCCGGCGGCGACGACTGGCTGTACTACGGCTGGCAGGGCAACGACGGCGACGGCATCCGCATGGCGCTGGACGCCGGGGCCGCGCCCTACAATCTGGAAGCCTACCCCATGAGCCACCAGCGCATGGGCGAGCAGTTCATTACCGCCTTTGAGGTGCAGACCGCAGAGGACGGCACGCAGTGGTCGCCCAACGACCTCACCGTCATTCTGGCCTGCAACCCGGACGGCGTGTTCGTTCAGAACAACGGCGAATCCTTCCGACCAGAGGATTACGATGCCGGCAACCCCCTGGGCGGCTTCTCGGGCGCCATGGGCACCTACGCCCTGGGTTCCTCCTACTACGTGGTCTACTCGGAAGAACAGCTCGCTTCCTACGCCGAACAAGGACTGACCAGCAACGCCATGGGCTTCCAGAACGTCGGGCTGGGCATTCCCACCGGCATGGCGCTGGGCGACTGGGTAGATACCGTTTTGCAGCAGGCCGAAAGCCAGGGCTTTGCCTGGAAGGTCGATTCGCTGCAAGCGGGCGACGAGCTGCTGGGATTTGAACCCGGCACCCTTGCCGCGGCCTACGAAGCCGGCTGCGCTTCCGAACAAAACACCGCCGGAAGCGGCTCCTACTATATCATGAAGTGCTGCGGCCTGGCCATCAGCTCCTGCGGCGGCATAGAGGTCAACGAGAAGATGCAGGCCGTGCGCGAAGACGGCGCCGCCATCGAAAACCTCTTTGTGGCGGGCAACGACGGCTTTGGCAACATCATGGCCACGGGCGCAGAGTACCCCATTGGCGGCGACGCCGGCATGTGGGTCTTTGGCAGCGGCTACATTGCGGGCGAGCAGGCGGCCCTCGTCGCCCTGGGCGAGTGACCCCCGGCAGCCCCTCACATTCTCACCTACACAAAAGGAACGGCGCGAAACACCCCGCGCCGTTCCTTCTTTCTTTACTTTATCTTGACTTTGGCAAGCCTTTTTCCTTCCCCGCAGGGCAAAAAGCAGCGCGGCCGCACGGGGCAGGGCCCTTACAGCAGCGGCTGCTCCGCCGTTCCCTCGCCAACGTCGCCCTCGTCTTCTTCTATGTCTACAATTTCTTCCTCGATCTCTCCCTCATAATCTACAGTGATCGTCATCCCACGGACGCTGTCGTAA
Source organism: uncultured Christensenellaceae bacterium (assembly GCA_944384305.1). Taxonomy (GTDB): domain Bacteria; phylum Bacillota; class Clostridia; order Christensenellales; family CALWSW01; genus CALWSW01. The sequence goes on from CALWSW010000135.1 coordinate 3,750, forward strand.
AGATATCCCACGCCGTCGTAGGTCTCAACGCCCCCGGTGGAACCATAGGCTATCTGGGATTCGGGGTGCCATACCGAGGGCAGCACGATCCCTTCCCGCAGGGTCCCGATCACTTCTCCGCCCTCTTCCCCCGCGTAAATGGGAACCGGTCCATCTTCCGACCATACCGAATCGAATTCGTTATAGTCTTCGGTGTGACTGGCCAGCTTCTTGCGGGCGATGCTCCCCTCTTCGTTCTTTTTGAGGTCCTCCGCCCGGATGTACCCCCTGCGGAGGTCGAATCTTTCGGGCTTCAGCGCAACGCAGATCCACTCGTCGTCCCCGAAGCCGCTGTAGTCCGGGTGGTAGCACATCATCAGGGGGTCGCCGGCCTTCACCTCAACGAAGGGGGCGTACCCTGTCACGGCGCTGCCTTCTTGCCCCACCTCGGAAGAGGGGGCTGATACCGCTGCATAAACCATGGTGTCGCGCGCAGCTTCCACCAGGTAGAAGCACATGCCGTCCATGCCGTAGCTGATCCAGCCGGGGTGCAGGGTTTCCGGCAGATCGTTTGAAGACGCATCCGGCAGCGGTTCATTCGTCACTTCCACCAACCCGGTTGCCGCAGCCCCGGCCAGGAAGGGGACCGCCAGGCAGGCCACGCAGCACAGCATTGCACACAGCACGGCCAACGTCTTTTTTAGGCAACACATTTTACGCCCTCCTTTCCACACAAACAGCGGCAGTGTTTTAAAAACTTGTTTCTTCCTTTCGTTTTAACTGTCTTTCTTTCGATTTTCAGCGTAACAAATTTTCCATTCTCCGTATAGTATTTCTAAAAACTTTTACATTCCATCCATTTACTGGTCATGGTTTGGCCAAAACGCGCAGGGGAACGGCGCAGCAATCTGCACCGTTCCCGCTTCGTTCTCATAGTTGTTACTTCGCCCCAGCCTTTTTCAGAGCAAAGGCGCAGAGCGCCAGGCCAAACAAGAGAGCCAAGCCGGCCGCGGGGGCGGCGTCGCCGGTCTTGGGGACGTCCACCGACTCATCCGGCATATCCCCCTCTTCGGGAATATCGTCCTCCCCTTCGTCCGGGGTCTCATCGTGGTCCTCCAGCGGGGTATTTTCCGTGCCATCCTGAACGTCGCCTTCTTCTTCCCCCGGTCCAATGATCTCTTCGTCTCCGCCGCTCTCCGTCACGACCGACATCACGGCAATGGACTCATCGACAACATATCCCATGCCGTCATAGGTGGGCACCCTCGCCCAACCGCCGTACGTGCCCGGCAGCTTCTCGTCCCACACCGCAGGCAGCACGATCCCTTCCCGCAAAGTGGCAAGGGTTTCGCCGCCGCCTTCTTCGGTGGTGATGGGCACCGCCCCGTCTTTTGACCACACCGCGTCGAATTCGTTATCGCTTTCGGTGTGGCTGGCCAGCTTCTTGCGGGCGATCTCCCCCTCCTCATTCTTTTTGAGGTCCGCAGCCCGCACATACCCCCTGCGGAAGTAAAAGCTCGTCGGCTCCAGCACGACGCAGATCCACTCGTCGTCCCCAAACCCGCGGTAGCCCGGGTGGTAGCACATCATCAGGGGGTCTCCGGCCTTCAGTTCCACAAAGGGGGCCCATTCGCCTTCAGGGCTTTTTCCTTCCAGCGCATCATAAGGGGAGCCGCCCTCCACCGCGTAAACCACGGTATCCTTCGCAGCTTCCACCAGATAGTAGCACGCGCCGCCCATGGCGTAATCGATCCACCCCGGGTAAGGGGCTTCCGGCAGATCGTTTGAAGACGCATCCGGCAGCGGTTCATTCGTCACTTCCACCAACCCGGTTGCCGCAGCCCCGG
>CALWSW010000136.1 GCA_944384305.1 uncultured Christensenellaceae bacterium
CCCGAGATCCTCGACCACTTCGACAAGTTCCGCGAGATCGGCATGATCCCGGCATACCAGGGCTAACGCCTTTTCGCGCCACAGGCCTGCGGCCTGTGGCGCGAGGTTTTCACCGCTTTCCTGGCCGCACCTTTTCGGTTTTCGGCCGGCAAGCGGTGCAGGGCGGCTTTCCCTGCGGGAAAGCTGCGTTCCTGGCAAGTCATTGCCCGGAACGATCGAAGCAGGTTTTCCTTCGTGGGGAGCTTGCGCCCTGGGCAAGTCATTGCCAGGAACGATCAAAGTAAGTTGCCCTTTACGGGGATTCCGCGCCTTTGGCAAGCAATTGCCAGGGGCGCTTTTTATTTTCGGGCAATGGCCCGCAGATCATGCTAAAAGCCTTGGGAGTGCCCTGCCTTGCGCCCCCAAAAATTTTTTCTAAAAATTGGAACACATTTCCTTTTCGCTTCGTTTACAGCATGAACGACGAAGAAAAAAGGCCCGCGGCCCCATCCCTTCCCGAAAGGCGCCTCCAATATTTCCAGAAGGGCTGCCGCCCCGCCGCTTTTCGCCACCCAAACCAAACATCATTCTCATCCAAGGAGGACCTTATTATGAAAAAAACCATCTCCCTGCTGCTTTCCGGCCTGCTCGCCGCCGGCGCACTCGCTTCTGTGGCCGCCACGCCCGCAGAACTGCCCCAGACCCTGGAAGTGACCGCCAGCACCCTGCGCGTGCGTGAAGATTCCACCACCGACTCCGGCGTTGCCGGCCGCGTGCACGACGGCGACCTGCTCACCGTGCTGGGCAAGGACGGCAACTGGTACAAAATTTGCACCGAAAGCGGCCTGGAAGGCTACGTTTACAAAAACTACGTGACGGCCGCGGAAAATGCCGAAGACGTCGTGGACGATGAGGACATCCCCGAGGATGAAGATATCCCCGATGAAGAAGATGTTCCCGAAGACGAGACCGCCCCGGACGGCGAAGAGGATGCAGAAATCGATGTGGGCGCGGAAGAGGGCATGAGCTTCGCCTTCACCATCGACGGCAAGGCCCTCACTTTTGAGCTGGATGCCAACCCCACCACCGGCTACTCCTGGAGCTATGAGCTCTCGAAGGAAGGCATCCTCAAAGAAACTGAAGACCGCTACGCGGAAGATGAAAACCCCGAAGGCATGGAAGGCGTGGGCGGCGTTCAGCACTACGGGTTTGAAGCCGCCGCCCCCGGCACGGTCACCCTCACCTTCACTTACGCCCGGCCCTGGGAAGGCGGCGACACCGCCGAAGTGCTCTCTTACGAGGTAGTTGTAGACGAAGACCTCCACTTGACCTGCACCGAACTGCCCCAGCAGGCCGAAAACAGCCTGACCTTCGACTTTGAGGCCAACGCCACCACCGGCTATTCCTGGAGCTACGCGCTTTCTGAAGAAGGCGTCCTCGAGCTTCTCAGCGACAGCTATGTGGAAGACGAACACGAAGAAGGCATGGTGGGCGTGGGCGGCACCCAGCACTACGCCTTTAAAGCCGCCGCCCCTGGCACGGTCACCCTTACCTTCACCTACGCCCAGCCCTGGGAGGGCGGCGACACCGCTGAGGTGCGCGCCTACACCGTAACGGTCGGCGAAGATCTGGCCGTTACCTGCACCGAGCAGGCCGAAGGCTAAAGACGCCCGCTTTTCCCCCCTTTGTTGCTTCCTATTGAGCGCCCGGCGCAAGGGTCCCCTCACCTGCGCCGGGTATTTTTTCTGTTCCCCGCCGTGCTTTTTCCGGTTTCCGCCCGGGGCGCGCTTTTCCCTCTGCCCTTCCCCCCATTGCCCTTCGTGCCGTTTTTTCGCTTTTTTCTAAAAAATTCCATTTCAGTTGAAACGAAAGGGCTTTTCTGCTCGTTTATAATGTAAACAAGGACACCACAAGGAGGAAAAACGATGCAAAAGAAGATCCTTTGCCTGCTGCTCGCCACGCTGCTTGCGCTGGGTGCGCTGGGCGCCGTGGCGGCCATTCACCCCGACGACCTGCCCGAAGGCGCCGGCCTTGTGGTAACGGCCGGCACGCTGCGCGTGCGCCAAGGCCCCACCACCGATTCCGCCATCATCGGCCGCGTGTACGAGGGCGATTTGCTCACCGTGCTGGGCAGCGCCGGCAATTGGTTCCGGGTACTCACCCCTTTGGGCACGGAAGGATACGTTTACAAGAACTACGTGGACGTAGCCCTAAAAGAAGATGAACCGCCCGTTACCGACGACGGCACTTACGACGACATCCTTCTGCCCGACGGCGAGGTGGAGTTTGAAGCCACGCTGGTGCGCGCCGACGGCTGGAACGATTATACGCCCTTTGCCGTGCAGGACTTTGTATACGCCGGCCACATGGAAAAGGACGGCTTTGTGGGCAGCCGCACGGCCGAACAGTTCCCCGAGGCCTTTGCCCAGATCGCCAAGTACGACGAGACCTATTTTGACACTGCCTACAAGACCCTGCTGGTCTTCAACCTCGTTGCTCCCTCCGGCTCGGTGCGCTTTGCCGTGGAGGAGGTCTGCCGCGAGAACGATACGCTCATCATCCGCTATTCGAAGGATGTGCCCGAGGAGGGCACCGACGACATGGCCGAATGGCTGTGCTTTGTAGAGATCCCCAACCACGAATACAACGGCGAGCGCATTGTGTTGGAGCCCGTGGATTCGCCGGTGCAGGACGCACAGGAAGAGGCCGAAACGCCCGTTACTTCCTTTGGCCTTTCGCTTGTGAGCAATCCCTCGACCGGCTACGCCTGGACCGCCGAGATCAGCGACCCCGCCGTGCTGGCCCTGACCGCAGAAGGGTACGAGGCCGATGAGACCGAGCCCCTGCCCGGCAGCGGCGGTGCGCAGTACTTCGAGTTTGCCGCCCATGCCCCCGGCAGCGCGCTCATCACCTTTACCTACGCCCGCCCGTGGGAAAGCGCGCAGCCCCAGGCGGTGCGCCTGGCCGCCGTAACGGTGACAACTGGGCTGCACATGACCCACACGCTCTACCCCGAAGCGGAAAGCGCCGCCCTCGTCAGCGCCCTTGCCTACCTCGACAGCGAGGCCTGCGCAAACTTCACCCAGCTGAACGGCATCGACCGCGACACCGTCGCCTGCGAGCCGCTCGAGCCCGACGCCTTGGAAGCGGTGTTCGCCACCGGCGAAGCGCTGGACCCTAACGGCAGCTACCTGCTCTGCACCATCGGCCAGACCGGCGGCCACGACTTTGCCCAGATCGTCTGCAATGCCGCCACCGGCGAAGCCGTGGGGTATCTGCCCATCGCTTAAAAACAAAACGCTGCCGCAAAACAGAAAAAAACCTGTTTTGCGGCAGCTTATTTTTCAAAAAGGAGGCCCGCCATGAAAAAGGCCCTCCTGCTGCTCCTGCTTGCCGCGCTCTTTGCCCTGAGCGCCCTTGCCGGCACGGCGGCTGTGCACCCCGACGACCTGCTGCAATGGGAGGATCTGGTGGTGACGGCCGGCACGCTGCGTGTGCGCCAATACCCCGGCACCAACACCGCCGTCGTCGCCCGCGTTCACAAGGGCGACCCGCTGCTCGTATTGGGCTCTTCCGGCAACTGGTTTTATGTGCGCCTGCCAGACGCTGCCGGCACCGAAGGGTATGTGTACAAGGACTACGTCGACGCCGCGCTGCTCGACGTCACTTTCGACGAAGCGGAAGATGTGACCGACTGCGTCGGCGGCTCGGCCGTTGAGGAGGACATTCCCGAAGAGATCCCGCCGGAACACCCGACCGTCACCGAAGAAACCATCCCCTTTTCCGCCGTGCTGGCGGCCGCCGAAGGATGGAATGAAGGCACCGCTGCGCCGCCCGCGGTATTGACCTCGGCCGCGCAGCTAAACGCCAACGAATTCCTTTCCGGCCGCACAGGCGAAGAATTCCCCGAGGCTTTTTCGCAGATCGCCCAATACGGCGAAGCCTTCTTCGACGATCACGTTCTGATCCTTTTCTCCCTTGTTTCGGCCAATGGTCCGGCAAAATTTGAGCTCCGGCGGGCAGCCTGCTTTGGCCGCACCCTTAACCTGTACTATGAGCAGTCCGCAGCAGAGGAGGGCGCGCGGGAATGGCTGTGCTTTGTCGAAATCCCCAAAGAAGAGTACCGCGGCGGATCCATCGCCCTGCGGTGCATCGATCCCCCTTCCCGGCGGAAGAGGACTGCGTTCCGCCCGATGAGGACCTTCCCGAAGAAGAGATCCCCGTCCTTTACCCCACCGGGCTGGACTTCACGTTTGATGCCGGCCCCGGCGCCAGCCGCCCCTGGCGGTGTTCGCTCTCCGCCGAGGGCATCCTGCTCCCCCAGGGCGAATGGCTGAGCGCCGCCCCCGAGGATGCGTCCGGCACGTTGCAGACCTTTGACTTTGAGGCCGTTGCGCCCGGCGCCGCGCGGCTGACCTTTACCCGCCCCTCGGCCAAGGCGGGCGATCCCGACGAGGTGCGCAGTTTCGCCGTAACGGTCGAAGAAACGCCGCACAGCCTGAAGGTGACCTGCACCGAAGACCTGCCCGCCGCGCGCTGAGCGCCGCCGTCCGGGGGCCCATACCCCTCTCCCCTTGCGCCTTCCGTTATAAAAACGCCGGCCCCCTTGCCAAGCGGCAAAGGACCGGCGTTTTGAACAAAAGCGCCTGCTTTACGGCACTAAAAAAGGCGCAAAGGGCAAGATCATGTCTTCGTAATCGTAGGCCATGCCATAGGCCAAATAGTGGTTCAAATTGCCGCGCACAGCAAAGTACAGCGCGATGAGCAGCAGCACCGCCACGGCCAAAAAGACCAGGCTGGCCCGCGCCTGCTGCCGGCGGTAAGGGCTGCGTGCAGCGCCGCAGGCCCACAGCACCGTCACTGCGAGCTTCACCAGACTGACCCCCGCCAGCACGATGAGCGGCAGCCACCACCAAAAACCGTAGGCGCGCGCATCGATGACAGCCGCCGTGCCAAACACCAAAAACAGAGCCTGCAGCGCGCTGCCCAGCAGGGGCATGCCGGTCAAAAAACCGTTCAGCAGGCAGCTTCCCAGCTTGGGGGTTTCCGTTCTTCGCTCCTCCCATTCCTCAAAGGGCGAAGGGGTCCGGCGGGCAGGGGCCGGTTCCCTTTGCGGCTCTGCATGGGCCGCGGCCGCTCGCGCGGCCCCGCCTGTATTTTCCTGCGGCGTCCGGCTGGCCTCCGCAGGCTGCCGGGGCGCTTCTTCGGGCGCGGCCGCCTCATTATCCGCTGCCTGCGCTTTCGCTTCGGCCGGGCATTCTTCGCGGCGTTCTTCTTCGGTCTCTTCGGGTGGCATTGCGGCTTCCTGCGCGGCCTTCACCGCGCTTTCGGCATTTTCCTGCCGCTCCCCGCACACCGGGCAGACCGCGGTACCGGCGGCGAGCATCGCGCCGCACTTGGGGCACATGGCCATGTTCATTCCTCCTTTTTGTTCCTTTGCCTGTCATCATACCAAAACCCAGGCGGGTTGACAAATCCGCCCCACAGAAGCCACGGGAAATTCTCTTGGTTGTGTAGGTTTGTCAATGAAGTGTTACAGAGGAGGGAAGGCGGAAAGCACCTGTATAGGGGAGAGCCAGTTCAAAGGAC
>CALWSW010000137.1 GCA_944384305.1 uncultured Christensenellaceae bacterium
ATACTCCCGTCGTTCGCAACGCCCAGCACCAGATCCCTGCCGCCCTCGCCTTTGCCGGCGAGCGCCGCCTTGACCTTTTCGCTGAGCTCTTCGCCGAGCAGGGTCTTCAGGTCGATCATGTTCCAGTCCTCCCGATTAGTTTTTTATTGCGAGTCACCCACCTCGCCGTCAGGCCGCGCGCTTTACCCGGCGCGGCAGGGCATATAAAAAGCGCCCGAAGGCGCTCCTCATAGTAAAAACATAAAAAAACAAACTTTTAGTTGGGCGAATATCAACTAAGCACAACGAAAAGCTGAGGCGGATACAAATAATCCTCCCCCGTATCATCTGCAATTCTATACCAGTCTTTTTCGACGGAAAGCACTTCGTATACCTTTCCCTTTGTCAGCTCGAAAGGACTACTTTCGCCGATATATTTTACTTTCAATCCAGCCATTTTTTTACCTTGAACTTCACTCGTCCGACAGATGCCTCTTGAAACCAATGGATCTCTGCCGCGCGTTCTTCGCCATAATAATCCAAAATGCCATTTGCTTTGACGTGTTGCCAATTCTCAGGACTGCCGCCATATTGTTCAGCCAGTCCCTCTGCAACTTCGGTCTTTAACGGCTTTACTCCATTTTTGCCAGCGAACACCTGAACGTTTTGTAGGCGGCTCCCTTCAACGAACTGATAAATATTCCCATCAGGAGCTACAACATCATAGTTTTTAGCTTTAGCCCCTACACTTTTTGGTATTATTATATCCTCTTGTTTTTCATTGCGCAATCCCGCCTTCCACTGCTCGAACGTCATGTCCCCCGGCACCAGCCGGTAACCGCCTTCTTCGTCCCGTGCCGCGCGCAGGGTGGCTGTTTCGTCCAGGCCGTCAAATACCGGCACGGTGGTGCAGCGGCAGTTGGGGTGCAAAGGCGGCAGGTTGAGCCCGGTGCGGGCCTCCTCTGTCTTGTAGCGGCTGCCGTCCATCCGGCCGCAGACCGGGCAGGTACGGCTGTCCAGCGTCACGAGGATCTCATACTCTTCGATCCCACAGTCCTCATATGCTCTGAGCCCGGCGGACTCCACCACCCGCGCCGTCTCGGTGCGCATCAGGCGCTCGGCGTCCTTGCGGCCCGAGTCTACCCGGGCCTGCAGCTTTGCAGTCAGCTCCCGCACGCCGTCGCCGCGGATCAGCCCTTCGGCCAGGATATCGCCCAGCGCCTGTGCCAGCCGGTCCTTGTTCCGCCAGATGCGGTCCGAGAAGCTCGCTCCGCTCCACGGGTAAGCCGCCGCCTCGGCAGCGGCGCGCATGGGCAGGGCAGAGAGCGTCTTGCCGAAGCCCAGGCCCTTCTGCACGTCGAAAGCCGTTTGGTAATAGCTGTTCTCATAAGCGCCGGAGAGCAGCGTGTCCATGGCCTCCTGCTGCTTCTGGGCCAGCTCTGCGGCCTGCACCTTGATTTCGGTCAGCACTTCCTGGTACCGGGTGATGCGGCTGCGCGTGGAAAGCGCGTCCAGCTCGCGCAGCAGGGCCTCGTCGCCTGTTGCGTTGATCCGCTACGTAGTCTTCCAGCGTCATGTGGATTTGATCCGTTTTCCACCAAGCAAAACCGTGAACATGTTGTAATCAGCAATGTGTTCGCGGTTCTTTTTTGTGTCGCCATGCCGTCGGGGCCTTTCAACAATTTCTGACCAAGCCTTTCTGCGCTGGCGCAGGATATTTTTCCTGTAAAGCGCAGGCCCACGCTCAACGGCCTGAATTTCTGAGCGCAGCCTGAATTTCTGAGCACAGTAAAAACAGGCAAAGGGTATGGAGGCTGGAGTTATGGAGGGCCCTCCGTTTCCGTTCCAGTCAAAAATACACAGGGAAGCTTCTTTTGCTTCCCTTCCCCCTTATTATGAGCAAACGGGGCAGCCCCGCTGGCCGTCCCGTCTGATCGCTATTTTTTGATGGGCTCAGGATCCACTGCGGGCCCAATCACATAATGCCCTCTTCCCTGCTGTTTGGCGCGGTACAGAGCGCCATCAGCCTTTTTATACAACTCATCGATCGTCTTGCCCGACGCGGTGGAAACAACGCCAATGCTGCAGGAAAGCTTTTGCCCGCCAATGTCGAGCTCATGGACCTGGCTCAAAAAGCGCTCCAGCTCTGCCTGCAGGGTCTGTTCTGAAACAGGCGGCTGCAAAAGCACGGCAAACTCGTCGCCGCCCAGCCGCCCCACAGGGCCGTAAGCGCCAAAGATCTCCCGCAGGTGCCAGGCCACGCCGCGCATCGCCTGATCGCCCTGGGGGTGCCCGTATTGGTCGTTGATCTGCTTAAAATGATCCAGATCGACCATCATAAAATACCCGTCTGCTTCCTTGCCGCCCATACTGCCGGCCATATCATTTTGACAGGCTTTAAAGAACGCCCTGCGGGTCATAACGCCGGTGAGGTTGTCGGTATCGGCCTCGCGCTCCATATACGCGGCGTATTGGCGGTTAAAGAGCAGGAAGATGGCCAAAAGCGTCATCAGCGAAAGGATACCGATCAGAAATTGGACCTGCAGGTGCAGAAGGTCGGCGCTGTTTTCCTTGCTCAGGGCAATGCCGCCCCCGCTCAGCACAGACTCCATCCTGTTCACAAAGTAAATGCCGACGAACATGGAAAGCACTACCGCCAGCAAAACGACGATGGCGATGGAGAACTTGTGATAGTGCCCGCCCCACTGTCTGGACTGCACCTTTTGCAGTTTCTGGCAGAACTGCCGCCAGGTGTTGGAACGTTCCACCAGCCAAAAAAGCAGCACGATGCCCATTGTAACTAAATTGGTGACGGTGTCGCTGGGGCTCATGAGGTTCTGCAGCGCGCTGCCGGCATAATAACCCGATTCCGGGAAGAGCAGCCCCATACAGCCATACACCAGAACAGAGTGCAGCAGCTTGCCCCAAAACGCCACCACGCAGACCCACAACCCAGCAAAGCGAACGCGCTTTGCCAAATAGAACAAAAGGCCGATGAGCAGTCCAAACAGCATGCGGGCGCCCACGCTCAACAGCAAGCTTTCCAAGGGGTGTCCGCTCATAAACGGGGAAAACAGCTGGTCTGTGGGCAGCACGTAGTTCGCGCCCGCCTTCCACATACTGGCAAGGCCAAACACAGCGCCCACGGCCACAGCATCCGGTATACCGAGCAGCGCGCCGGCCAGCATCACGGGAATATAGGAAAAAGTAATGGAGATGGGCTCGACGTGTACATACCCCAAAAAGGAAAAGGACATCAAAAGTTCCAGGCCGATCAGGGCGAGCAGCAAATACAGGCGGATCTTATTTTTATGGCAAAAAGCCTTTAGCTTCATCTCTTTCTCTTCTTTCAAACATTCTCTTTTTGAAGAATAGCACAGGTCGATGCGCCGGTGCAACCCGCGCTTCTTTCTCCGCCTGCCCGGCGAGGCTACAAAAGGCCTGTTGCAAAACACAAGGTGCGGTCAAGCAAACGGTGTAAAACTCGCAAAACAGGCTGTCGCCCATTTTGCGACAGCCGTAAAAAACAAGGTTTCCGCCCCGTGCAAGACTGCCGGGGGTCATTCTGCTGCGCCGTTGTTTTGCTGCGCGCGGTCTGCAACGCGCAGCAAGATCAGCCCTGCCAGGAAAAACACTGCCATGAGCCCAACGGCGATGTTGATGGTTCCGCCCGCAAACTTGACCCAGGCGATAACGGCCGAGCCCAAGAACGACGCGCCCTTGCAGAAAATATCATACAGCCCGAAATATTCGCCGGAATTTTCTGCCGGGATGATCTTGGAAAAATAGCTGCGGGAAAGGGACTGGATGGAGCCCTGAAACATGCCCACGCCAAAAGCCATGATGCCGAACTGGACCATGGTCTGCAACGTAAAGGCGTATAAACACACACAGAAGTAGCCGATGATGCACACCGAAAGCAAGCGGATGGTGCTGTGTTTGGCGGAAAGCCGGGCAAAAATGAGTGCAAACACCCAGGCCACCACCTGTGTGGCCAGCAGCACCACCACCTGGCCGATCGTATCCAGCCCCAAATCGGTACCGATGTTGATGCAGTTGTCAATGATGGTGCCCACACCGTCGATGTACAGGAAGAAGGCGAGCAGAAAGAAGAACACCTTGCGGTCCTTTAAAACGATGTGCTTTATGGTGCGGCCGATCTTGCAGAAGGCGGCGCGGATGGGCCGCTCCTGCGGCTGGGTGTAGTTTTTTTGCCGGTAGCGCTTCAGCAGCGGCAGGGTGACCAGCAGCCACCACACGGCGGTGAGCAAAAACCCGCCCGCGCGGGAAACGATGTCCGGCAAAATGCCCAACATATCCGGCCCCAGGGCATAGAGCACCAGCGCGAGAATGAAGGGGATGCAGGAGCCGATATAGCCCCAGGCGTAGCCGTAGGAAGAGACTTCGTCCATGCGCCCGGGTTCGGTGACATCGTTGAGCATGGAGTCGTAAAACACCAGCGAACAGGAGTAGGCGATCTTGACCAGAATAAAGAGCACGAAGAACAGCATCCAGCCGGTGGCAAAGCCATTGAGAATGCACCCGCCCACGCCCAGAAACACACTGGTGCGGAAAAAGATGCGCTTGCGGTCTTTGTGGTCGGCCAGCGCGCCGCACACCGGGCCCAAAAGCGCAGCCAGCACCGTGACCAGCGACACGCCCAGCGCCCACACGCCGGTGGCATCGTCGGATGTGAGCTGCCCTGCGCCCGTGCCGATGGCCAGCGCCTTGAACCAAATAGGGATCAGCGAGCAGGAAAGCATGGTAAAGGCCGAATTGCCCACATCGTACAGCACCCAGGCAAATTCTTGGTCGGTCAGGCCCCGAAAAGCCTTCAGTTTTTTCAGCCTGTAAAAAAACCCTTTCATTCCCGTTCCCCGCTTTCTGGCCGCGTTCCGCCAAAGCTCAAATCAAACAGCTCCGGCAGGGGCCCTTTCCCCGCCAAATGGGCATCAAAATCCTCAACAAATCCTTTGGCACGTTCTTTGGCCAGGCCGCAAAGCTCTTTGAGCCTTTGGCTGCTGTCCGCACAATCTGGGTTCCCCTGCGGGTTTATGACCAGGCCCTGCAGTTCCCGGTGCCCCGCCGCCTGCAAAACCGCGCGGATCACCTTTCGCTTGGCGTTTGAGCGGGCCAGCAGCAGCCTGTTGTAAAAAATCATGCTGCGCAAAGCCTTTTGGATCTGCATGGCGGTCACGCCCGGGTAAAAAGGCGCAATGACCGCAGCGTTCGCCGCCGAAGGCACAATGCCCTCGGTCAGCACACAGCTCACCGGGTCCAACCCGTCGTCAAGCATCAAAAACCGGTCAAACTCCACTTCGATCTCGGTGTGGGACACTCCGCTCGCTTTGATCTTTTCGTCCACATAGGGGTGGCAGGTCACGTCCAGCGCAAAGTGGCTGAGCGCCCCATAAGCATAAGAGAGCGCCGCCTGCGGCTGCGGACTTTCCCGCACCGCTTTGGAGGCGTTTTCAAAAAAGACCGTCCCGGCACGCCTGTGCAGCTCGTGCCCTACGGCGTTTACCCGGTCCTTAAAAAGCGGCTTGTAGTAAAACAAAATCTGCGGCCCC
>CALWSW010000138.1 GCA_944384305.1 uncultured Christensenellaceae bacterium
TGGCTTTTTTTCGTTCGTCTTTTTCACACTCTATACAGTTTTCAAGGTCCTTCCCGTCCGGGGGGCTCAGCTCCCCAAGCGGCTTGATTATAATACCACCCCACCTCCCCTATGTCAACTACTTTTTTTCGCTTTTTTTCGGTTTATTTTTTGAGCGCAGGTTTAAGCCTGCGAATAGCCCACGATCAGCCCGTTCCGCTCGGCATAATAACTGCAAAGGCCGCGGGTAGGCATAATGGAGACCTTGGCGCTTTGCCACAGCTCCAGGATCTTGCTTTGCAGCTTCTGCGCGAGCTCAAGATTCTGGCAATGGGTAATGATGACCCTGCCGCCGCGGAACCCTCTTTCTTTCATATCCTGCACCAGTAAGGCGATGGCTTTGGCAGAACCGCGCACCTTCCCCTTGATGGCGATGGTCCCTTCTTCGCTGCCGATGCCGATGCCCCACATGTTGAGCCTGCGGGCGAGCACACCTGCCAGACGGCTCATGCGGCCGTTCTTTACGAGGTTGTGGAAGGAGCAGAGCGCAAAAGCGATGCGGGTCTCTTTGAGCTGAGCCTGCGCTTTTTCCACCACGCCGGAAAACTCCTCGCCCGCTTCGATCAGCGCGCGGATCTTTTCTACACACAGGGTGACTTCCGGACCGGTGGAAAGAGAATCCAGCACGGCGATCTTTTTTTCGGGGGCGCGTTCCTGCGCCATTTGCTTGGCCGTCATGGCGCTGTTGTACGACCCCGAAAGATTGGAAGAAATGGTGAGGGCAATGCTTTGTTCCGCCTTTTCGAACTGTTCCAGCCAGGCCTGCGGCGAGGGGCAGGAGGTGCGGCTGGGGGCTTCGCTGCCTTCCATCGCGTCCAAAAAGGCGGCTGTGTCGAGCGAGGGGTCGTCAACGTAGTCCTGTTCCCCCACACTGATGACAAACGGCACGCTGGAAAGCTCTGCCCCGGGCGCAAAACCGGCCTGAGGGAAAAGATCGCAGCTGGAGTCGGTCACAATATTCCACTTCATGATGATCTCCTTTCATTCTGTCACGCAGATTCCAGCGCTACCTTTTGCCCCTTCAGCCAGCGGATCGTATCTGCGATCGTTGCCTGCATATCCCGCGGCCGGCAGCCGAGCTCCGCCGTCGCTTTATCGTGGGTAAAGTGCCCATTGCTGGAAACTGATCCTGCCTCCTGATGTTTTTAGGATGGCCATAGAATAGCGCGCAGCTGTTGTTCTGTTTTTGGTTTTTTGTTAGCGAAATATGAAACCGGCCGAAAAACCGGCCTTAAAGCTTGAGCTTTACGGTAAACGCAGCCCCTTGCCCTGGTTCGCTTTTAACAGCGATCTCGCCGCCCACGATCTCAATCACCCGCTTGACCAGCGCCAGCCCCAGGCCGTTTCCCTGCGCGGCGTGGGAAGGGTCGCCCTGATAGAATTTTTCGAAGATCCTTGACTGGGCCTCTGGACGAATGCCGCAGCCGGTATTCCGGACCGTCACCAGCACACAGCCGTCTTTTAGACAGGAGGAGCAAGAAACGCGGCCTCCCTCGGGCGTGAACTTGACGGCATTGGAAAACAGGTTGTTCCACACCAGTTCCAAAAGGGAAGGATCGTAACACACGGCCACGTCGGCCACGCCGATCTCAAACTCGATGTCCTTCTGCTGCCATTGTTCCAAAAAGGAGAGCGCGCAGCGGCGCAGCTGTTCGCCCAGCTGGTAGGTTTGGGCTGCGGGAAATATCTGCTGGTTTTCGAGCTTGCTGAGTTTCAAAACGTTGCCGACCATGGCGTTGAGGTTCTGCGAAGCCGCGAGGATGGCGGCGGCGTATTCCTGCTGCTGAGGCTGCGGCACGCACCCGTCCTTTAAGGCCTTCGCGTAGCTTTGGATGACGGCGAGCGGAGCCTTCATTTCGTGCGAAACGTTGGAGATAAAATCGTTTTTGAGCATTTCGTTGCCCGCCAGCTCCCGCACCATTTTGTTGAAGTCCTCAACGAGCACGTCGATCTCGTTCTTCCTTCCGTCCCCGCGCCCGTTTTCGACCTGGACGCTGAAGTCGCCGCCGGCGACTTTCCGTGCCGCGCCGGCGATCTTTCTGATCGGCCTGCCGATGGCGTAGCGCCAGAAAAGGCCGAACAGCACGGTCAAGAGCACGCCGGTACAGGCCAAGTAATAGGCCAGCACGCCGATGAGAGTGGGGATGCCGCGCTCGAGCAGACTCGCCATGATGAAACTCTGCGCGAGGATGAGCAGGTACATGATGAAAAAGATGACCAAGCCCGCCTTCCAGGAGATCAGCGGCGCGGTGACGCGCTCGTCCTTCCGCCTGTTCTTTTGCCCTTCTTTCCCCTGCCTTCCCCCTTTTGCCCGCTTTGCCGGCCGCTCTTTTTCTTTTTTCATTTCAGCACCGCCTTGTAGCCGAAGCCATGGACGGTGACGATCTCGAAACTGCTGCAATGCGCAAAGGCCTTGCGCAGCTTTGCAACGTAAACATCCACCGTGCGCAGGCCGGTCTCGTTGGTCATGCCCCAGTACTCATCCATCAGCTCGCTGCGGGTAAAGATCTTTTTGGGGTGGGAGAGCAGCTTATAGAGCACGTTGAACTCCCGGGGAAGGATGGGCACCTCTTCGCCGTTTACGTAGGCCGTCATCTCGTCGCGCACCAAAAGAAGGCTGCCGATCTGCAGCCGGTTCTCGTTTTTGATCTTTGCACGGCGCAGCAGCGCGCCCACGCGCAGCACCAATTCGTCCATGTCCACCGGCTTGACCATATAGTCGTCGATCCCCGCTGAAAAGCCCTTGGTTTTTGAGGCGAGATCGTCGAGCGCCGTAATGAACAAAATGGGAATGGCGGGGTCTTTTTTGCGGATCGCTTTTGCAAAATCGAATCCGTCGATCTCGGGCATCATGACGTCGGAGATGATGAGGTCATAGGGGCTCTCGTAGAGCAGGTCGTAAGCCTCCACCGGGCTGCGGCATCCCTTGGGCTGATGGCCGCTGCGCGCAAGGTAGGCGCAGATGATCTCGTTGAGTTTTTCGTCGTCTTCTACTACCAGGATGTGTGCCATGTATTTCTCCCGCGGCCGTGGGGCACGCTTTTCCCTGCTGGGCAAGCAAGCTAGCCAAGCAAATCGGATATCGTCTTTATTTTAAGATAAAACGATAGTCAAAATCAACTGGCTGTGCATAACGAAAGCGGTCCCAGGGGCAAAAAACCGAAAAAGTCACCCGCCTTCCCTTCTTTCTTGCCTGCGCAGCAATAACTACAGGCCCGGCAAACACCGGGCCCGGTCAAAAACACCAAGGAAACTCACGCAAAAAAACCAGAAGGCCTCTGCCCCGCCCGCTACGCCCCCGCCTTTTGGACGATTTGCGCCAGGCAGTCTTTCAAAAGCGCCGCCATGCGGGCGGGCGTGCCTTCGCTCCCTTTCAGCAGGGAGAATTGGGGGGCGAGCAGCGCCATTGCCGCACGGGCTTCCGCCGCAGGGTCAAAATCTTTCAAGGGCCTGCCTTTGAGCATCCGTTCCACGCCGTCCAGCCGCACCGGCAAGGGCGCGGCGCCGCCAAAAGCCAGACGCACATCGCGCAGCCTGCCGCCAGCGGTCAAAAAGGCGCAGCACAGCGTCAGTTCCCCTTCTTGCAGGCAGCTGCAGCAATAACCGCCGCTTCGGGGGATCTCTGCGCCGAGCAGACGTTCACCCGCTTTGAGCTGGCAAAACGGCCGGGGGGAAGCATAATAATCCCGCGCG
The DNA here is from genome assembly GCA_944384305.1 of uncultured Christensenellaceae bacterium. GTDB lineage: Bacteria > Bacillota > Clostridia > Christensenellales > CALWSW01 > CALWSW01. The sequence continues at coordinate 3,733 of CALWSW010000138.1, forward strand.
CGCAGGGTGCGCTCGCTGGTCACGATCGTGGCCTCGAGCATGTACAGCGCCGTGGCGGCCGCACTTTGGCACACACCGGTGCAGCTGCAGTTGAGGCAGCGGCCGGCCTCCTGCAGCGCGTCGCCTTCCTGCCCGGCAGGGCTGAGGTCTTGCCATCCCGCCGGCGGGCGCTCGATGCCCTGGCTGTCAAAGGTGCAGAAGGGCCCCTGCCCTTCCAGGTAGGGCTTTAAACCGTAGTCCAGATTGATCTTTTTTGCCGTTTGCAGGCTTTTTGCCATACAAAACAGCAGGCCGTCAGAGCCGCCTTCATCCTGCAGGGCAAGCTGCAGGTCAAACCGGCGCCCGGCGGGGACCTCTTTGCCAAACAACACGCCCATAAAGCGCAAATTGGCAAGGTAGGTCTTCAGCGCTTCCACAGAAGCCCGCCCCGCTTCGCCCCAGGGCGCAAGCAGCTCTTCCGGCCTGGCAGAGCCCCAAAAAGCCACGTGGTGCCCCATGCGCCGCAAACAATAGGCCGCGGCCAATCCGCAAAGCGTTACGCCCTGAAGGGCGATCCATTTTTCGCTGTCGCCCGCGGGCGGTACAAAAAAGACCTCTGGGCACTGGGCGATGCGCCCGCCCAGCCACTTTAGAACGCGGTCTGCTGCCACAGCCTGCTCCCCCCGCGCACAGGCGCGCGCGCACCTGCCGCACAGCGGGCACACGACCTCGGCCATGGGCAGGTCGCGCAGCAGGGTGCGCTGGGCTTCCAGCAGCTTGCCCAGCCGCAAAAGCTCTAAAACAGCCGGCACTTCCACCCCAAAGGGGCAGGCGCTTTGGCAGGCCGGCAGGCCGGTGCGCACGCCGCCAAAAACCGAGCGGCCGGGCGCCGCCTGTTCACCGGCAGGGCAAACCGCCCCGGCGCTTGCCAAACAGGCGGCGCCCGGCTGTGTAAAACCGCAGGAAGCCGGCCGCTGCAGCAGCTGTTCCACGGTGTCGGTCGCTGCAAAAACGCCGGAGAGCAGGTCGAGCGCCGCCGCCTGCGCCACAGCCGGCGCTTCGGCCCGCACCGCTTCACAAGCGCAGAGCTCCCCCATCGTTACGCCGCCGCCGACCGCCACGACCTCTTCTGTAAGGGCGATGCCTGTCATTTCCTTCATGCGTGTTTTCCTTTCCCTGCCGGCAGTGTTTTAAAACCGGCGCCAGTGAAAGATCCACCGGCGCCGTGGCGTTTGTAAAACAGCAGGCAGTGTTTCAAAAAGTTCGGTTTACGCCTCGAGCGAGCGCTCCAGCTGCACCCTGAGTTCCTGCAGCTTGTAGGCGTTTTCGCGCATGGGGGAGGCGTCCTTCATGGCGGCGTCAAAGGCTTCGTGCGCGGCTTCTTTGCTCTTCTTTTTGCCGGTGAGGACCTGCTCGGCGGCCGTGAGGCGCACCGGCACGGGCGCAATGCCGCCGGCGGCCAGCTTGGCGTCCACGATCACGCCGTTTTCTTCCTTGTAGGCGTAGGCCAGCGCCGTGATGGCAAAGTCGATCGACTCGCGCAGGCGCATCTTCAAATAGCCCGTGCGGTAGCCCGGCAGCTTGGGCAGGCGGATCTCGGTGACCAGTTCGCCCGGCTCCAGGCAGTCCACCGAATGCATGGCCGAGAAGAAGTCCTTGGCTTCAAAGGTGTGGCCGGTGGTAACGATCTTGCCGTCCAGCGCCAGAAGAACGTTTGCAATATCCGAAGCGTTCACCGAGTAGCAGCCGCAGTTCATGCAGCGGGTAGCCTCGGCGCGGGCTTCTTCCATGGTCAG
>CALWSW010000139.1 GCA_944384305.1 uncultured Christensenellaceae bacterium
GCTGCGCAGGTAAAACAACGCATAGGGCGTGGGCCGCCTGCCGAAGCAGTAGCCCCCCTCTTCCAAATAAATGGGCTGGTCGCCAAAGAACAGGCTGTCGGCCGGGCAGGGTTCCAGCGGCGCGCTCGAAAGCAGTGCCTCATCGATGCGCACCAAAGCGCCCGGCAGGCCCTGGCAGGCAATGGCGATCTCTTCGCCCTCCTCTGCTTCCAGCGCAAGGTGGTTGCGCTTTTCGAGCAGGATGCGGTTTCCTTCCGCGCGTACGGCATCAAAGGGGAACTCGCGGCCCTCATGCCAATACGTCCAGGTCAGGCTCTCTGCCGCAAGCCCTTTTGCGGTCTCCTCTTCCAAATACCGCACGGCCTGCCGCAGCTCTACCGAGATCACGGCGGGACAGTTGATCCGCAGCACGTCGCTCTGTCCGAGCGTCAGGCGGTGGCGCTGCATCTCTTCCCCTTCGCCCTTGGTAAAGAGCCGCCGCGGGCGGGTCATGTCCAGCCGTTGGATGCTGTCTTCCGCCGGATCTACATAGTACACGTCCTGCAGGGCCGCGGCGGTCGCCTCGATGGTCCGCTCGGTCTCGTAAACGATGTTTTCGCCCTGCGGGTCAGAGGTGAACACCTGCGTGCCCTCAGGCACCAGCACCGGCTCATCCTCGCCGCCGTTGGGCGTGAACAGCATGGCGCCGGAAGCCGGCGAAGGGGCCGGTTCCTGAAAGCCGATCTGGTTGAGAAACTCGGTGTAAAGCTTGCCGGGCAGGGCGTTCATGCGGTCCACCGTTTGGTGGAACATGGTGGAAAACAGCTCGGCCAAAGCGGCGCCGGGGTCGTCTTCGGCGCTTTCAAAGCGCCATTCGGGCGTGTAGGAGCGCGCCAGACGGGCGACCTGCGCGCGAATGGCCTCGAGGTCGCGCGGGTCCAGTATGGGGTGTTTCATGCGCCGCCTCCTCCTTCAGAACCTTCGGTGATATAAAAGGGATACACGTGGTTGTAGCGGCTGTTGGTGCTGCGCACGGTGTAGGCGACTTCCACCACCAGGCTGCCGGTGAACTTGTCGTTTTCGCGGCAAGTCACTTCCACGTCGGTAATGCGGGGCTCCTGATACTGCAGCTGGTCGCGCACCGCGCGCGAAAGGCTTTCGCGGGTGGTGCTGGAAGAGGGCTTAAAGACGTAATCCATCACGTCGGAACCGAACTCCGGCCGCATGACCCGCTCTCCCTGCATGGTGTTGAGGATGATGCCGATGGCCTCCTGAATGTCCTCTTCCTGGCTGACCATGGCGAACTTTCCCGTGCGGGGGTCGACCTGCAGAGGGAACTTTACGCCCCTTCCCAGGAATCTCCTCTGTTCTTCCATAACGCTCCCCCTTGCCCGCCGCGCCGCGGCCGGTCTTTTTTCAAAAGCTTCGGGCGTTTCGCCCGCATTGCGTTGTGTTCGGGTTTAATTGATGTTGACGGTGGCGCCTTTGAGATTGGCGATGCCGGAGGCGTTGAGGTCGAGCGAGCCGCCCTTGACCTCGGCCTTGGTCTTGCCGTTGACCGACACCGTCGCGCCTTCTAAAGAGACCGTGCCGTTCCCTTTTTGGGTGATGTTGCCGCCGCTTTCGATCACGACAGAGGTCTTCCCCGCCGAAAGCGTCAGCTTGGTTTTTGCGGCCAGGGTGACCTCGCCGTTCTTCATGTCCATGGCAAGGGAGGTTTCGCCCCCCTTGTCCTTCACCGAGACCTGCCCGTTTTCGTCGTCGATGGTCAGCACCGTGCCGGAAGGCATGGTCAGGGTGACCTTTTGCTTTTTCTCTTCGTCGTGGAAAAGCAGCTCGATCTTCTTAGGGGTCTTAATGGCGTAATCCTCCGCCTTGCCGTTTTGAACGGCATAGGGCGGCAGCACTTCGTTGTTCCAGTACCCACCCAGCACCAGCGGGCGGTGGGGGTCGTCGTCCAGGTAAGCCAGCACCACCAAATCGTTCACCTGCGGGAAGAAGAACATGCCGCACTCCTTGCCGCCCATGGGGGTCATCACGTAGCACCAATCGGTCTCTTCGGCGTTTTCACTGCCGATGGGCAGGCACTTTACGCGGTTGAACTTCTGGTCGTCGTTGATGTTGGTGACCTTGGCGAGCGTCAGGCCGCAGCGGGACATTTCCCGCCCGGTCAGCTGCCTGGTCTGGCCCATCATGGCGTCGAGCTGGTCTGCAATGCTCATACTTTTGCTCCCTTCACCTCGAAGGCGGTCACATAGCCCATATTGGCAAAGATATGGCGTATCTTCGTGATAAAATAGCTACCGTTGGCCCCTGCGTCGCTCCCTTCGATCTTAAGGTACCGGCCGGGAATGAGCTCGGGGATGCCGACGCACTGGCCCTGGCCAGAAACCAGTCCCATGGCGATGCCGTTGAGGCGGTTCTGGGCCAGCTTTTTGCACTCCTCCTGGGTGCGGGCGTACTCGCTGTACTCCCGCAGCACGGCGTTTTTGATGGCCGAGACCAAATCTGCGGCGGATTTTCCGCTCCCGGTCGTCACGGAGCTCGCCGTTCCCTTGACCGGCTTTTGGTTGACGTCCCTGCCGTAGACCTCCACCTTGCCCACCTGATGGGCCATGGAGACCCGCTTGGTAAAGGACTGCAATTCCTGCCCGATCTTTAAGGTGAGGATGGGCGTGGTGGTGTCGGCCACATTGTCAAAGATCAGCTCGCCGTCCACCACAAAGAGCGTCATGCCGTAGCGCTGGCCAAGGATGTTGAGGAACTTCCAGTCGTCCACCTGCTCTTTGACCAGCGGGGTCTCAAACCCCGAAAGCGTGCCGACTGTAACACTTTTGGCAAAGCCTGCCGAGACCCCCTTGTTGAGGATGGTCTTGACGATTTCGGCTGCCTTCTTTTTTCCGGCGTACAGCGGTTCCCTGAGGCACATCAAATACCCCAGCGCGTCCATTCCCGTCACCGAGATGCGGGGCGTGCCCTCGGAAGTGAACTCGATCGTGTAGTCGTCTACATAGCCGTAAAACAGCTCTTTTTTTGTAACGTAGCCCCCTTTGACGATCAGCTTTTCCCCCACCTGAATGGTTTTAGCCAGGTCGTTTTTCCACTTTTTGCTCTCGAAGTCGTACTGGCCTTCCAGGGTAAAGCTGCACCCGCCGGCGGTGCCGTCGGCCGCGATCTCCACTTCCAGGCTGGGAATGTGGTACTTGCTGCTCTCGAACACCGCGCTTCCCACGGTGATCTCAAAGGAAGGAGCGGTAAACTTGTCGTACTTCTTCCACAGCGCCTGATAGGTGTAGCTGCTTTTGTCCAAGCCGCCCCTCCTTTCGCCGTTGTCGCATCAGGGCTTCAAATATCCAATCCGGGGAGCACGAGGGTCTCGCCGGCGCGCAGTTTTCTTGGGTTGGTCAGGCCGTTGGCCGCGGCGATCTCCCGCCACTGGCCGCAGGTGCCGTATTTTTCTGAGGCGAGCGCCCACAGCGAGTCCCCTTCGCACACCTCGCGGTACTGCGAGGTGTCGGGCGAATTGTAGGGGTCGATGCCAAAGAGCTTGGCGAGGTCGACCCGCTCGATGAACTGGCACTGCATGATCGCCCGCACCGGGTAGCCGCTTTCGTCGAACTTGGTGAACTGCTGTGTGCAGGAAGCCAAAAACCCCGTGAACTGCAGGGTCGCCCACTCTACTTTCAGCTCCGGCGGGCGGTGGATGTTGACGTCGACGTGCGAAAGCTTGTAGATCTCGTTGGTGTATTCCCGCACATCGATGAGATTGGTCGCCGAGGGCAGCAGGCTATTGCCCGCAAACTTCAATTTGTCGATGGCTGTGCCGCCCACCTCCGGCCCGGCCGAAAGGCTGTCGAAAAACAGTTCGAACGAGAGCATTTCCCCCGAGCCGTGCTGAAACTGTACGATGGGCGCATCCGCCCCCAGCAGTGGGATCTGCGCGTATTGCACACTGCGGGCCTGCACGTAGCTTTGGGGATTATAGAGCACTTCAAAAGTCTTTTTTAAGGGGTTCTTGCAGTCGAGATTGGTGATCTTCATCTTCTCGAGCGGTATGATGATGTTGGGATTGGGGATCCCCAAATACATGGCGCACTTCTCCTTTCCCGCCGGTCACTTTCCACTGCGGCGAAGCTCCCGGCGCAGGCGTTCTTCAATGATGCGGTAGACCTTTTCCGCCGTCTTCTGCACCTCGGCTTCGCTCATGGCGGGGGCTTTCGCGCCGGCGGCGTTCTCCTCGCCCGCGGCCTTCTGGCGGAACTTCATATCCACCGGGCGGGTGGTCACGCTGCTGTCTGCGGGGAGGGCGCCGGGTGCGGTCCATTCAATGGTGCCGCCCGGCTGCGCCGCCGGCCCTTTTTGCCCGGCTGCGCTCCCGCTTTGCCCGCCGGCCGGCCAGCTTTGGGCCGGCCCGCCCGGCTTTGCCGGGCCGGAAGGCTTGTTCAGCAATTCCTGCGCCCACCGGGGCAGGCTGTTCAAATACTCGCTTTGCTGGGGCTTTTGCCCCGCCGGCGCTTTGGGCTCTTCCTGCGCCTGCCGTTCCCACGGCGGGCGGGCAAAGGTCAGCTCGGCCGGGCCGCTCCAGCGCTTCCCCTCTGCGGGGATGGCGGTAGTTGCCGGCTCGCGGCGCGGCGCGGCGCCCTGCCGGGGCCTGCCGATGCGGATGTCCCGGTAGGCCGGCGCGCCCTGCGCATCCGGCGTGCTGCGGTAGGCCAGTTCCGCCCCTTCCTGCGGGGCGCCGCTCTGCTCCCGCCGGGGAATGGCCACGGCCGGGCGCTCCGCCGCCTCTTGGTATAAAACTCTTTCCTCTGCCCCGCGCTCCGCCCCGGCGCTTTCATCAGATCCGGCCCGGCCGGATTCCACGCGGGGGGTCAAATCGAGCGCTTCCCAGCGCTCCCTGCCTTCTGCGGGCAACGCCGCCGCCAGCGCCCGGTCTTTGGGCTGCACCCCCTCCCCTGCTTCCTCCGCGCGCTCTGCCGGAGCGCGGCGCGCAGGGCGCTCTTTTTGAGGGCTTGGCGGACGATGTTCTTCTCTTGCCGTGCGGCCGGTCTCTTTTGCGGCCGCACGGGCGCTTCCCGGCCTTGCCGGATCTTTGCGGTGGGTCAGGGGAAGTCCTTCGCGGCGGACAGCGCCCGCTTCCTCTGCCGGCCGCGCGACGGCGGCTGGTTCTTTTTCTTCTGCATGGTTCGGGCCTTTTGCTGCCGCCGGAGCTTGGGCTTGCTGCGCCGGAGCAATGGCCCCCGCAGCCTTTTCCTGCGCGGTCTGCCGCTGTGCGCTATGCGTCGTTCTTTCTGCCGCCATCGGCTTTTCCTTTGTAGAGGAAGGCGCTGTGCCCTGCACGGCAGGGCTTTGTTGTTCGGCCGCAGCTGCCGGGCGGGCGGGCGCTGCCGGAGGTGTAGCCTGCGCTGCGCCCGGCGTGGGCTCTGCGCGGTAGGTCAGCGGCACTTCGCCCGCAGACGGGGCATGCTGCCCCTCTGCCGGCCGGGCAACGGCGGGCAAGTTAAATCCGTCCTGGAAAAC
>CALWSW010000140.1 GCA_944384305.1 uncultured Christensenellaceae bacterium
CGGCGACCGGCCAGTACGGTCTGAATGTGCGGGCACCCTTTGCTGCACCCCGGGGCTCCCCAGCCGCCTACCTACCACCAGCCCGCTGCCGCGCGGGTCAAGTTTCGTTTTTTGCCCACCCACCCGGGGTGGGCAGTTTTCTATCGTTCTACCACCCTATGGGCACAGAAGTACAACCAATGCTTTACCACCCTAGCCCGCCAGCGTGGGTGCCACTTGGCGGGGATAACGCAGAGCACAGGAAATAACGGCAACTGAAACGGAAGAGAGCTGTTCAGAAGGATAACCTGAGCGCAGGGGCTGAACCGGGGTCCCCGCACAATCGAACGAAGTGAGATTGTGTGGGGTGGGATGGCACAATCAGACCCCGGGAAGCACGCTCCCGAAGCAAAATCGCCAGAGAAGCAAGGCTTTTGCGCGCAGCGCAAAAAGTTCTTGTGAACTCTGGCGATTTTGCGCGGCTTGTGTGGCGGAGGGTGTCGTGCCCTGCCCCGGAGCCGGTGTTAGGCATCGCGGCCCCACAGGGCTGCGAAACCCCCGCCGGGGCGGGTCGGCGGATGGCACGACAAAAGCGCTTGTAGGAAGGCTTGCAGGGGCGCGTTGCCCGGCGTTGAGGTCCGCAGGCCTTTTCGGCTCGCAGACGGGGTCCCCGCGCACCCGTGTCGCATTTTTGCGGCACGGGTATCTAGTCGCGGGGGTGGTCGGAGGGCCGAACCCGGCCTGCGGACCTCACGCCAAGAAGAGCCTGCGGCCGAAGCCGCAAAAAAACTGCCCCCGCCGGGGCCGCTCCGGCAAAACAGAAGCCCCCTTCAGGAGCACCGCCCCTGTTTATCACCAAAAAAGACGCCCCGGGGCTGCCCAACGCCCCGCAAAAGCCCCTGCCGGGGCCGCCCCGGCAAAACAGAAGGCCCCTTCAGGAGCACCGCCCCTGTTTATCACCAAAAAAGAAGCCTCCGGGGTTGCGCAAACCCCGCAAAAAGGTTTAAAACTCCGCCTTTTTTTCCTTTGCCGCGGCAACAAATTCCCGAAACAGCGGGTGCGCACGGTTGGGGCGGCTTTTGAATTCCGGGTGAAACTGCACGCCCACAAACCAGGGATGATGGGGGTATTCGACCACTTCAACCAGTCTGCCGTCCGGTGAAAGGCCGGAGAGCTGAAGCCCCTGCCTTGTGAGCAGCTCGCGGTAGTCGTTGTTGAATTCGTAGCGGTGGCGGTGGCGTTCGTCAATTTCGAGGGTACCATAGGCTTTTGCGGCGGCGCTTCCCTCCTGCAGGCAGCAGGGGTATTTGCCCAGACGCATGGTGCCGCCTTTTTGGGTGATGCTCCGCTGCTCGGGCATGAGGTCGATGACCTTGTGTTCCCCTTCGGGGAGAAATTCGGCAGAGTGCGCGCCGGGCATGTTGGCACAATGCCGGGCAAATTCCACCACCGCCATTTGCATTCCCAGGCAAATGCCAAAAAACGGAATGTTTTGTTCACGGGCATAACGAATGGCGGCAATCATTCCTTCAATGCCCCGGTCGCCAAACCCGCCCGGCACCAGCACGCCCGTGCAGCCCGCAAGCGCTTCGGCAACGTTTTGGTTGTCGATTTTTTCCGAGTCGATCCAATGGATACGCACGATGGCATCGTTTTCTGTTCCGGCGTGGCTGAGGGCTTCGGCTACGCTCAGGTAGGCGTCGTGGAGCTGGGTGTACTTGCCGACAAGGGCGATGTGCACTTTTTCCTTTGCGGCCAATGTGCGCTCGACCATTGCCCGCCATTCCCGCAGATCAGGTTCGGTGCCTGAAAGTCCGAGCTTGCGGCAAACCACGCGGTCCAGACCCTCCTCTTCGAGCATGAGCGGCACGGCATACAGGGACTGTGCCGTGCGGTTTTCAATGACGCAATCCGGCTCTACGTTGCAAAACAGCGCGATCTTCTGGCGAATATCCTCTGTGATGGGCGCGTCAGTACGGCAGACCAGCACGTCCGGCTGGATCCCGGAGGAGAGCAGCTTCTGCACCGAGTGCTGCGTGGGCTTGCTTTTGAGTTCGTCTGAACCGGGGATCTGTACGATTAAAGATACATGAATGAACAGCACGTTTTCCCGGCCGATTTCGTTGGCGATCTGGCGGATGGCTTCCAAATAGGGCTGGCTTTCGATGTCGCCCACCGTGCCGCCGATCTCTGCGATGACGGCGTCTACGCCGCCGGCCACGCGCAGCACGCGATTTTTAATTTCGTTGGTGATGTGTGGGATGATCTGTACGGTGCGGCCAAGGTAGTTGCCGGCGCGTTCGTCGCTCAGCACCGTCCAGAAGACTTTGCCCGAACTAACGCTGGAATCGCCGGTGAGATTTTCATCTACAAAGCGTTCATAATGGCCTAAATCCAGGTCGGTTTCGGCGCCGTCGTCGGTAACGAAGACCTCCCCATGCTGGAAAGGATTCATCGTGCCGGGGTCGACGTTGAGGTAGGGGTCAAACTTCTGCATGGTCACTTTCAGGCCGCGCTGCTTTAAAAGCCGTCCCAAAGAAGCGGCGCAAATACCCTTGCCAAGGCCGGAGACTACGCCTCCGGTCACGAAAATGAATTTTGTATCCATGGGTTTCTCTTTCCTCCAATATGAAAGTTTAAAATGCTTGAATTGCAAAAATGGCATAGTATCAGCTGAATTTTGCAGGTGCGGGCCAACAAAAGAGGCAGGCTAAATACTCAGCCTGCCTCATTGCAGCAAATGATGCAATATTTGATTCTTAGAACTCTACGCGCCAGCCGAAGGGATCTTCCACCCGGCCGAGCTGAATGCCCGTGATGGTGTCGTAAATTTTCTGGCTCACGGGGCCGATCTCGCCGCCGTTAATGACCATCACTTCATCTTCAAAGCGCAGCTTGCCCACCGGCGAAATGACCGCCGCCGTGCCGGTGCCAAAGCACTCTTCCAGCTTGCCGGCCTTCTGCGCTTCCAAAAGTTCGTCGACTGAAATGCGGCGCTCTTCCACATCCATACCCCAGCTCCGGCAAAGGGTGAGAACGGAATCGCGGGTGACGCCCGGCAGAATGCTGCCGTTGAGCATGGGGGTGACGATCTTGCCGTCGATTTTGAAGAAGATGTTCATGGCGCCCACTTCTTCAATGTACTTGCGCTCCACGCCGTCCAGCCACAGCACCTGCGAATACCCTTCGTGGTGGGCCTTTTCCTGCGCGATCATGCTGGCCACGTAGTTGCCGCCGGTCTTGGCAAAGCCAATGCCGCCCCGCACGGCGCGCACGTACTCGTCCTCGATCCAGATGCCCACCGGGGCCAGGCCGCTTTCGTAGTAAGCACCCGAGGGCGAGAGAATGACCAGGAACAGGTAGGTCTTGGAGGGCGCAACACCAAGGAACTCATCGGTCGCGATCATGAAAGGGCGAATGTAGAGCGATTCGCCCTCGCCGGTGGGGATCCATTCGGCATCGACCTTGACCAGCTCGCGCACAGCCTGCACAAAATCTTCTTCCGGAATTTCCGGCATGCACAGGCGGTCGCAGGAGCGGTTGGCGCGGCGGGCGTTCATTTCCGGGCGGAAGAGGTAGCGCTTGCCGTCGTCGCCGCGGTAGGCCTTCATGCCCTCAAACATCTCCTGGCCGTAGTGGAAGACCATGGCCGCAGGGGAGAGCGAAAGGGCGCCAAAGGGAACGATGCGGGCATCGTGCCAGCCCTGGCCCTCGGTGTAATCCATAACGAACATGTGGTCGGTGAAGATGTGGCCAAAGCCGAGGGGAGCGCCCTTTTGCGGCTTGGCCTTGGGTGCGGTGGTTTTGGTGACGCTGATGCTGAGCATGGCGGTTCTCCTTTCAGCTCAAAGAAAAAATTGCGGCAAGCCGCCGGGCGGCCCGGCGGGCAAAACGGCAAAATCCACAAAAGGGGGCGGGGCCCCCGCCCATTGTTTTTGCGGGGCGGCCCCGCCCATAACAGTTGAATTATAGTTGTTTTTTAGAAGGCTTGTCAATGTAAAATTGGCAAAATTCCCGCTTGTGCCTGGGGTGCGGGGTCATCCTGGCCGCGCGTTCGGAAACAGCGCAAACAGATCCTCCTGATCGCTGTACTCGTAAAAGGAAAGCCCGTGCACCGTAAACACCGCGCAGCTGTCGGACGAAAGCAGCAGGGTCAGCCTTTGGCTCTTGCCGTTTTCCTCCACCTCCAACGTCAGGGCCCCGCCAAAGGGGCAGGCGGGCGGAAAGATGGGGGAGGAGCGCCCGGTGAGCAGTTCGGTAAGCGCCGCGAGCTTTTCTGGATTGGTCAGGGTATCCAGCCGCATAAACCCCTGCTCGTAGTCCGGGAAGGAGAGGGTGGCGCTTATCAGGCGCACCTCCTCCCCGGCGAGCCATGCGGTGGGGTCGAACAGCAGGTCCATTCGGGTGCGCTCTTCAATGATCCCCTGCAGGAAGCGCAAAAGGGCGGGGCTGGTCAGCACCGCGTCGCCCGCGCGGTCGCAAATGGTGCCGTCTACGCGCAGCTCATACGGTTCCTCAGGCGAAAGGTACAAATAGGCGCAGTAGGGCACGGCGGCGTTTTCCACGGTGCGGGGCTGGGCGGTGGCGCGCGCCTCCTCCAGCAGGGCCAGCACTTCGGCGCGCTGTGCTTCCGTGAGCGGGAAGTAGTAGCGCTCCCCCGCCGCGGCCGCAACGGCAACGTCATCCCCCGGAAGCTCTTCGGGCCGCAGGCCGGTGGGGTCGCCCATCATGCCCACGCCCAGGTAGGGGCCGTAAGACGGCGGCTCGGTCAAAAGCCCGATCTGCTGCGCCATCAAAAAGTTCTGGCGGTAGCCGGTGTTTGCGAGCCGGGCGAGCAGCGCGTCGGAATCGGAAAGCAGGAAGAAGAACATTCGCTCTTCCCGGTCGATGAGGTCGGCCATGGGCAGGGCCGAAAGGTCGTAAGTGCGCAATACTTCGCGGCTCGTGCCGTTTTCGCCCTCCAAAACACCGTACTCGGTCAGGGTCAGGCGCCGCTCGTCGCCGTAGACCTCCGAAAGCTCCAGGTCGTAACCGGCATAGGGCGCGGGCGCGGCGGCGGTGGGGGGCAAAACGGCCAGGGCGTAAACGTCGCCGGCGCTGTTTTTGCGGGCGTATACCGAAAAATCATCCAGAAGATCTTCGCTCAGGTACTGGGAAAGCTCCTCCTGGGGAAGGTCGGAAAATTCCGGCGCGGCGTAATAGGCCGCGGCTTCGTACTCTTCCATAAAGGCGCGCGCAGCAGAGGGCACATTGGCCCCAATGGCCCCGGCCGCATCGGGCGCGGGGGAAGCGCCGGGCGTGGCGCTTGGCGTTTCATCCACGGCGGCCTGCCCGGCCCCGGGCAGCCCTTCTTCCGGCGTTTGCGGCCCGGTCATGGCGGCGGTGCAGGCGGTGAGGAGCAAGAGAAGGCAGAGTAGGGCGGAAAGCGCCTGGGTTTTGGTTTTGCGGCTGAGCATGGCGATCCTCCGTTTGATCTGGCGCTTGTTCTGCGCCATGGT
>CALWSW010000141.1 GCA_944384305.1 uncultured Christensenellaceae bacterium
AAACTTCCTCGTTACACTCGGAAGTTCGGGGGCCCCGGGTGAAGTCCTCTCGCTTCCGTAGCAGGTTCCATCCTGGCGGAACAGGATGGAACACGAACGCGTGGACCCCGGGTGTGTTTCTCAGCCTTGTAGGCGCAAACTCAAACCGGGGCCTCTCCCCCTTTTTTGAAAGGAGACCCACCGTGATCATCACCGTCACCCTCAACCCCGCCATCGACAAAACCGTCGAGATCGACCACTTCGCCCTCAACGCCGTCAACCGCGTCAAAGCCATGCGCACCGACCCGGGCGGCAAGGGCATCAACGTCTCCAAGGTCGTCGCCGCCCTGGGCGGGCAAACCGTGGCCTGCGGCCTCCTCGGCGGCGCGGCGGGCGAGCAGATCAAGCAGGCCCTCTCGGCCTACAACGTCGCCCTGGCCTTCACCAAAGCCCCCTACGAAACCCGCACCAACCTCAAGATCGTCGACCGCCAGCAGCACACCAACACCGACGTCAACGAAAGCGGCGCCGCCGTCACCCCCGAGCTGCTCGAAGCGGTGTTCTCCACCGTGTGCGCCCACGCCCGCCCCGGCGATACCGTCGTGCTCGCCGGCAAAAACCCGCCCGGCACGCCAGACGGCCTCCTCGCTTCCTGGGTGCGCCTCTTCAAGCGGCAGGACCTGCGCGTCTTCGTCGATACGGTGGGCGCCCCCATGCTCCGCGCCATCGAAGAAAAGCCCTTCCTCATCAAGCCCAACGCCGAGGAACTCTCCGAGCTCTTCGGCCGCCCGCTCGAAGGCCGGCCGGCCCTGCTCTCGGCCGCGCGCGAGCTCAACGCCCGCGGGGTCGCGCTGGTGGTGGTCTCCTTGGGCGGCGGCGGCGCGCTCTTCGTCACCAGCAGCCGCGCCCTCCACGCCCACGGCCTCAAGGTGCCGGTGGGCAGCACCGTCGGCGCCGGCGACTCCATGACCGCCTCTATCGCCTTCGACCTCGAGCGCGGCAAATCGCTCGAAGACGCCGCCCGCTGCGCCGTGGCGGTCAGCGCCGCCAACGTCATGTGCTCGGGCACCCAGCCCGCCGAGCTCTCGGCCATCCTCCCCCTCGTGCCCCAGGTCGAGCTCGAACCGCTGGATTGACGCCCGCCGCCCGCAGCGCTCTGTTTTTGCAAAGGGGCTGCCGCCTGTTTCGCGGCAGCCCCTTCATCAGCGGGGATCTCCGGCAGAATGGGGGCCGGGCGCGCCGTATTCCCGGCGCATGGCCTCAAGGGAAACCACCCATTGTTTGCCGAATTTCTGCACATCCGTGCCCTCCCTGAGCTTGCCATAGGCCACAGCTTTTCTCAGCGTGCTCTCGTTCAGCCCCCAAAGATCTGTGGCGTCGCCAAAGGCCATCAAGCCGTCAAACGGCGTTTTCACCACCTGGCCGTTTGCAAACAGCTCGCCGCAGGAAAGGTCGATATCGTCGTTCCAGCTGATGCCGTAACCGCCCGGGCCGACCTGTACTTCATCAAAAAGGCGCCCGTCCTGCAGGGCCCGAAACACCGGCCACCTGGCAAAAAGGGGCCGAAGGTCGTAACGCTTGGTCACGCCCTCGGCAAACTGCACGAGCACCTGAAAGTCCGGCAAAGGGCTGACCGCCCGCACTTTGTGAAAAAACATGGTCTCGCCTCCCGGCAAAGCTTTTGCGTTATTCGAGCGGGGGAAGTTTTTTGAACTCCCGGGTGTTCCACATCTCAAGGAGCGCCTCTTCGTGCTGGCCGGTCCATTCTGCTGCCATCGCCAACGCGCGCGGCGGAAGATCACCCTCGGTCATCGCGCGGGTCCTGATCTCAACAGCTCCCATAAACTGATTGTCGTACAGCACATGGATGTGCGGCGGATTGTGTCCGGCCTGCTGGAAATACATTTTGATGACCAGCCCGTAAAACCGCGCGGGCACAGGCATCCTATCACTTTCTTCTGTACAACGGCCGTGTCACGTTACCGTGATTTTGTCAAGAACGGCACCCCCCAAAACCAAAACACAGCAGTGCCTCCCAGCCGCCCCTTCACCCCGCACACGCAAAAAGCCCGGCCAAAGCCGGGCTTTTTTTCCTGTTCTAACGCCAAAAACGTTCGGTAAAGGCAGGTGTACAGGGCTCACCTGGTCTGTACCCCCTCAAACAGCCGGGTGCGGTCCAGCCCGTAGGTGAGCGGAATGCCCACCAAATAGCAGGCCAGCAGCTGCCCCGCGCCCACGGTGAGCACATTGAACCACAGCGCGCCCCCCACCGAAGAAAGGTAGGTCAGCATCGCCCCCACCATAAAGGCGTTAAAGAGCACCGAGGGCAGCGGCCACAAAAAGCGGCTGCGCCTGCGCAGCGCGTAGGTAACGAGCGCCGCAAGCAGCGTCGCGGCCGAGCCGACCACCACGTCCCACACGCCGTAGCCGCCAATGAGGTTGGCGAGGATACAGCCGATGAACAGGCCGGGAATGGAGGCGGTGGTGTAGGCCGGCAGCACGCACATCGCCTCGGCCACGCGGAACTGGATGGGCCCGAAGGCCATAAAGCTGGTGGCGAGGGTGATGGCGGCGTAGAGCGCGGCGGTGATGGCGGCGTAGGTGGCGTAGCGAGTTTTGTTCATGAGTTTTCCCTCCCGGAAAAGCCGCAGGCAGCCCGGCCTTTTTCTGCCGGCCGGCCCGCTTTTTGCCGGGCAGGCACAAAAAAGGCCGCGGCAAACCACGGCTTTCCCGCCGCGCACAGCGGCGCGGCCTTCTTTCCATAGTTTTGATTTCGCGGGGGTCGCCCGCCGGGCAGGATGGTTTCGAACTGCCCTATGCTGTTGTCATGCCCCGGGAAGCGCCCCGCCCCCCAAGGGCAGGTCTTATCATAGCACGGCGGCAAAGGGGTTGTAAAGAGGGGGCCGCCCGCACAGCCCCCCCTTCCCCCGGTTAACCCCCCGCCGCCCCGTCAAAAGGACGCCCGCGCGCAGCATTTTCGGCAGAATCGCCCCCGCCGCCCCCTAAAAACCCCCTTTTCCTCCCCCGGAATGAAATTTAATGTTCGCGCTATTGCATTTTTACCCTTGCGTTTGTATAATAGATACGTTCCAAACAACGTCACCCCTCCGCGCGGTGTCTTGCCCGGCGCGGCGGTCATACACGATTTTTAAGGAGAACAACCATGAATTACACCGAACGCGTTCTTGCCGAAACCATCGCAAAGAACCCCGGCCAGCCCGAGTTCCACCAGGCGCTCACCGAGGTCCTCGAGACCCTCCGCCCCGTCATCGAAGCGCACCCCGAGTACGAAAAGCAGAACCTCCTCGGCCGTCTCGTCGAACCCGAGCGCGTCGTCATGTTCCGCGTGCCCTGGGTGGACGACGCCGGCAACGTCCAGGTCAACAAGGGCTACCGCGTGCAGTTCAACAGCGCCATCGGCCCCTACAAGGGCGGTCTGCGCTTCCATCCTTCGGTGAACCTTTCGGTCATCAAATTCCTCGGCTTCGAGCAGATCTTCAAAAACTCCCTCACCGGCCTGCCCATCGGCGGCGGCAAGGGCGGCTCCGACTTCGACCCCAAGGGCAAGTCCGACCGTGAAGTCATGGCCTTCTGCCAGTCCTTCATGACCGAGCTCTACAAGTACTGCGGCGCCGATATCGACGTTCCCGCCGGCGACATCGGCGTGGGCGGCCGCGAGATCGGCTACCTCTTCGGCCAGTTCAAGCGCATCACCGGCAGCTACGAAGGCGTGCTCACCGGCAAGGGCCTGCCCTACGGCGGCTCGCTCGCCCGCACCCAGGCCACCGGCTACGGCCTGGTCTACTTCGCCCGCGAAATGGTCGAGGCCAAGGGTAAGAGCTTCAAGGGCGCCACCGTCGCGGTCTCGGGCAGCGGCAACGTCGCCATCTACGCCGTCGAAAAGGCCACCCAGCTCGGCGCCAAGGTCGTCACCGTCAGCGATTCCAACGGCTGGATCTACGACAAGAACGGCATCGACCTCGAGTACCTCAAAGACCTCAAGGAAGTCCGCCGCGGCCGCCTGGCCGAGTACGGCGCCACCCATCCCGACGCCGTCTACAGCACCCAGGGCCACGTGTGGACCACCCCGTGCGACATCGCCCTCCCCTGCGCCACCCAGAACGAGCTGAACGCCGACGACGCCAAGGCCCTCGTCAAGAACGGCTGCTTCGCCGTGGCCGAAGGCGCCAACATGCCCAGCACCCCCGAAGCCATCGAGATCCTGCAGCAGGCCGGCGTGCTCTTTGCGCCCGGCAAGGCCAGCAACGCCGGCGGCGTGGCCACCAGCGCTCTCGAAATGAGCCAGAACAGCATGCGCCTCAGCTGGACCTTCGAAGAGGTCGATGAAAAGCTCTGCGGCATCATGAAGAACATCTACCGCAACTGCGCCGCCGCCGCCGAACGCTACGGCATGACCGACAACTTCGTCGCCGGCGCCAACATCGCCGGCTTCCAGAAGGTCGCCGACGCCATGATGGCCCAGGGCATCGTCTAATCATTTTCCTGCCTCCAATCATCCATGCAGACCGCCGCCCGGGGCTACGAGCCCCGGGCGGCGGTTTTTTCGGGCGCGGCCGGTCCCCGGCCGCCCTCTCCCGTCTGCCCTCCCCCGGCCGCCCGCTCTTTGGGCTCTGCGGCCCTCCGGGCTTCGCTTCCCCCTGGCTTTGCCCGCAGCCCCCGCCGTTTCAAGGGGTCCCGGCCGGCTTTTTTTCGGCCAGGGGCCGGTCTTTGCCCGTCCGCGCCCGTTTCCCCTGCGGCCGCATCCCCGGCCTTTGCCCCCCTCTTTTCAGGAAAGGACCTTTCATGCGCATCGAAGAGATCACCGCCAACAAGCGCCGCTTTTTGCCCCTGCTCCTCGTCGGCGACGAGCAGGAGAGCATGATCGACCGCTACCTGACCGCCGGCCGCCTTTTCGCCCTGTACGACGGCGAAGGCGGCGGAGAGATCAGCGCCTGCGGCAGCGCCCGCAGCGAACCCGCCCACACCAACGCCGGCAGCAAAACCGACAGTACCGCCAGCGCCGCCTGCGGCGAGCCCGGCCTCCGCGCCGCCGCCGTGCTCACCGACCGCGGCGGCGGCGCCTACGAGCTCAACAACCTCTCGGTCGACCCGGCCTTTCACCGCCAGGGTTACGGCCGCGCCATGCTCGATCACCTCGCCGCGCTCGCCCGCGCAGAAGGCGGCGCGCGCCTCATCGCCGCCACGGGCGAAAGCCCCCTCACCCTGCCCTTTTACGCCGCCTGCGGCTTTACCGCCTTCGGCCGGGAACCGGGGTACTTCCCCCGGCATTACAGCCACCCCATCGTCGAGGGCGGCGTCCTCCTCTGCGACCTCATCTGGCTGGAGCGGAAGCTGTAAAAACCAGCGCCCCAAACCCACCCCACAAACCCACCCCAAAAGCCCACCCCACAAACCCACCCCCAACCTCCCCGTTGCACCCGGAAGGTCCGGGGCCCCCGGGGAAGCCCCCTTGCTCT
>CALWSW010000142.1 GCA_944384305.1 uncultured Christensenellaceae bacterium
ATTATGCCGTCTGCGACGTCGGCACCAACTCCGTTCGTCTCATGCTCGCCGACGAGGCGCTGCGCCCCCTGTACAAGACCCTGGTGACCACCCGCATTGGAGACGAGCTGGCCACGACCTCCCGGCTCTCGGAAGGCGGCATGGCGCGCACCCTCACCGCGCTTTCGGAATACCGCTACGCCGCCGAAGAGTACAACCTGCCGCTGTGGGCCTTTGCCACCAGCGCCGTGCGCGACGCCGAAAATAAGGAAGAGTTTTTGGCGCGCTGCGAGGACCGCGGGCTGTTTTTAGAGGTCGTCAGCGGCGAGACCGAGGGCATGCTGGGCTTTTTGGGGGTGGGCGCGCCCGGCCCGGCCCGCCTGGTGGACATTGGCGGCGGCAGCACCGAGATCGCCTGCGGCGCCGATGGCCTGGTGCGCCGCAGCTTTTCGGCGCCCGTGGGGTGTGTGCGCGCCCTGACCCGCTTTGGGTTTGCCCCGGACGGGCCGCAAAAGGTGCGCCGCTGGCTGCGCGAGACCGTGGTGACGGTGGAGGGCGAGCGCCTGCCCATGGCTTTGGCCATGGAAAGGACCGACCCCGCCGCCCCCGTGTACGCCGTGAGCGGCACGGCGACCTCGCTTGCCAGCTTTGCCGCCGGCGCGACCAACGCTTACCGGGCCGAAGCGGTCAACGGCCTGCTGCTTTCCAAAAAGAAGATCGAAGAGATCTTGGCGGAGCTTTCGGCCCTGACCCCGCAGGAGCGCTGTGCCATTCCCGTGCTGAGCGAGCGCGGCGACCTCATTCTTTACGGCGGCGCGCTGCTTTTGGAGTGCATGGAGTGCCTGGGCGCAGAGGCTGTGACGGTCAGCGATGCAGATAACCTGGAAGGCTACCTGCGGGCAAGGGTGCGGGGGCTTCTTTAAAAAACCGAAAACTTCCTTTTTATTATCATGTGACCCGGCGGCAATCGAGCCGCCGGGTCACATCATTTTGCCCCTACCCCGGGCGCAGAGCTTTTATAAGCTCAGCCCCGCAGGTATTTTTCGGTAAACTCGCCGGCCGGAATGGGCCGGGAATAATAATACCCCTGCCCCAGGCCGCAGCCCAGTTCCTTTAACAGCGCTTCGTCGGCGGCGGTTTCCACCCCCTCTGCCACGGTAGAGATGGAAAGCTCCCGCGCCATGTGCAAGATCTCTTTTAAAATGACCTTCTGCCGGCCGCGCTCCTCGCCGGTGCCGCTTTGCTGCAGCAAAAACACCCGGTCGAGCTTGAGCTCGTCGATGTGCAGGGCGGCCAGCGTGTTCAGCGAGGAGTAGCCGCTGCCAAAGTCGTCCATCGAAACGCTGAACCCCACGGCGTGCAGGCGGTCGATCTTTTCGTTCAGCTCCTCGCGGTTCTCCATGGCCAGCCCCTCTAAGATCTCGAGCGTGATCATGTGGGCGGGCACGCCGTAGCGTGCCAAAATGGCCTGCAGGCGCTCCACGTAGTCGGCTTCAAAAAACAGCAGCTTGGACTGGTTGACCGAAAGCGGCAGGGGGGTCTTGCCCGCCTTTTGCCAGGCGGCGATCTGTTTGCAGGCCTCTTCTACCATGTAAAGGTCGAGCTCAACGCAAAAGCCGTTGTCTTCAAACACCGGAATGAACTGCCCGGGGTAAATGGTTTTGCCCTCGGCGGTGATCCACCGCACCAGCGCCTCGGCCCCCGCCACCTTGCCGGTGGCCAGGCTGACCTTGGGCTGCAGGTACATGGTAAACTCCCCGTCGCTGAGCGCCTGGCGCATCCGGCTTTCCACGTAGTTCACCAGCTTTTCGTCTTCGTGCAGGCGGGTGTCGTAAAACCAGATGCTGTGCTTGATGGACTGCCGGGCGGTGTGCAGCGCAAAGCCCACGTGGGTCAGGCCTTTTTGCACGGTGGGCTCGCTGTCCAAAAACTCCGTGCTCACCGCCACGCCGCAGTAAAGCAGCAACTGGTAGTCGCGGTTTTTGCTCATGGCGTAGCGGCCCACTTCGTCCATCATGTTTTGGATGCGCTCTTTGAGCGCGGCCCGGCCGGTCTCTAAAAACAGGATGTAGAACAGGTCCTGCCCGCTGCGGCAGAAGCACTCGCCGGGGCGCAGGCCGGCTTCGATCACCTGCTTGATGCGGCAAAGCAGCGTGTCGGCCTGGGCGCGGCCGAAGATCTCGTTGATGAACTTGAACTGCCGCACGTTCAACGCCGCCAGGCTGTAGGGCCGGCCGGCCTGAAGGACGGCGCGCACCTCGTCCTCGAACCGGGGCAGATTGTAAGCGCCGGTCAGGGGGTCGTAGCAGCTTCTTTGAATGATCTCTGCGCTGC
Source organism: uncultured Christensenellaceae bacterium (assembly GCA_944384305.1). Classification (GTDB taxonomy): domain Bacteria; phylum Bacillota; class Clostridia; order Christensenellales; family CALWSW01; genus CALWSW01. The sequence continues at coordinate 2,314 of CALWSW010000142.1, forward strand.
GCTTGTAGATCGCCCGGTACCCGCCCCAAATGAGCGCCAGAACAGCGAGCAGCGCCGCCACCGTCAGCCAGCGCGAAAAGCTCATGAGGCTGTAAATGCCGTTGCTGACGTTCTGGGCGGTCTGCACGTTCAAAAGGTACCAGCCGTTCACCCCCATGGGGGCGGCAAAGGCCCAGTATTCCACGTTGTTGTCCTTCAGCTGCACAAAGCAGCTTTCGCCCGCAAGCAGCGCGCTGCGCAGAGCTTCGCCGTTTTCGCCGCCAAAGCCGGGGGTTTCAAACACATTGCCGGCCAGGCCGCCCGCGGCCAGGCTTTGGGGGCGCACCAGCACTTTGCCGGAATCGGAGATCAGGCAAATGGCCCCCTGGCGGCCGGAATCGGGCAGGGTATCCAAAATGCCGGCAAAGGCCTCTACGCTGCAGCCCGCCGCCACCGCGCCCACCACCTTGCCGTCCACCACGGCCGGCACGGCGTAGGCAAAGCGGTTGTAGCCCGAACCCTCGGGGGTGTAAATGCGCGACACCCCGCTTTGCCCCTGCAGCGCATTGCGCGCCAGGGCCGCGACCTGCCCGTCGATCTCTTGCAGGCTGGTGGGCTGCGCGCCCTGTTCGCCCGCTGCGTAAAACCCTTCGCCCGAGGTGTCAAAATACCCCAGCCAGGTATAATCGCCCTGCTGGGCGGCCGCTTCCAGGCCGTGCTGCAGGGCCTGGGGGTCGGTTTCCCACAGCGCGGCAAAGCCCGAAAGGGTGCGCAGGGTCTGCTGGTCGACCTCCATGCGGCGCTCAATGTCCAGCCGGTAGCGGGCGGTTTCGGTCTCCATTTGGCTTTGCAGGGCCTGCTGCAGCATGTTCCGCAGCGCGCTGGCCGCCCACCAGCCGGCCAGCAGCACCGCCAGGCAAAGAAGGACGGCCACAACGGTCATGCCGCGCATCTGCCGCTTCAGCACTCTTTCGCTCATGGTCTCCTCCTTTGGCCGGCGGCGCGCGGCCGGTCACAGCACGAACTTTTCGATGGCCAGGGCCAGCCCGTCTTCGGCGGCGGTGGCGGTCACATAGCGCGCTGCGGCGCGCACGGCCTCGGTGCCGTTGCCCATGGCCACGCCCAGGCCGGCCATGCGGATCATTTCAATGTCGTTCTCGTTGTCGCCCACGGCCATGATCTCTTCGGGCAGAATGCCCAGGTGTTCGGCCATGCGCAGCATGGAAGTGCCCTTGTTGACGTTTTGGGGCATAAACTCAAAGTTGTTGGGGAAGGAGCTGGCCATGTGCGCCTCGTACCCCGCCCGGCCGGTTTGGATCATTTCTTCCCACTCGGCGCGGATCTTCTGCAGGTTTGGCACGTCGTTGTCCAAATAAATGATCTTTCTCAAATCGCTTTCCCAGAACACCCGGGCTTCTGAGCGCTCGTAGACCCGCACCTTCTTGGCGTCGTGCTCGTCGATGCCCAGGTCGATGCACAGCTGCAAATCGCGCGCAGGGTCGCCGGTAGAAAGGCAAATGAGCCCCTCTTCCCGACCGGCCATCAAAAAGATGGAGGGGTGCAAAAGCGCGTATTCCACGCACAGTTTGACGAACTCTTTGGGAAGCAGCATGGACTGCAGCGCGCGGCCGTTTTCTACAATGTCCGACCCGTTGTTGCAGATGGTGGGGCCGTTTGCGCCCACGAGGCTGACGAACTGCTCGGCCGAGCTGTACGGCCGGCCGCTGGCGATGGAAAAGAGCGCGCCCTTGGCCATGGCCTTTTGAATGGCTTCCTTGACCCGGGGGTGCAGGGAATAATCCTGCGGGGTGTTGACCAGCGTGCCGTCGACGTCTGAAACGATGAGTTTGATGGCCATGATCTTTCCTTCCTTTAACTTTAAAACTTTGTCGAATGATTATACCATGAGCGCAGGGCCTCCTTCAATAAAAAAGGGACCTGTAAGCCTCGCCGGCGCAATGTTGCCCGGCAGGCAAAGCTTTTTTGTGTGGACGCTGCCCCCAATCAGGCAACCGCTATCATTTTTTTGGTTTTAGGGGAGAACACTTGTTCCTATTGTGGTATGGTGGTCATAACAAGAATGGAGGGCAACGCTTGCTCTCGTATCGAAAGGAGAACCGGCCATTCACCCCCACATGGAAAACAGAACCATCACAGAAAACCGGCTTTGTGCCTTTGCCGCCTTTTTGCAGAAGGAAGAAAAAAGCCCCGCCACGGTAGAAAAATACCTGCGGGAGGTGCAGTGCTTTGCCGCCTGGCTGGCCGCCCATGGCGCAACCGTAAACAAAGAGGCCGTAACGGCCTATAAAGAAGAACTGCTGAACAAGGGCTTTTGCCCCGCCACCATCAACGGCAAGCTGACGGCCCTGGACCGCCTGTTCGGCTTTTGGGGCTGGGAAGGCTGCAAGGTAAAGCACCTGAAGGTGCAGCGGCGGCTCTTCCGCGAACCCGGCAAAGAGTTGACCCGGGAAGAATACGAGCGGCTGGTAATTGCCGCGCGGACTTCCGGCAAAGCCCGCCTGGCCCTGCTGCTCGAAGCCATATGCGCCACCGGCATCCGCGTGAGCGAGGTACAATACCTTACCGTGGAGGCGGCGCGGGCGGGCAAGGCGGAGATCATGCTCAAGGGCAAGATCCGCACCATCCTTTTGCCCAACAAGCTCTGCCATAAGCTGCTGAAATACGCCAAAAAACAAAACACCGCCGCGGGCGAAGTGTTTGTGACCCGAAGCGGAAAGAGTTTGAGCCGGAAGCAGATCTGGGCGGAGATGAAGGCGCTGTGCAAAAAAGCAGGGGTAACGCCTACCAAGGTGTTCCCCCACAATTTGCGCCACCTGTTCGCCCGCATCTTTTACAAGGCCTGTAAAGATGTTGCAAAGCTCGCAGACGTACTAGGCCACAGCAGCATCGAGACCACCAGGATCTATTTGATCTCCACCGGGGCGGAACACGCCAGAACCTTAAACCGGCTCAGGCTGATCGCCTGAACCGGACAAAATTCGTCTTCTGTTATGAATGGGGTCGGAAAAATTGTAAGGAAATACTGTTTCTGACATCAATCATAGCAGGGAACC
>CALWSW010000143.1 GCA_944384305.1 uncultured Christensenellaceae bacterium
CGGTGGGCGCCATAGCGCTGAAAAAATTTGCCGTGCGCGCGCCCAGCCGCTACTAAAAGCGGCCCACGATCTTTTTTGCCTGCAAGAAAGGAGCTTTGCGCCATGAGCGTTAAGACCACCGCTTCTTTTCTTTCTTCCGATGGTGTACACAACGTGCACGTCGATATCTGGCGCCCCGAAGGCGGCCCCTGGCTGCTTCTGCAGCTCTCCCACGGCATGTGCGAATACGCCGGCCGCTACGACGGGTTTGCCAGATGGATGGCCGGTCACGGCATTCTGGTGTGCGCGAACGACCACCTGGGCCACGGGCACACCGCTGAACCCACGGGCGACTTCGGCTTTTTTGCCGAAAAAAACGGCCGCGAGCTGGTGCTTGCCGACCTGAAAAAGGTCAACGATTCCCTGCGCGCTGCCCACCCCACGCTTCCGCTGGTGCTGCTGGGGCACAGCATGGGAAGCTTTTTTGCCCGCTGGTTTGCCGAGTGCCACCCCGGAGCGCTGGAAGGCCTGGTGCTGAGCGGCACAGGCGGGCCTTCGCCCACGATCTCGGCCGGGAAGCGCCTTGCCGGGCTGCTGCGCTTTGTGTGCGGCCCGCGCAGCACACCGGCGCTGCTGGGGAATCTCAGCTTCGGGCGCTACAACAAGCGCATCGACGACCCCTCTTCGCCCAACGCCTGGCTGACCCGGGACGGCGCGGTGGTCGCGGCTTACGACGCCGACCCCTTCTGCACCTTTCCCTTTACCGCAAGCGCCTACTGCGACCTTTTGTGGACGCACTGCCACGTCAACCGCCCTGCCTGGGCAAACAGCCTGCCCAAGGATCTGCCCATTCTGCTCTTTTCGGGCGAAGAGGACCCGGTGGGAGACTACGGCAAGGGCGTAAAAAAAGCAGCCGATCTGCTGCTTGCCGCCGGCATGAACGACGTGACCTGCCGGCTCTACCCCGGTGGTCGGCACGAAATGCTCAACGAGATCAACCGCGAAGAAGTCTATGCTGATCTTTTGGGCTGGCTGGAAGCGCACTATCCGCACTGAGGCTTCTCTTTTTTAAAATTGCAAAAAAGGAACTGGGAGCTGTTGCAAAACAGGTCGTTGCCTATTTCGCCCATTTTTGTACAACGAGACCCCCGCTTTGAGCGGGGGTCTCGTTGTACAAAAAACCGCCCGGCGAGCTTTACCGGGCGGGGGCGGGACGCGGCAAAGGCGCCGCGCCCCGGAGAGGTGGCGAGCACAAAACCTGTTACGCCTTGCCGTCGCAGCCCAGAACGTCGACGATCTTGTGGGCGACCATCTTCTTGATGGCCTCGCGCGCGGGCTTGAGGTACTGGCGGGGATCAAAGTGGTCGGGATGTTCGTTGAAGTACTTGCGGATGGTGCCGGTCATGGCCAGGCGCAGGTCGGAGTCGATGTTGATCTTGCACACCGCCATGGTGGCCGCCTTGCGCAGCATATCTTCGGGAATGCCGATGGCGTCGGGCATGTTGCCGCCATTCTCGTTGATCATCTGCACGTATTCGGGAATGACCGAGCTGGCGCCGTGCAGCACGATGGGGAAGCCGGGCAGGCGCTTGCCGACTTCCTCGAGGATGTCGAAGCGCAGCTGGGGCTTCTGGCCGGGCTTAAACTTGTAAGCGCCGTGGCTGGTGCCGATGGCAATGGCCAAAGAATCCACGCCGGTGCGCTCTACAAAGTCCTGCACCTGGTCGGGCTGGGTGTAAGAAGCGTCGGCGTCGGAAACGTTGACGTCGTCCTCAATGCCGGCCAAGCGCCCAAGCTCGCCTTCCACCACCACGCCGTGGTCGTGGGCGTATTCCACCACCTTGCGGGTGAGGGCGATGTTGTCTTCATAGCTGTGGTGCGAACCGTCGATCATCACCGAGGTGAAGCCGCCGTCGATGCAGCTCTTGCAGAGCTCAAACGTATCGCCATGGTCGAGATGCAGGCAGATGGGCAGGCCGGTCTCGATGACCGCCGCTTCCACCAACTTCATGAGGTAGGTATGGTTGGCGTATTTGCGCGCGCCGGAAGACACCTGGAGGATGAGGGGGGCGTTGAGCTCCTTGGCCGCCTCGGTGATGCCCTGGATGATCTCCATGTTGTTGACGTTGAACGCGCCGATGGCGTAGCCGCCTTCGTAAGCCTTTTTGAACATTTCGGTGCTGGTGACGAGTGCCATTGTATTCTCTCCTTTTGTGAAATTAATAAATTGTGCTTTTTTGACAGCAAGATGTGCGCGCCGTCGTTTGAATACACATGTTCATACAACTCTTTGTGCTTATTATACCGCAGGCCGGCTCATTCCACAAGGGGGAATTCTCGCAAATTTTGGTTTTAGAGCCTCTGCTTTTTCCTGTCCGACGCCCTGCCGCAGCGGGTGTGCTTTCTTCTTTTGGTTGCCTGCGCAAAAAAAGCAGTGTATGATGGAACAAACAAGCAAAAAGCGGCGGTGTTTGGCGCTCTGCTTTTTCAAAGGAGCACGGAATGAAGGAAGGCAAACGGGGGTTTTTGCCCGTCAGCACCCCGGCAGAAACGCCGGTGCTTTTGCCGCTGCGCGGCACCAAGACCAGCGCGGGGTATGATTTTTTTGCGACCTGCGACCTGTCGATCCGCCCCGGCGAAACCGGCCGGTTCGTCACCGACGTAAAGGCCTATATGGAGCCCGACGAGATGCTTTTGCTCGTCGTGCGCAGCTCGGCCGGCATCAAGCGCCATCTGATGGCCGCCAACACCGTGGGGATCATCGACAGCGATTATTTTAACAACCCTCAGAACGAGGGCAACCTGCACATCGTGCTTCGGAACCTGCTGCCCGCCATGGAGCTCGAGGGGTACGAAACCATCGAAACAAAAGACGGGCGCACCGTGGCCGTGCCGCAGATCCGCGATCTGACCGAAGCGAACACCGTGCACATCGCCAAGGGCGAACGGGTGGTGCAGGGCATTTTTTTGCCCGTGCTGCCCTCCGACAACTGCAATTCCCAGGAAGAGCGGCAGGGCGGTTTCGGCAGCACCGGCGTACGTCCCAAAGGCTGACGCGCCAGGGGCCATCTGCGCTTTTTCTGCATAGAAAAACCCCAAAAAGCCCCGCCGCCCAGCGCGGCAGGCGGCACACGCGAGGAGGAAGGCCATGGTGATCGTTGGCATTTGCGGCGCGAGCGGCAGCGGAAAATCGACGTTTTGCCGGAACATCCGGCGGCGGCTCGAGCTGCCTTCTGTCGTGCTGCCCTTGGACACTTATTACCGCGACGCCTCTCATCTTTCGCCCGAAGAGCGGCGCAGGCTGAACTTTGACGCGCCGGAGAGCTTTGAGCTGGAGGACTACTGCCGGGACATCCGCGCTTTAAAGGCCGGCCGTTCCGTGCCCCGCCGGGGGTACGATTACGTGAACCACTGCCGCAAGGATCCGGGCGGAAAACTCCGCCCCGCGCCGGTGCTGCTTCTCGAGGGCATCCACGTGTTTTACGACAAGCGGGTGCGCTCCCTCTGCGATCTGAAAGTGTTTTTGCAGGTCGACCCCGACCTTTGCCTGCTGCGCCGCATCGCGCGTGACTTGCGGGACCGCGGCCGCACCATAGAAGACATTTCGCGGCAGTATCTTTCGCAGGTAAAGCCCATGTACGAACAGCACGTGCGCCCCGCCGCCCAGCACTGCGACCTGCTCGTGCCCGGCGGCGGGCAGAACCTCGCCGCAGCCCAGGCCGTTGCCGCGCACATTCTGCGCTTGGCCGGCGCCAAGGGCAAGGCCGTTCATCCCACCAGCCAGCGGCAGAAGGACGCCGCCCCTTCTTCAAATCTCACCTGCGGCTCATAACCGAGCAGCGCTTTGGACTTCGTGAGGTCGGCCAGGGTGACGGGCGCGTCGCCCTTTTTTGCGCCCTCCTGCCGCACCTGCGCTTTCCTTCCCAGTTCCCGTTCAAGAAGCGCCACCAGTTCTGTCATTTTGACCGCTCGCCCAGCGGCGATGTTGAAGGCCGCAAAGCCCGCGTGGCTCGCGGTGTGATCAAAGCAGGCCAACAGCCCGGCCACGGCGTCGCGCACCTCGGTAAAATCGCGCGCACAGTCGCCGTACAGGGCGATCTCTTCGCCGTTTAAGAGCTGCAGGGCAAATTTGCGCAGTGCCAGCGCCGGGCGCATGCGCGGCCCGTAGACCGAAAACAGCCGGGCCGCCGCCACCGCGCAGGGAAAAGAGGCGCAGTGGGCGGCCGAAAGCATTTCGGCCGTTTGTTTGGACTGCGCGTAGGGCGACTGCGCCCGCCCCAACGGCGCATCTTCCCGAAAGGGCGGTGCTGCGTCGCCGTAGACCGTGGAGCTCGAGGCCAGCACACACCGGCGCACCCCCTTTTGCCCCATGGCCGAAAGCAGCGCCGCCGTGCCGCGGGCGTTGACCTCTGCAGTGCGCTCGGGCCGCAAAAAGGATTCCCGCACCCCCGCAAGCGCCGCCAGGTGAAAGACCCCCTGCACGCCCGCAAGCGCCCGGCAGCAGTCGGCATGGTCCTCTACGCTGCCGCGCACAAAGTTTACCCCGCCGGCCGCCGCAAGGTCCCACAGGTTCTCTTCTTTTAAGCCCGGGTCGTATTCGTTTGAAAGGTCGTCCAGCACCGTCACCTCTATGCCGCGCAGCAAAAGCGCCCGGCAAAGGTGAAAACCGATGAAGCCCGCGCCCCCTGTGACCAGACACCTCATTCTGCCCTTCTCCTTTCAAACCCGCCCTTCCACGACCTGCCGCGGCGGGCGGGCCATTTCTGCGCGCGCCCGCGTTTTTTGAAATCACAAAAAATCTTTCTTTCACAGTACCGCCGCTATTCCGTAAAACTTATTGGATCCCCGTCATATTTGCATCAACGCTAAAATAATATTGCAAATTGTGCTTGACAGCTCCCGCCTGCGCGCGTATACTTGTTCCATCAGTTGAGAGCAATGGCGTTCCAACCCTAAAAACAGGGGGCGGAGCGCCTTTTTTTATTGCTTTGGGTCTTTCCGATTTTATGTTTATTTTGAAAGGAGCGCCAACATGAGTTACAGCAAAGAGGACATTTTGCGCCTGGTCAAGGAAGAGGACATCAAGTTCCTGCGCATGCAGTTCACCGACATCTTCGGCCAGCTCAAAAACGTCGCCATCACGGCTTCGCAGGTCGAAAAGGCCGTGAACGACCAGATCATGATCGACGGTTCTTCCATCGAGGGGTTCGTGCGCATCAATGAATCCGACCAGTACCTGCACCCCGATCTGGACAGCTTCGCCATCCTGCCCTGGCGGCCGCAGCACGGCAAGGTGGCGCGCCTGATCTGCGACGTGTAC
>CALWSW010000144.1 GCA_944384305.1 uncultured Christensenellaceae bacterium
GGGCAAGCTCTATGAGGAGTTTTTGCGCCTGCGCGCCGAGCTGGAGGCGCTGGGGTGGTTTGCGCCCGAGCGAAAGCGGCCGCTGCCTGCGCTGCCCCGCGCGGTGGGGGTGGTGACCTCGCCTTCCGGCGCGGTGCTGCACGACATCCAGCAGGTGGCCTTCCGGCGCTTCCCCGGCGCGCACCTGGTGCTTGCGCCCGCGCGCGTGCAGGGAGAAGGCGCTGCAAAAGAGCTCGCTGAAGCGCTCGGCAAATTGGGCCGGAGCGGGCGGGTGGATGTGATCATCCTCGCGCGCGGCGGCGGTTCTATGGAAGATCTGTGGCCCTTTAACGAGCGCGCGGTGGCCGAGGCCATCGTGCGCTGCCCGGTGCCGGTGGTTTCGGCCGTGGGCCACGAGGTAGATTTTACCATTGCCGATTTTGCCGCCGATCTGCGCGCGCCCACCCCTTCGGCGGCGGCCGAGCTGGTCTTCCCTGAACGCGCGGCGATGCTCGAGGGGCTTGCGCTGCTGCGACGGCGCATGAAACGGGCGCAGCAGGCGCGCTGCGCCGCGCGCGAAGCGGGATTGACCCGCAGGAGGGAACAGCTGCGCGCCCACGACCCCGCCCGCAGGCTGGAAAGCGACCGGGCAGCGCTGCTGGCGGCCAAGGGGCGCCTGGCGCGCGCGGGCAAAGAGGCCTTTATGAGCCGGCAGCGCACATTAAAGCTTACGGCGGCGCGGCTGGAGGGTGCGGGGCCGCTTTCGGCGCTGCGCCGGGGATTCGCCATGGTCACGTCGGCCGAAGGGCGGGCGGTGACGAGCGCGAAGAGCCTGCGCGCGGGCGCGCGCATCACACTGGAGTTCCATGACGGCCGGGTGGCGGCAGAGGTGCTGAGCCCCGGCGCACAGGAGGAATAAATGCCGAGAAAAACCACGGCTTTGAGCTACGAAAAAGCCTACGAGCGGCTGCAGGAGATCACCCGCCGGCTCGAGGAAGAAGAATTGACGCTTTCGGAATCGGTAAAGCTTTACCAGGAGGGCGTGGGGCTGTACGAGACCTGTTCCAAGCTGCTCGACGAGGTCAAGGGCAGCCTGGAAGTGCTCGACCAGGAAAAGACCGAATCCAAGGAAGCCACAAAGGAGGCCGAAGATGACGGCGTTTGAACGGCAGTGGGAAGACTACACCGAGCTGGTGGAACTGAAGCTGAAAAAATACCTTGCCGACGGGCGCATCCACAAGACCCTGTCTGAGGCGATGGCCTACAGCCTCAATGCGGGCGGCAAGCGCCTGCGCCCAGCGCTGCTGATGGCCGCCTGCGAGCTTTCTGACGGCGATTTGGGTGATGCGCTTCCCCTGGCTGCGGCGGTCGAAATGATCCACACCTATTCTTTGATCCACGATGACCTGCCCGCCATGGACGACGACGATTACCGCCGGGGAAAGCCCTCGAACCACAAGGTGTTCGGCGAGGGGATCGCCATTCTGGCGGGCGACGGGCTGCTCAATTACGCCTTCCAGGTGATGCTGGAGTTTTTGCCCTACGCCCGCGACCGCGACGATTACGCCAAAGCCGTGCTGGAACTTTCCAACCGCGCGGGCGTGTGGGGCATGATCGCCGGGCAGACCGCCGACCTTTTGTTTGCAGCGGGGAGCGGCGAACCCACGGTTGCAGAACTGAACTACATCCACAACCACAAGACCGCCGATCTGATCAGCGGCGCGCTTCTTGCGGGCGCGCTGGTCGCCGGAGCAGACCAGCGGCTGCTCGAGGCGCTGCGCGCCTACGGCAGCTTTTTCGGCCTGGCGTTTCAGATCAAGGACGACCTTTTGGACCTGCAGGGCGACGCCAGCTTGCTCGGCAAGTCGGTGGGCAAGGACCAGAGGGAAAACAAGCTGACCTTCCCGGCGCTTTACGGCGAAGAAAAGGCCGCCGCCATGCTGCGGGAATGCACCGAGAACGCCCGGGCGGCATTGGAGCCCTTTGGCGAAGGCGCGGAGTTTTTGTGCGAGATGGCCGCGCGCATGGCCGTGCGGGACCACTGAGCAAAGAGAGGACAAAAACAGGATTTGTATTTGGAACACATCGACCCCGCAAAGCTCAAGGCCATGGGGTATGAGGAACTGGAGACGCTGTGCGCCGAGATCCGCGCACGGCTCATTGCAACGGTCACCGAACGGGGCGGCCACCTCGCTTCCAATTTGGGGGCGGTGGAGCTGACGGTGGCGCTGCACCGCGCCTTTGACTGCCCGAAGGACAAGCTGGTGTTCGACGTGGGGCACCAGGCTTATGTGCACAAGCTTCTCACCGGCAGAAACGACCGGTTCGGCACGCTGCGCACCCTGGGCGGGCTTTCGGGCTTTCCCAGCCGGGAAGAGAGCGAATATGACGCCTTTGGCGGCGGGCACAGCAGCACCTCGATCTCGGCGGCGCTGGGCATGGCGCGCGCCAGGGACCTGCGCGGAGGAAAGGAATATGTAGCGGCTGTCATCGGCGACGGCGCGCTCACCGGCGGCATGGCCTACGAAGCCCTGAACGACGCCGGCCACACCCAGACCCCGCTCATCGTCGTTTTGAACGACAACGAAATGTCCATTGCAAAAAACGTCGGTGCGCTCAACAAAAGCCTGGCGCGCCTGCGCACAAAAAGCGGTTACCTCAAGCTCAAAAGCGGCATTTCGGGGCGCTGGCCGCGCCTAAAGGCCGTGCTTGCACACGTGCGCAACAATTTGAAGTATCTCATCCTTCCCAACACGTTTTTTGAAGAGCTGGGGTTCAAGTACTTTGGACCGGTCAACGGCCACGACCTGCGGGCGCTCGACGAGGCGTTCTGCCGGGTCAAGCGGCTCGAACGGCCGGTGCTGGTGCACGTGTGCACCCAAAAAGGCCGCGGTTACGTTCTGGCAGAGCAAAACCCCGAACAGTTTCACGGCGTAGCCCCCTTTTTTAGCGAGGCCAAGGGAAAAAAAGAAAACGGCAAGAGCAATTCCGAAGTATTCGGCGAGGCGCTCTGCCTTCTTGCGGAGCGGGACGAACGCATCGTGGCCCTTACGGCCGCCATGCCCAAGGGCACCGGGCTTTCGGGGTTTGCGCAGCGTTTTCCCAGCCGTTTTTTTGACGTGGGCATTGCCGAGCAGCACGCCGTTACCTTGGCGGCGGGGCTGGCGGCAGGGGGCATGAAGCCCTGTTTTGCGGTGTATTCGGCCTTTTTGCAGCGGGCGGTCGATCAGCTGTTTACCGACGTTTGCCTGCAGCGCCTGCCGGTGGTGTTCGCCGTGGACCGCTGCGGCCCGGTGGGCGAAGACGGCCCCACGCACCACGGCGGGTTTGACATTGCCTACCTCACGGCCATGCCCAACCTTGCGGTGGCTTCCCCCGCCAGCCAAAAAGAGCTTCAAAAGCTGCTGGAATTGGGCTTTGCCTGCGGCCGCCCCTTTGCGCTGCGCTACGGCAGGGGCAGTCTGCCGGAAGGGGAAGAGGCCCCGGTGGAGTTTGGGCGCTGGCAAAAGGTGCGGGAAGGGGCCGACCTTGCCTTGGTCGCGACCGGCCGCATGGTGCAGGCGGTCTTGGCAGCGGCCGAGCTTCTGCAAAATGAGCAGGGCAGGCAGGCTGCCGTTTACAACGCCCGGTTTTTAAAGCCCATGGATGCCGGGGCGCTCAAAGAGCTCGCCGGTTACCCGCTGGTGGCGGCGGTGGAAGACGAATACCCTGCAGGCGGCCTGGGGGAACACTTGGCGCGCGCGCTGCCGGGCAGACCGGTGCACTGCTTTGCGCTGCCCGAAAAACCGCTGCCCGCTGCGGCGTTTGAGGAACAGATGGCGCTTGCAGGGCTGACGCCCGAAGGGCTTTACAAACAAATCACGGCCCTGTGGGAGGAGGGTTGACATGGCAAAAGAGCGGTTGGATGCGGCGATGGTGGCGCGCGGCCTGGCAAGCGGCCGGGAACAGGCAAAGCGCATGGTCATGGCGGGCGAGGTGTACATTGGCGAACAGAAGGCCGCCAAGCCTTCGCAGCTCGTGGCGGAAGAAGAGGCGATCGAGGTGCGGGGGGCGCGCTGCCCCTTTGTGAGCCGGGGCGGGCTCAAGCTCTTGCGGGCGTTTGAGGTCTTCGGGCTCTCGGCCGAGGGCTTGGTGTGCGCCGACGTGGGCGCCTCCACCGGCGGCTTTACCGATTGTTTGCTCCAGCATGGCGCAAAAAGAGTCTACGCCATCGACGTTGGCTACGGCCAGCTCGACTACCGCCTGCGCACCGATCCCCGCGTGGCCGTCATGGAGCGCACCAACGCCCGCGCCATGGAACCGGAGTGGTTCGAAGAAGCGCCGCAGTTCGCCTGCATGGACGTTTCGTTCATCTCCATCCGCCTCATTTTACCGGCGCTGCTGCGCTGTTTGACGCCGGGCGCTCAGGCGGCGGTGCTGGTCAAACCGCAGTTTGAGGCCGGGCGGGAAAAAGTGGGCAAAAAGGGCGTGGTGCGGGATGCCGCAGTGCACCGCGAGGTGCTTTTGGGAATGCTGGACTTTGTGCGCGCTGCCGGGTTTTCGGTGCTGGGGCTGGACCATTCGCCCATCAAGGGCCCCGAGGGAAACGTGGAGTTTTTGCTGTGGCTCAAGGCCGGGGCAGGGGCAGACAGTCTGCCGGCTGAAGCGGATGAGGACGCGGTGAAAGGGGTTTTGCAAAAAGTCGGGGCGTTTTTTTCGGCCTGAAGCAGCAGGTGGGTCAAAAAACGCCATTTTTTCGGCGGAATCGGTTGTATATTCTTGCGGGTTTATGTATAATTAATGTGAAACATTATGCACAGAATAAAGGACAGGAGACGGGAATGAAGACCGCAAGACACGCCATGATCCTGCAGATCATCGCCGAGCAGGATGTCGAGACCCAGGACGAATTGGCCGAAGAACTGAGAAAGCGGAGATCGGAAGAGCGTCGTGTA
>CALWSW010000145.1 GCA_944384305.1 uncultured Christensenellaceae bacterium
TACTGGCGCGAGCTGCACCGCAAGTGGGGCTACGAGGAGATCAAGACCCCCATGATCCTCAACCAGGAGCTGTGGCACCGCAGCGGCCACTGGGACCACTACAAAGAAAACATGTACTTCACCAAGATCGACGGGGAAGATTACGCCATCAAGCCCATGAACTGCCCCGGCGGCATGCTGGCCTACAAGCGCCGGCCCTGGTCGTATAAAGACCTGCCCCTGCGCGTGGGCGAGCTGGGCCTGGTGCACCGCCACGAGCTTTCGGGCGCGCTGCACGGCCTGATGCGGGTGCGCTGCTTCACGCAGGACGACGCCCACATCTTCATGACCGAAGAGCAGATCCCCCAGGAAGTGGCGGGCGTCATCGAGCTCATCGACAGCGTCTACCAGGTGTTCGGCTTCAAGTACCACGTCGAGCTCTCCACCTGCCCGGAGGACTTCATCGGCACCGAGGAAATGCGCAAAACCAGCGAAGACGCCTTAAAGCAGGTGCTGGAAGACCGCGGCATGCCCTACGTCATCAACCCCGGCGACGGCGCCTTCTACGGCCCCAAGATCGACTTCCACCTGCAGGACTGCATCGGCCGCACCTGGCAGTGCGGCACCATCCAGCTCGACTACCAGATGCCCGAGCGCTTCGATCTGACCTACACCGGCGCCGACGGCGAAAAGCACCGCCCGGTCATGATCCACCGCGTGGCCTTCGGGTCCATCGAGCGCTTCATCGGCATCCTCACCGAGCATTACGCCGGCGCCTTCCCGGTGTGGCTGGCGCCCGTGCAGGTCAAGGTCATGCCCATCACCGACCGCACCGCCGACGTGGCCAAAAAGCTGTTCGACATCCTCGAAGAGGAGGGCATCCGCGCCGAGCTGGACGACCGCAGCGAAAAGATCGGCTACAAGATCCGCCAGGCGCAGATGGAAAAGGTGCCCTACATGCTCGTCATCGGCGACAAGGAGGCAGAAGACGGCACCGTGGCTGTTCGCAGCCGCAAGGACGGCGACCTCGGCGCCATGAATTTTGAGGACTTCCTGGCCAAAGTGCAGGACGACATCGAAACCAAGCGGCACGACGTGTAAGCGCCGCCCGCACGGGCCTCTTCTGCGGCGGGGCGGCGCAAGCTTCCCCGCCGCTTCTTTGCCCTTTGCCTGCCGCACCAAGATCCGCGCAGTTCGCGCAAAAGGTGCCGGCAGAAACACGGCGATCCGTTATACTACTACATCAAGCGGCATCCGCGATAGAAAAAGCAAAAAAAGAGAGGAGCAGGCGGCGTGGACTTTTGCAGAGAAACAGAAAAGCTGTGGAAACTGTATTTCTCCACCGATCCCGCGCAGAAGCGGACGATCAAGGACATTCTGGACCCGGAGTGCGTGGTCATCGGAACGGGGGCAGACGAGGTCTATTCCCGGTTGTCCGAGTTTTTGCCGGCCATGGAACGCGAGTTCGCCGAGCGGGTGGAATTCCGGTTCAAAAACTTCTGGTGCAAAGAGAAGCGCCTCAACGAAAACACCTGCCTGACCTACGGCGGCATTTACATCTGGTGGGAAAGCCCCGACCACAAGGTGTTTATCGATATGGACAGCCGCTTCACCATCCTTTACCGCCAAAGCCAAGGGCAGTGGAAGGTGGTGCACATCCACCATTCGCTCCCCAACGCCGAGCAGATGGAGGGCGAGTTTTACCCCAAAACGCTGGCGACGCAGGTGCAAAAGGCCCAAAACGAGGCCGACCAAATGCGGGTGCTGGCCCAGCGCGATGGCCTTACCGGCCTATATAACTACCGCGCGCTGGAAAAGCAGTGGGGCCAGTGGAACGCGCCGGACCTCTGGTTCTTTTTGCTGGACATCGACGACTTCAAGCAGGTGAACGACACCTACGGCCACGTGGCGGGCAACGAGGCGCTCAAGCAGGTGGCCCGCGTTCTGGAAAACACGGTGCGCGAGGGCGACAGGGTCTATCGCCTGGGGGGCGACGAGTTCGGCATGCTGTGCGCCGGCATCGGCAGCGAGCAGGAGGCCGGGTGGCTGCTCGAGCGCCTGCTTCGCAAATTGGATGAGGCCGGCGCACAGCTGGCCTTCTGGACGGGCGTTTCCATCGGCGCAACGGCCGTTTGCCCCGGCGAGGGGATAGAGCGCGCGCTCAGCCGGGCCGACCAGGCGCTTTACGAGCGCAAGCGCACCGCCAAAAACGGGTACCGGTTTTACCGGTAGCGCAGCGGGCCAATAGGCCCCGGCAAAAAACGGCAGGGCGGCTGTTTTGGGCTGCCCTGCCGTTTTTGCCTGCGGTTTTTAAGGGAAATACTGGGGGGATATTTGGGGCGCTCAGCCCGTCATCGGGGCGGGAACGCTGTGGCGTTGAGCATAACCGCCTTGCGGGCCGCCCTCCTTTGTGCTAGGGTAAGATTGGATTTTGACGAAATTTGGAGCGGTAGGTAGAAAAATGACGGCAAACAAACACCCAAAAACCATCCGTACAAAGGAAGATCGCTCGCGCCTGCGCCGCAACATCATCGGCGCGATCCTGCTCTTCACGCTGCTCGGCTCTATCGTGTTCGTGGTGGTGAACATCTTCACCGCGCCCTCGGCGCCCCCGGCAGACGACCCCTACGCCAAGGTCAAAAGCGACTACACCCTCATGCTGGTGCAGTGCATCCTGGCCTGCGTCGTCATGTTCATTCCCACCATCCTGCACAAAAAGTGGTCGGTAGAGATCCCCAACTATATGTACATCATGTACTACGTGTTCCTCTACTGCGCCGTGTACCTGGGCGAGGTGCGCAGCTTTTACTACACCGTGGCGCGGTGGGACGTCATGCTCCACACCTTCAGCGGCGCCATGCTGGGCGCTCTGGGGTTCTCGCTCGTCAGCCTGCTCAACGAAGACAAGCGCGTGCCCATGGAAATGTCGCCCTTTTTCATCGCGCTCTTCGCCTTCTGCTTTGCACTGGCCTGCGGCGTGGTGTGGGAGATCTACGAGTTCACCCTCGACGGCATCATGCAGCTCAATATGCAAAAATACGCCCTGCAGGACGGCACGCTGATCGTCGGCCGCGCGGCGCTGCTGGACACCATGGAAGACCTCATCGTCGACACGCTGGGCGCGCTCGCCGTGTGCGTCGTGGGCTATATCTCGCTCAAAAAGTCGCGCGCCAGAAAGAAAAAGGCTGAAGCCGAAGAAAAAAATGAGCGCGATTTACCGCTTGACGAAGGCAGGGGAACTGTGGTAAACTAACGCCGTGCGCAAAGAAGAAACATTCCCGTTTCTCACCCGGCGGCGCAAGCTTCCGCGGTTCAGGGCTCACAGCTCTGATGGAACCATGCTTTCTGAATGATACCAGGCAGAACGGGTGCGCTTTGCGCCGCGTTCTGTTTTTTTTGTTCCGGGTCCTGCGCAAGCCGCGGGGCGCGCCGCACGGCAGAGTGCCGCGACCGACTGTGTGAGATGGAGGTGTTTTCCAATTAGCGTAAACGATCTGATGATCAACGAGGAAATCCGCGACCGCGAGGTCCGCGTGATCGACGAGAACGGCGAGCAGCTGGGGGTCATGCCCTCTTCGGCTGCGCAGAAGATCGCCGACGAGCGCGGGCTGGATCTCGTGAAGATCGCGCCGCAGGGCAAGCCGCCGGTGTGCAAGATCATGGATTACGGCAAGTACCGTTTCGATCTGCTCAAGCGCGAAAAAGAGGCCCGCAAGAATCAAAAAACGGTGGAACTCAAAGAGGTGCGCCTCTCCGCTACCATCGACCTCCACGATCTTGAAGTCAAGGCCAAGGCCGCTTCCCGCTTCCTGGCGGAAGGCAACAAGGTCAAGGCGTCCATTCGTTTCCGCGGCCGTCAGGCCACACACAGCGAGATCGGCACCGACGTCATGGCGCAGTTTGCCGGCATGCTCAAAGACATCTGCGTGATCGACAAGCAGCCCAAGCTCGAAGGGCGGAACATGACCATGTTCCTTTCCCCCAAGCCGGAGCAGAAAAAATGATCCCGCCGCTCCACGGGGGCGGGCGTGACCGTATATTCGCAATTTGATAAGGAGGAATTTCACAATGCCCAAGGTTAAAACCCACAGGGGAGCAGCCAAAAGGTTCTCCATTACGAAGTCCGGCAAGGTGAAGAGGGCCCAGGCTTACAAGAGCCACATCCTCACCAAGAAGACCACCAAGCGCACCCGCAACCTGCGCAAGACCGCTTACATTGCCGAGTGCGAGGAAAAGAACATCAAAAAGCTCATCCCCTATAAGTAATCGAGGAGGTTAACCACAGTGGCCAGGATAAAGAGAGGCGTTAATGCCGTTAAAAAGCGCAGGAAGATCATGAAGCTTGCCAAGGGCTATTACGGCGCCAAGAGCAAGCAGTACCGCACGGCGAACGAGGCCGTGATGAAGTCGCTGAAGTACGCTTACATCGGCCGCAGGCTCAAAAAGCGCGACTTCCGCAAGCTGTGGATCGCCCGCATCAACGCGGCGGCCCGCATCAACGGCATGTCCTACAGCCGCCTGATCGACGGCTTGAAGAAGGCGGGCGTCGAGGTCGACCGCAAGGTGCTCGCCGACCTCGCGGTGAACGATGCCGCCGCTTTTGCCAAGCTGGTGGAAACCGCCAAGGCTGCCATCGCGTAAGCTCACATCCAAAGCCGTTTCTCGGGTAGAGACGGCTTTTTTCGTTTTGCAGCAAAAAGGAAGTGGAGGACGGCATGGAACGCATAGAAAGCGCAAAAAACCCCCGCGTAAAGGAACTGCGGGCGCTTTGGAGCAAAAAGGGCAGGGAAGAGCAGGGCGCCTTTTTGCTCGAAGGGCCCAAGCTGCTCGAAGAG
>CALWSW010000146.1 GCA_944384305.1 uncultured Christensenellaceae bacterium
GACGGAGACCGTCTGCCCAACAGCGCAGGAACCGGCAGCGTACAGGCCGTTGATCCAATTGCCGTCTTCATCCAGCACCTGGGCGTTCTCGTTGATCCTGGCGCCGGTATAGCCGTCGGTGCTGATCATGGGCAGGCGAATGATGTAGTAGGGGCCTTCGATCTTTTCCATGTACTGGGCGTCTTTGCCGAAGTCCTCGTCCACGCCCGCATCGCACAGCTCGTTGTAGCGCTCCACCGTGGCGGCCAGGGCGGCAGGGTCAATGCCCACATCCTCGGCCAGGGCTTCAATGGTATCCTCGCAATAGGCAAAGGGCAGGCCGCTCGAGGGAACGGTGGTGTTCAGCACGTCTTCCATGAGGATGGGGTAACGCTCGGCAAACGCCTGACCAACAACGCAGTAGCCTTCGCTGAAGCCGCGGTCCCAGTTCTCTTTGGTGAACTCGAAGCAGAAGTTGTCTTCGGCGGTGACGCGCTCACCCGCGCCGGTGACCAGCAGGATCTCATAGACCGGGTTGTCGGGCGAGTTGGGGATCACTTCCGGGAACTGCGGGAAGGTGGTGGCGTAGCTGTAGTACATGAACTGGGTGTAGGGGATCTCGACGATATCGGCGCCGATCTCCACGAACCAGCGGTAGGCGTCGCCGTCGCCGCAGCCGCAGGAATAGGCGACGTTGTCGATGCGGGGGTTGAGCTCGGCGAGAAGTTCGGGGTCGTTGGTGTAGGAACCGGCGCACACGATGGTGGCCTGCGCGGTGACGGTGATGTCGTCGCCGTTCTTGTTGGTGGCCTTGCAGCCGGTCACGGTGCCGTCTTCGGCCTGGGTCAGGCTGACGGCGGGGGTGCCCATAAGAATGGTGACGCCCAGCTCTTCTGCCTTATTCTTCAAGGTGGAAGTCAGGTAGGAGCCGCCGGCCGTGGTGTGGATGCGCTCGGTGGCGCGGGGGCCCTTGGCGCTCTTGCGGATGACGCCGGTAAATTCCACGCCGTTTTCTTCCAGCCACTGGTTCAGCTCGCCGCTGTGGTCGGCCATGTAGCGAAGCAGTGTGGTGTCGAGCTCGGGCTCGTCTTGATACAGCTCGTAAATGTCGTTGTAGAAAGAATCGGCGTCGTCTTCAATGCCCGCAGCCCGCTGGGTGGCGGTGTCTGCGCCTACAATGAAACCCAAAGAGCGGGTGGTGGAAGAACTGAGCACCTCCTGCTTTTCCAGAAGCAGCACGTCTGCACCGGCGTCGGCGGCCTCGATGGCGGCGGTGAGACCGGCCATGCCCGCGCCGATGACGAGGATGTCGGCGTCATAAGAAAGGGCCTGGGCGGCGGGGGTTTCGACCTCCTTTGCCCGCAGGATGCTCACGTCGGCCCCGGCCTGCTCCAGGCAGTCGGTCAGAGCGGCCAGGAAGGCGTTGGAAGAGACGGTAGCGCCGGCAATGGTGTCCACATTCAGGGACTGGTTTGCCAGGACCTCTTCGGTGAGGAGGGGGAAGGCCATGCCGCCGATGATGTCGGTGTCGGTGTAGTCGTTTACGACGATATCGGCAATGGCGTTGTCCTTTACGGTGACGCTCATGGAGAGCTCGCCTTCGGTGGCCAGGCCGTTGACCTCGGCGTAAGACACGGTGGTGGCAGTGTACACGCCGTCGGCCATGGAAAGCTCGCCCGAAGCTTCGCTGCCCATGGCGGCATCGATGGCGGCCTGGGCCGCTTCCTTTACAGCATTGCTGGTGAAGGTGCAGCCGGACACGCCGTCTACATCGGCAGACTGGGCCGAAAGGATCTGTTCGGGCATCTGCTCAATGGCGTTGGAGCCGATGCCGGCGGTCTCGGCATCACCGGTGATGGTCACGCCGGTGATGGAGGAGGCGTCCACCGTGATGGTGACGGTGACGTCGCCGCCGTAGCCGCGGGCCGTTCCTTCGTAGGTGCCGGGGGTGTAAACGCCCTCGGGCGCGGGGGTCTCTGCCGGAGCAGTGGCTTCGGGGGTGGGGGCATCTGCGTCCTCGGCCGGGCTCGCGCAGCCGATCAGGCCAAAGAGCAGGCAGAAGCACAGCAGAGCGGCAATGAGTCGTTTCATGTTCCTTTTCCTCCTTGCAAATTTGCCGGCGGCAAGAGCCGCCTGTTTTGGGGGACAGGCCGGCTTTGGACCAAAGCTGTCTGTCATTTCACAAGGAGTGTAAGCCTAGAAGGTACTTCCGAGTCAATGGGCAGGCTGAAAATAATCAAAAAATAATCAAGTCGCCGTAAAAACCGTGTGGGCCTTTGTTTGCTAAGGGCAAGCAGCAGCCATATAAAAAAGCCCGGGCACAGCGGCGGCGCAAGGCGGCCGCGCTGTGCCCGGGCAAAAACGGGCAACGGGGCATTAAGTGAAAAAAAGGTCTTCAAAGTATTGGTGAAAGAGCTGTTCGGCCCGGGCGTTGAGCTCGGCCTGCAGCTGCTGGTAGCGCCACAGAAGCCTGCGGCCCGCCGGCGTGAGCGAGCTGCGGCCGCCGCCTGCGCCGCCCTGGGTGCGCACCACCACGGGGCAGCCCATTTCGCTTTCCAACAGGCGCAGGGAATTCCAGCCAGAAGAGTAGCTCAGCTGCATTTTCTGGCAGGCCTCGCGCACCGAGCCGGTCTCGTCGATGAGCTGCAGCAAAAGCGCCGAGCGCTCGTCCAAAAAGGTGTGCTCGCGCGAGAGCGCCACCCGCACTTCGGCGCGCGCCAGCTGGGAGTTGTGCACCGCGAGCAGCCGCGCCGACTCGCGGGAATCAGCCGAGCCGTGGTATACCGTGCCGGAGTCGCGCACCGGCACCAGCGTCTCTTCTACCCCGCAGCGCGAAAGGGCCCCCTGCAGGCCGCCTTCGCCCGAGTCGTTCAGCAGCCGGTCGATGACGCCGGCCGAAAGCAGAATGGGGTGGCCGCGCACGCCGCCGCACACCGGCACCGCCAGCGGCGCGCCGGAATCGAGCAGGGCTTTGGCCGTGGCGGCGGTAAAGAGCGGCACGGCCGTGGGCGCAAAGAACACGCGGGCACACTTGTGCCGCAGGTAAGAAAGGCCGATGCAGGCCGAAGCGAACATGTCGGTGTTTTGGTAATTTTCGTTTCGCAAAAATACCGCGCCGGTTTTTGCCAGGTGGTGCTCCAGCTCGTCGGCGTGAAAGCCTGTGACCACGGCGATGCGCGTTGCACCGGCCTGCCGCAGCGTGGCGACGATGCGCTGCGCGATGGTGATGCCCCCCACGGGCAAAAGGGGCAGAAATTCTTCCGAGCGGGAAGACATGCCCGCGGCCACAAGGACCGCACCGACGGTTTCCATAGGCGTCAGGCCTCCTTTCGCGCGGGACGGCAAACGCCGCCTGCGATGATTTTTTAACGGAAATTGCGCGAAGAGAACGCAAAGGTGTAAACGTGCGACTTATAACAGAATACAATTTGACGAAGCCGCTTTCTGTTGGTTAATATAAAAACAAGAACGGCCTGTGCATCAGTGTGAGTGCCCGCCGCAGGGGTCCTCATCCGCCCCGCCGCCGGTCATGTCCTTCAGCCGGGCCAGCCCGGCTGAAGAGTAAAACACCATGGAGACCGGCTCGCCCGAAGCGTTTTCCCCCATCAGGCGCAGGCCGTGGGCATTTTCTACATATTCAATGGGCAGTGTGCGCCGAAAGACCTGCCCCGTGGCAATGTCTTTAACTTCTACGGTCACCTGCTGCGCGCGGATCTCTTTGATCTTTTCCAAAATTTCGAACCTCTTTTCTCGATATTTTCCTTTGAATCACTTGTTGGATCTGCCTTGCCTCGAAATGGTCTTGTAAAACAACCGTTGTTTTTTGGATCCTTTTCAATCTACCACAAAGCCTGCCGTTCGTAAAGGGCGCGGCGTCAAAAATCACAGCAGGGCGCAAAAAACGTTCGTTCAAGCGCAGCAGAAGCTGCCGCATTTATCTTAGATTCTTATACCCTTTGTACCCATCACCCGACACGATTTTTTTAAGGGAGGAAGCAGAATGATCAAGAAAGTTCTCATCATCAACGGCGTCGAGCGCACGCTCGTGATCGACGGCACCGAGACCCTGGCGAAGATCCTCCGCGACCGTCTGCTGCTCACCGGCTGCAAGATCGGCTGCGGCGAGGGCCACTGCGGCGCCTGCAACGTCATTCTGGACGGCAAGGTCACCCGCTCCTGCATCGTCAAGGCCGCGAAGCTGCGCGACTACGCCGAGATCACCACGATCGAAGGCATCGGCACCATCAACGACCTGCACCCCGTGCAGGTGGCGTGGATGGCCTTTGGCTGCGCGCAGTGCGGTTTCTGCAGCCCGGGCTTTATCGTCAGCGCCAAGGCGCTGCTCGACGAAAACCCCAGCCCCACCCGCGAAGAGGTGCGCGCCTGGTTCCACAAGAACCGCAACCTCTGCCGCTGCACGGGCTATAAGCCCCTCATCGACGCCACCATGGCCGCCGCGGCCGTGCTGCGCGGCGAGATGAGCAAGGAAGACCTGATGTTCCAGCCGACCGACAACGTCATTACCGGCACCACCTACGCCCGCCCCTCGGCGGCCATGAAGGTGACCGGCACCTGGGACTTCGGCGCCGACCAGGCCCTCAAGATGCCCGAGTCCACCCTGCGCCTGGCGCTGGTGCAGGCCGAGGTCTCGCACGCCAACATCAAGGGCGTGGACACCAGCGAAGCCGAGAAGATGCCCGGCGTGTTCAAGGTCATCACCGCCAAGGACGTCCCCGGCAAGAACCGCATCAACGGCCTGGTCAT
>CALWSW010000147.1 GCA_944384305.1 uncultured Christensenellaceae bacterium
ACTAAGAAGTCCATCATTTCGCCCGAAAGATCGACCAGGTTGTTGTTGAGCGCTTCGTTGGCGTTGCCGCGCGAGGACTCCTTCAGGTATTCCTTCATGCGCTCGGCGGTATAACCCACGCCGGTCTGCTGGTTGAACTGGGAATCGCAGGCCCAAAGGTAACCCTCGTTCAGGGCGGAGGAACCGCCGGCAAAGCTGAGCTTTTCGAGCAGAATGACGCTCTTGCCCTGGCGGGCGGCTTCGGTGGCGGCAGAGACGCCCGCAGCACCCGCGCCTACCACGACGAAATCAACGGTTTCGTCCCGGGAGCTGTTCTGCCCCTCTTCGGGGGCGGGAGTGTTCTGGGCGCCGTCGGGGGCGGGGGTTTGTTCCTGTTCATTTGCGGGCTGGCAGCCCAACAGGCCAAAGACCATCAAAAGCGCCAGAACCGTGCAAAGGATCTTGGTGATGCGTTTCATCATGTTTCCCTCCTGTTCTTTTTTAGGCAGAAGACCTGCCAGTTTTTCATGAAATCGTGCAGAACGTGCCGGATGGCCCAACAGTTTGTCCTCTATGTATCAATTGTCTGCTATGCCCCAGGGGAAATGTCAAGAAAAACAAAAAACGATCAAAAAAACAGAAGTTGCATAAAAAATATAAAAAGAGCGCACTGCAAAATAAGCGCACGGAAGCACAGTCGGCGGCTTCAGAACTTATGTGATCGAATCTGACAATTTAGTTGCTGGATTCGCAAGGTTTTTTAAAAAGAAAAGCAACCCTGCACCGTTTGCTGGCCGGGAGTACCAAAAAGGTGCGGGCAAGCGAACGGTCAGCTCACGTACAGTGCGGGAATAAATCCCATAGCCGCAAAAACCGCCTGGTTTTACAAAGGATGCAACGCTTGCTTCCATTGCAGGGCGGACTGCTGGCCGCGCTTAGAGATTAAATTAACAAGCAAATAGCCTGCCGGCTTTTCCCACAGGCTACAGCGTGAAGATTCAGGTTTCATAAAGGAGTTTTCGCAGGGTATTGTTGTAAAAATCGAAATAGATCAGATGGTTAAAATCAAAGATTTTCCAGCCGGGCACCTGCGATTCCAAGGCTTTGACCAGGGGCAGGCGGCGCTCCTTTTGCATGGCGGGTTTAAAATAGAGCTCCATCATCTGCCCAAAGTGCGCCGTATAGCTGTCGTACACACGGCTCAGGCGGCTGATGTAAGCGCTGACGTTGGGTTGCCAGGCCAGGATGGGGCGCACCATGTTTTCGTAATAGTCACGCCAGCGTTTTAAAGCGGCGGGGTCGGCCTGCAGATCCTGCAATTCGCTGATGATCTCCTGGGCCTTTTTGCGCTCGTCCTCAGGCGCGTATTGCGCATAACCGCATACCAGCTGGCGGCGCAGGGAAAAATCTTCGCAGAGCTGGGCGGTGGTGAGGTTGCCGTAAAACTCGGCGTGGGCCTCTACCGCCGCAGGAGACAGGGCGCGTTCGATGCAGTCCAGCAGGGCGTACCAGGCGTCCCAGTCTTCTTTGCTCAACAGCGGTTTGTCCAAAAAAGCTTCGTAGAGGAGCAGCGCTACCCGGCGGGTGGCGCCTTCGGGCTGGTCGTTCTGCAGTTTGTAACGCAGCTTTCGCTCGTCAAAATCCGCCATGGCGCTTTGAAGCGCGCGCTCCATGCCGGTGCGGTCGGCGCTGGGCGAAAGCCTGCCGAGCACTGTATTGAGCGTGTCGGCAATGAGCGAGAGTTCAGAGAGCTTTTCGCGCTGTTTGTCCAAA
Organism: uncultured Christensenellaceae bacterium; assembly: GCA_944384305.1. GTDB lineage: Bacteria > Bacillota > Clostridia > Christensenellales > CALWSW01 > CALWSW01. The sequence goes on from CALWSW010000147.1 coordinate 1,753, forward strand.
TGACTTTGCAAAATGAGGCTGGCGTTTTGGCCGTGCAGGATCTTTTCAATATCGCTGAGAGAAAGATCGAGCTCCCGCAGGCAGGCAATGAGGCGCAGGCGGCGCAGGTCTTCTTCGGTGTACTCGCGGTAATTTCTCAATTCGCCCGCCGGCACTTTGCTGGGGGCGAGCAGCCCCTTTTCTTCATAAAGATAGATGGCTTTTCGGGAAAGGCCGGAGAGCCTCATAACGTCTGAAATGAGCATGGGATCCTCAAATTTTTGGGTAGGGCGGCGGCAAATGACAGGCCGCAAAACACGGAACAATAAGTCTTTCAAATTATAATGCACGGTTGCTTTTCCGTCAAATCGCGCGGCAGGGCGCAGCTTAGAAACTGGCAGAATCCCACGCGAATCAAAACGCTGTGTCGCCCAAAGAATAACGGCACAGTATTTTCGGGGGAGTTTTGTTTGATGAGGAAAAGACCCAAATGGCTCTTGCGCGTTTTTTGCTGCTCGGTTTTGTGCGCCGCGTCTGTCGCGGCGTATTCTTCGCAGGAACTGCACGCGGCTTTTACCCTGCCGGGGACCCTTTACGTCAGCCCTTCGGCGTTGGGGCGCGCAGAGGCCGGAGGCGGCGCAGCAGAGGTGCAGAGCAGCGGCGACGAGCGGCTGGAAGAGGCGCTGGCAAAGCGCAGGGGCAGCAGCGCAACGGTAGAGCTTTTGGGGGTGCCCGTGCGCACGGTGGAGGTGGTGACCCTTTCGCAACGGCTGGTACCGGGCGGCATGGCGGCAGGGATCAAGCTTTATTTGGAAGGCGTGCTGGTGGTGGGAACTTCTCCGGTGTCGACAGCGGCCGGCGAGGTGGAGAGCCCGGCAAAGCAAGCCGGCATCCGCATGGGGGACGTCATCCTTGCCGTAAACGGGCAGGAAGTGGAAGATTCTGACCATTTGGGGGAATTGGTGAACGCTGCGCAGGGCCCGGTGCTGCTGACCGTAAAGCGGGAGGAAGTGCGAAGGACGGTCGAGGTGCAGCCCGAGACCGACCAGCCGGACGGCGAACGGCGGCTGGGCGTGTGGACACGGGACAGCACCTCGGGCGTGGGTACCGTGACCTTTTACGACCCTGCAAGCGGTGTGTTTGGCGCGCTGGGGCACGTGATTTCGGATGTGGATACCCAAACGCCGCTGCCGCTGCGCATGGGCGAGCTGGTGGGGGCGGACATTTTGGGGATCACCCGGGGCGAGCGAGGCGCGCCCGGCGAGCTGAAGGGCGCTTTTCGCCAGGGGGCGCGGCTGGGGAGCGTGACGGAAAATTGCGCCTACGGTATTTACGGCCGCGCAGACGAAGGATTCACCAATCCGCTGTACCCCGACGGCGTGGAGATCGCCACGCGCGCCGAGGTGCGGCTGGGAAAAGCGAGCATCCTTTCGACAGTGGACGGCGAAGGGGTGAAGGAGTACGACTGCGAGATCATCCGGCTGACGGGGCAGAGCGCGCCGGACGTGCGCGGCATCGTGGTGGAGATCACGGACGAGCGATTGCTGAGCGCGACCGGGGGCATCGTACAGGGGATGAGCGGCAGCCCGATCTTGCAGGATGGGCGCTTGGTGGGGGCGGTGACCCACGTGTTCGTGAACGACCCCAAAAAGGGCTACGGGGTGTATATTGAATGGATGCTGGGCGTTGCGGCGCAGCAGAACGCCCTGGAGGCGGCCTGACGCAGAAAATTGCCGGCAGATTCTTCCAACTTTAAAGAGAACGTGATATAATTATTAAAATCACCCTTAGCAGACAAAGGGCACCAATCCTGAACGGGCCTGCTTTGGCCCATTTCTGCGTTACCGTCGCTCGAATTAGCGCTGCTAGTCCATCGCTCCGTCGCCTTGAATTGAACCAAAGCAGGTTCCGTTCAGGTCGCAGGGGCTTTCGCAATCCCGGGGTCACTGAAGAGGAGCCGCAACAATGTTCTGTGGAGGCACGGGCAGTGAAAACCGCAGTTCCCTTCGTTTACTAAGGAGAGAGAAAGATATTGCTCTAGCACTTGTGTTTGACAGTTTTTGCGAAACGAGGTGCGGATATGTACAAGAAAAAGATCACGGTACTGGTTGCCGAAAATAAGGACGAAAACTGCCCGAGCGCACTGCAGCAGGCGCTGGCCGCTTTGCCCGAGGTGGAGAGCGCGCATTTGGTGACCAACGGCGCAAAGGTGCAAAGCGAGGTGCGCGGGCTGCGCCCGGATGTGCTGCTTTTGGATCTGGTGCTGCCCGTGCTGGACGGCCTGGAGATTCTCAAAAAGCTCCAAACGGCGCGGCTGCCCAAAATGCCTGTCATCATCGTCAGCACGGCCATTTCCCGGGAAGCGATCATCGACGAGGCCATCCGCCTGGGCGCGGCGTACTATCTGCCCAAGGCGGCGGGCGCCAAATGGGTCGCGCGGCGCGCCGTCGAGGTGTATTCCATCATCAGCTCGGACGGCATTGTGGTCGCGGGCAAGCCCGTGCGCAATTCCGAGCTGTGCAGGCGCATTGCCGGCCGCCTCAACGCCCTGGGCATGCCGCCCAATCTGAAAGGCTACGGCCTTTTGAAGTCTGCGCTTTGCCACACCGTGCGGGACAACTCCATGCTCGCTTCCCTCACGAAAGAGCTGTACCCGCTGCTTGCCGAGGAAAACAACACCGTGCCCGCGCGCGTGGAGCGCGTGATCCGCAACGCCATAGAGGCCACGTGGGAACGCGGCAATATCGAGGCCATTCACGAGCTGTTTGGCTACGCCGTGAGCGAATTCCGCGGCCGCCCCACCAACGCCGAGTTCATCGCCCGCATGACCGACGATATTCTGCTTCATTTGTGACGTCTGCTTCTTCCCCCTTGTGCATACGCTGTAACAGCGCGAGGGGGCGGTTTGCCAACAGCCAGCCCCCTCAAAAAGGGGGCTTTTTGATGCAGGAACGGGCGATGACGGCTCGGCCCAAAAGTGT
>CALWSW010000148.1 GCA_944384305.1 uncultured Christensenellaceae bacterium
TTCAAAATAATTTGTGACTGCATATCTGAGGAATATTGTTCTCAGCATATTCACCCCTTGACAAATCTCTTTCCAGGAGTCATTCATGAACGAAATCACCCAATCTGTTGGCGGTACCATCCAGCTGATTACGTTCGGCTCGGCATTCCTGACCATCCTTCTCGTTCTCATCCCCGTCATTCTCCTTTTTACGCGCTGGCGCAGGCGGGCCGCCCGAAAGAAGCGATGCGTTGCCGAAGGCCTAGCGGTCATCCGAACGGTGGAGCGCACGGGCTTGACTGTAAACGACACCCCCCAGCTGCGTTTTGAGGCTGACGTACTCCTGGAAAACGGCAGCACTTTCCCCTGTACGCTGAAAAAAGTCCTCTCTGCAGAAGAACTCTCCCGCAGCTTTCCCGGCGCGCTGATCCCCGTGCGTTACGATCCGCAGGACCACTGCAACATCGTGTGGAATGATCACCCCGACCCCGAACAGCTCGCCGATCTCATGGATCGCTGCGCCGCGGCCCGGCATCCCAGTGATCTGCCCTACGATGCCCGCGTTGAAATTCGAAAGTTTGGAGTCTTGAAAAAGGCGCGCCTGGACGACCTCAGGCTTACCGGCCGTGAAGAAAACGGCGATTATGAAGCCACAGCGGTGATTCGAATTACCGATGATTTGCGGGGCGATGTTGTAGCCAGGCGGCGTATCTTTGTCAGCAGCCAGGAACTCGACAGGCTGGTTGTGGGAAAGTACGTCGATATCCGCATTCTGCCGAACAACCCCGACCAGTTCATTTTTCTTTTTGACAGAACGCTTCGCGCTTAGACCTGCGCAGGAGGACATCCATGGATTCCCTCATTCTTTATGGCAGCCGCTATGGCAGCGCCAAACGCTATGCAGAATCGCTCTCCTCTCAAAGCGGCATTCATGCCGTCAGCCACAAAGAGATCCCCGACCTTTCCGCCGTTCAAACCGTCGTCTACATTGGCAGTCTGTATGCCGGAGGTGTTTTAGGGCTTCGAAAACTCCTGCGCCGCCTGCCGGAAGGAGAGAATTTCCGCCTGCTTCTCGCCACGGTAGGGATCAGCGATCCCGCCGTTGCTGAAAATGCAGCCAACATTCGCGCCTCTCTGCAAAAGCAGATACCGCCTGCTTTATTTTGCCGCACAAAAATCTTCCATCTGCGAGGCGCTCTCAATTACCCCTTGTTGTCTGCCACTCACCGTACCGCTCTAACCCTTCTGAAAAAGTCCCTGGAACGAACTCCGCAAGAACGTTGGAGTACGGAAGATCACGAATTTTGGGATACTTACGGAAAGCAAATAGATTTTGTGGATCTTTCGGCACTAACCCCATTGCTGGAGGAATTAAAAAAATGACTGCAAATCCGAAATCTTCCCGCGCACAACATCCTGCAAACATCATCCTCAAACTGCTTTTTATCGGCCTGGCCACCACGATTGTGCACATTGTGGGGCAGTCCCTGATCCCCGCCGGAACGCAGACCGTGTTGGCGCCAAGCATGTTTGTCCAAAACGGCAGCATGCCGCTCATTTTCACACTTTATGGGCTGATTGCCTACACGCTCATCGCGTCTCTTTCTTCTTCTTCGCGACCGATTGGGCGGCAAAAAGCTCCTGCAGGGACTGCGCTACGCTCTCTCCTGCTGTGCTGTATGGACGGTCTATCTATGGGAACCCCTGCCCCATGTTGCGCCTCTCGACCGTCTTACCTATCCCCTCGCCGATTGCGCAGCCCTGTTGGTTATGGGATTACTGCTTGGCGCCCTGCTTGGCAAAAGCACTCAATCCCCCCCGATTCAAACAGCCCGCATCCCTCTCCTTCCAACCTTTTCCATCACGGGTTGTTTTATGGCGGGAAGGCTGGTGCAATACCTCTGCTTTGACATTTATTCTCTCTTCACAGAGCAGTTGGCCCCGACTCTTCTTTGGTGCCTGCTGACTGGTTTTGTTGTTGCCTGTGCAATAGCGTGGTGCCACCGCTTTGCCGCCGGGCACTCTCGATTGGCACACGCCCTTTTGCTCGGAATCCTGCTCTTCGGGGTCGACCTGGCGCTTTTTAACGGTTTTATGCCTTTGGTATTTGCGCTCGATCTCCCCGATTTATTGATTCGTACCTTCGTCGATATTTTATTCGTTACAGTCGGCTGCCTGCTCTTTCCCCCGCCCCCCAAATCTTCCCCACAAGACAGTAAAAAAATGCAGCCCACATAAGAATGAACCCGCCCTTTCAATTTGGAGGGCGGGTTCATTCTTTACACGTTCATTCTTTACACAATCAGCATCGCATCTCCGAAGGAGAAGAAACGGTAGCGCTCTTCCACAGCATGCCGGTAAACCCCCAGCATCTCCTCCCGGCTGGAAAGAGCCGACACCAGCATAAGCAAAGTGGATTCCGGCAAATGAAAATTTGTCACCAACGCATCCACCGCCTTAAAGCGATATCCCGGCGTAATAAAAATATCTGTCCAGCCGCTGTTGGCATGCACGATGCCATCATCATCCGTCACGGTTTCAAGCGTCCGGCAGCTGGTCGTGCCCACGCAAACGATGCGCCCGCCCGCGGCGCGGCAGGCGTTCAGGGCCGCGGCGTTCTCTTCGCTCACCTCGTAGTATTCCGAGTGCATCTGATGGTCTTCAATGTTTTCGGCTTTGACCGGACGGAAGGTGCCCAGCCCTACGTGCAGCAGGATCTCCACCACCGAAACACCCATCTTTTGAATACGCTCCAACAATTCCTTGGTAAAGTGCAGCCCCGCCGTGGGCGCGGCGGCCGAACCTTCTTCCTTGGCGTATACCGTTTGGTAGCGCTCTTTGTCTTCGAGCTGTTCGGTGATGTAGGGCGGCAGCGGCACGCTGCCGGCGCGCTCCAGCACCTCTTCCCAAATACCCTCAAACGTAAAGCGCACGATCCGGCCACCTGTAGGGGTACTTTCTTCCACCTCAGCGGTCAGCTCATCGCCAAAGCGGAAACGCGCGCCGGTCTTGGCGCGCCTTCCGGGCTTTACCAGGGTCTCCCACCGGCAGTCCGAAAGCCGCTTCAGCAGCAAAAATTCCATAGCGCCGCCCTTGGTGCCGTCCTCGGTGATGCGCTCGCCAATGAGCCGCGCCGGAATGACGCGGGTGCGGTTGAGCACCAAACAATCGCCCGGCCGCAGGTATTGGGGCAGGTCGTAAAAGTGGCGGTCTTCCACCTGCTTGCTGTCGCGGTGGTACACCAGCAGGCGGGACTCATCACGTTTTTGCGCCGGGTGCTGGGCAATGAGTTCCGGCGGGAGGTCGTAGTAAAAATCACTGGTTTTCAAGCTGTGTTCCTGCCTTTGTAGGGCGCAATGCGCCAAATCTGAGATTTGTTGTTTTCCGCGAAAAAGCAGCGGCAGTGTACCGCTGCTTTTGGCCTGTTCTGCCGCCTTAGTCCAAAAAATCCTTCAGCTTCTTGCTGCGGCTGGGGTGGCGGAGCTTGCGCAGCGCCTTGGCCTCGATCTGGCGGATGCGCTCGCGCGTAACGTTGAATTCACGCCCCACTTCTTCGAGCGTGCGGGCCTTGCCGTCGTCCAGCCCAAAGCGCAGGCGCAGCACTTTCTCCTCGCGGGGGGTCAGGGTGTCGAGCACGTCGATGAGCTGTTCCTTCAAAAGCGCAAAGGCCGCCGCTTCGGCGGGCGCCGGGGCCTCGTCGTCGGGGATAAAGTCGCCCAGGTGGCTGTCCTCCTCCTCGCCGATGGGGGTCTCTAAAGAGACCGGCTCCTGCGCGATCTTGAGGATCTCGCGCACCTTTTCTTCCGAAATGCCCATGGCCTTTGCGATCTCGTCGGGCTGGGGCTCGCGCCCATACTCCTGCAGCAGCTGGCGGTGCACACGAATGAGACGGTTGATGGTCTCTACCATGTGCACGGGAATGCGGATGGTGCGGGCCTGGTCGGCAATGGCGCGGGTGATGGCCTGGCGGATCCACCACGTGGCGTAGGTGGAGAACTTGTAGCCCTTGCTGTAGTCGAATTTTTCGACGGCCTTGATGAGCCCCAGGTTGCCCTCCTGAATGAGGTCCAGGAAGAGCATGCCGCGGCCGACATAGCGCTTGGCAATGGAGACCACCAGGCGCAGGTTGGCCTCTGCGAGCTGCCGTTTGGCCGACTCGTCGCCTTCCGACATGCGCTTTGCGATCTCGATCTCCTCATCGGCGGTCAAGAGCGGCACTTTGCCGATCTCTTTGAGGTACATGCGCACCGGGTCGTCGATGCTGATGCCGTCCGGCACCGAAAGATCGTCGAGCTCGGCGGCGTCCGGCTCTTCGTCGGCCGACTCCGAAATGGCCATCAAATCGGTCGTGGGGTCGTCTTCTGAGGTGTCGTCGTTCGACACGATGGCCACGCCGGCGGCGTCGAGCGTGTTGTAAATGCTTTCGATCCTGTCGGCATCCAGCTCGAGCTCCTCGACCAGCGCCTCCAACTCAGACTGGCTGATCGCGCCCGCCGTTTTGCCCCGTTCGATCAACGCGCGCAGCTTTTCATCGGTGATCTCGGCGCCGCCGTCTTCGTAATCGTCGGTAATGCCCTCGGGCAGCGACTTGCGCTCCTCTTCCGAAAGCTCGTTCTTTTTGCGTTCCG
>CALWSW010000149.1 GCA_944384305.1 uncultured Christensenellaceae bacterium
CGGAATGCAGCGAGTAGCTGGTCGGCCAGTCGATGGCGGGGTAGTGGCGGTTGTGGGCCAAAGCGGAAGACAGCCCCCACGCCACCTTGACGATGCGCAGCGTGGCCTGCGAGACCGGTTCCGAGGTATCGCCGCCGGGGGGCGACACCGCGCCGATGGCCGAAATGGCGCCCACGCGGCCCTCTTTGCCGATGCACCTGACCTCGCCGGCGCGCTCGTAAAACTCCGCCAGGCGGCTGGAAAGGTAGGCGGGGTAGCCTTCTTCGCCAGGCATTTCCTCCAAGCGGCCGGACATTTCGCGCAGCGCTTCTGCCCAGCGGGAGGTGGAGTCGGCCATGATGGCGACCTTGTAGCCCATGTCGCGGTAATACTCGGCAATGGTGATGCCGGTGTAAATGGAGGCCTCGCGCGCCGCCACCGGCATGTCGGAGGTATTGGCGATGAGCACGGTGCGCTTCATGAGCGGCAGGCCGGTGCGGGGGTCCTTCAGTTCGGGGAACTCCATCAAAACGTCGGTCATTTCGTTGCCGCGCTCGCCGCAGCCGATGTAGACGATGATGTCGGCGTCGGCCCACTTGGCCAGCTGGTGCTGCACCACGGTCTTGCCCGAGCCAAAGGGGCCGGGAATGGCCGCCACGCCGCCCTTGGCGATGGGGAAGAGCGTGTCGATGGTGCGCTGCCCGGTCACCATGGGTTCGTGGGGGGCGTTTTTTTCGGCGTACGGCCGGCGGATACGCACCGGCCAGCGCTGCAGCATGGGCACTTCCGCCGTGCTGCCATCGGCCTTTTTGATGCGGGCAATGGGCTCGGTAATGGTGGCTTCGCCCTCGTAGACCCACGCGACCGTGCCCATAAGCCCGGGCGGCACCATGATCTTCTGCGTCACAGCCGGGGTCTCTTCCACCGTGCCCAGCACGTCGCCGCCCGTCACTTCGTCGCCCACCTTGGCCGCGGGCACAAAGCGCCATTTCTTTTCGCGGTCGAGCTTGGGCAGATCGACGCCGCGGGTGATGCGGTCGCCCTCGGTTGCGAATATTTTGTCCAGCGGGCGCTGGATGCCGTCAAAAATACCGCCGGTGAGCCCGGGCGCAAGCTCCACCGAAAGCGGTTCGCCCGTGGTGTAGACCGGTTCGCCCGGGCCCAGCCCCGCGGTCTCTTCGTAGACCTGGATGGAAGCCCGGTCGCCCCTGAGTTCGATCACCTCGCCGATGAGCCGGTGTTCGCTGACGCGCACCACGTCGTACATCTGTACATCGCGCATGCCCGTCGCCACGATGAGCGGCCCGGCGACCTTGGCGATCACGCCGGCGGCTTTGGTTGTAGTTTCGTTCATCGCTGCACTCCTCATATCAATCTTTCCGCAGCGCCCTGTGCCGCGGGGGTACGTCAATCCGAACCAAAGAGGATATCCGCCCCCACCGCCTTTTCGACGTTGGCGCGGATGCCCCTCATGCCCGCGCCGGTGCTGCCCGTGCGGTCGGGAATGGGGATGATGGCCGGGAATGGCGCCGTTTTGTAGCGCGCGAGCGCTTCGGGCACGGTATCGGCGGCCTGTTCGGTAATGTAGATCACCGCGCAGCCGGCTTTGGCCAGGCGGTGGATGGCGCGTTCGGTATCGGCGGGATCGCCGGTGGTGAACACCGTTTCCACCCCCAGCGCCTGAAAAATCATGACCGACGCGCGGTCGCCAATGGCGGCGATCGAGATGTGTTCCATAACTACCGCCCCTTTCAAACGTAAAGATCGGGCGCCGCCGGCTCAACGCCGGCCCGCCGCGCGGCAAAGAACACCCTGAGGGCCTTTGCCTCGGCCTCGCGCGCAAGCAGGTAGCCCACGATGGGCCCCATGGAGAAGGACTCGTACTTGCGCTCGCGCGCCAGGCGCAAAAGCTCGCGGTCCATGCGGCGCTCCACCTCGGTGGCGTCTGCGCCGCTTGCGCCTTCCAGCGCCGCGGCAATGGCCTCTGCGGCCGGGCCTTTGGCCAAAAGGCCGGCAAGCTCCCTGCCCTCGGCCGCGAGCGCCGCCTGCAATTCCTGCGCGGCGTGGCTGCCGCCGCTGAGCAGCATGGGGGCGAGTTCTTTTTCCGTGTAGCCCAGGCGCCTGGCGCGCACCACGGAAAGCACGTTCAAAAAATCCACCTGCACCACAAAATAGGCGCGCAGCTCTGCGCCGCTCTGCCCGCGCGCGCCCTTGAGCACCGAAAAGGCGTGGGCAAATACCGCGCGGTCGCACAGCGCCGAGATCTCGGGCGCAGAACCGCCCTCCTTTGCCCCGGCGAGCTCCCACGCCTGGGCAAGCGGGGCCTGCATGGCGGCGGGCAGGGCAGAAAAATCTCCGCTTTCCACCGCCTGGGCAAGCGCCGCCGGCTCAAACCCGCCGCCGGGCAGCAGCAACGCGCCGCCCTCTGCCCCAAGCAGGCGGGACTTTAAGAGCACCTTCAGGTTGTGCGCGTCCACCCGCAACAAAAAGAGGTCGCTCAGGCGCTTGTCGGGCGTTACTTCTTCCACGAATTCCCGGGCGCGCAGCAGTTCCGCCTCGATGAGGTCTTCGGGTTCGCTGCCCGCGGCGTTCGCGCCGTAGCCGGCTTCCGCCAGGTAGCGGACGGCGTCGTGTTCGTCCAGCTCCCTCAGGCGCGCCCAGCGCGAGCCGTCGAGCAGGCGTTCTTCCACCGCCCGCACCCGGCCGACTGCGTAGGGATAGCTTTCCTGCGGCATGGCTCAGCCCTCCGTTTCAAACAGCAGCGCGGCCACGGCGCGTTCTTCGCGTTCGCGCGCGGCGCGCAGCAGCGCTTCGTAGGAGCAGTTGACGTCGCAGGTCGTGCCGATGAGCGCAAAGCCGCCCGCAAACCGCGCGGGTTCGCTGCAAAGCCTCAGCCCGCCCTTTTTGCCCGCCGCCACGAGCGCGGCGTTGACCTTGGGCAGCACGGCCTCGTAGGCGGCGCGGTCTTCTTTTGCCACCTGCACTTCTTCTTCGCCGGTGCCGGCGTTTTCCAGCACCAGCGCGGTCACGAGCGCTTCGAAGCGCTCCTGGGGCAGGGCGCAGAGCGCCGCGTAGGCCTCTTCAAACGCGCGGTCGATGACCGCACGGCGCGCGGCGAGCGAGTTCTTGCGCTCTTCGAGACTGGCGAGCAGCGCGATGCGGCGGGCGGCGTCGGCGCCGCGCGCGGCGGCCTCGGCCCGGATCTCTTCCACCTTCTGGGCGCTGGCAGCCTCTGCTTCGGCAGTCAGCGCCGCCGCTTTTTCGCGCGCAGCGGCCAGAATGGCCGCAGCCTCCGCTTCGGCGTCCTGCTGTATTCTGGTAATGATGCGCTCTGCACTCACTGTTTCGTCCTCTCTGTCGTCTTGCTGCCTTTTGCCTTCCTCAAACGGGAATGCCGAACAGCAGCAGCACCGAGACCAGCAGCGACAAAATGGCGTAGGTCTCGACCATGGCGGCCATGGTGATGCCCTTTGCACTGGTGCTCGGGTCCTTTGCGGCCATGTGGATGGCCGAAACGGCGGTCTTGCCCTGGTAAATGGCCGAAATGATGCCGACGATGGTGACCGGCATGGCCGCGGCGAAGAAGGACCACCCCTGCGCCAGGGTCAGCTCGGCGGGGGAACCGCCCAAAAGGCCGATGCGGAGCATGATGAGCACCGAGGTCAAAAAGCCGTAGATGCCCTGCGTGCCGGGCAGTGCTTCGATGACCAGCAGCTTGCCGAACAGCTCGGGCTTTTCGGCGCACACGCCCGCCGTGGCCTGGCCTGTGATGCGCACGCCATAGGCGCTGCCGATGCCCGCGAGAATGGTGGCGAGCGCCGCCCCGACCAACGCGATGATGGTACCTGTAGTCATTTTTTGTTACTCTCCTTTTCTTTTTGAGCTTTGGGGGTCGATTTGAAACAAACGGGATAAAACCGGGCCCACGGCCCAAATTGCCTTGTTGATTTTTGCGCCGCCCCTGGGGGCTTGTTGTTACTTTTTGACTTCCACGTACTTGGGCTTTACCGAAAGGGGCCGAAAGGCGTAGCCGTTGCCCTCGTAGAACTTGCCGAAAAACTCGATGTACTGCAGGCGGCTGGCGTGAACGTAAGCCGAAAGCAGGCTCATGACGACGTTGAACACGTGGCCGATGATGTACACCACGATGGCGAACACCCAGCCGATGCCGCCCTGGAGCATGCCGGCGAGCATGTTCATGACCATGGCCACCACGCCGCCCGAGAGCACCAGCGCCAGGATGCGGGCGTAAGAAAGGATGTCGGAGGCGTAGTTGATAACGCCGTACAGCCCGCTCAGGCCGCCCACCACCTTTTTGAAAACGCCGGGGCGGTCGCGCCCGGCCGTCAACAGCACCACGGCCGCGCCGGCAATGGCGAGGTACATTCCCACGCTGCCGCCGATGCCGCCGAGCATCAGGCCCAGGCCGGTGAGCAGGAACATCCAGGGCACGTTGTCTAAAATACCGCCCAGCACGTCGCCCCCGCGGGCCTTGTTCATGAGGTTTAAGAACATGCCCGAGAAGATGTGCAGCGCCCCGATGATCATGCACACAATGAGCGTGGCCATGGGCTCATCCAGCGGCACGAACAGCAGCGCCGGGTACAGCGATTCGCCGAAGT
>CALWSW010000150.1 GCA_944384305.1 uncultured Christensenellaceae bacterium
GTCGAAATCCATGTTGACGATCTCGAGCTCGACGCCCAGCTCATCGGCGATGGCCTGCGCGATCTCAACGTCCACACCGACGATGCTGTTGTCGTCGCCAAGGAACTCAAAGGGCGGGAAAGCGGCGTTGGTCAGCATGACCAGCTTGCCGGCTTCCTTGATGCGGTCCACAGCGCCTTCGCCGCCGGTCTGGGCTTCACCCTCGCCGTCGGTCTGCACTTCGTCGCCGCCTTCGGCATCGGGCGAAGTGACGGGCGTGTCGGCTTCTTCGTTCGAAGAGCAGCCGGCGAACACAGAGAACGCCAAAACGGCGATCATCAGCAATGCCAAGATCTTGGAAAGCTTCTTCATTTTCTCTTCCTCCGAAACATTCTGTTGATTCGGTCAGTGCGGAAAGTAATTCCGGTGACTGCATCATTATACGACCATATGTGGAGAAACGCAACCCCAAAAGTGCAACAAAATGCATCGCAGCGCATATTTTCCGTTCTGTTTCCCGAAATTCTGCGTGCCGGATGCATATTGACAGAATAAATTCAAATTGACCTCAGCGGTTGAGGTATTCGATCCACGGCCTGCCGCGTTCGGGGCACTCGAGCAGCGAGACCCGGCCGTGTTCAAAATTGAAGCACATGGCGCCCTCTTCCCCCAGGCCCAGAAGGTGGGCGCACAGCGCCGAAAGCGAGCCGTTGTGAGCCGCGACCAATACATCGCGGCCAAAGGCGCGGATCTCTTCGGCCGCGCTGGCCACGCGGCGGTATACGCCGCCAAAGCTCTCGCCGCCGGGCAGCACGGCCTGGCTCCAGTCTTCCAGCATGCGCTCGGCCTCTTCGCCGCGCTCCTGCAAAAACTCCGCAAAGGGCTTGCCCTCGTACTCGCCCATGAACTGCTCGTTCAAGGCCTGCAGCCGCACCACCGGCACGCCCCTGCCTTCGGTGCAGATCTTTGCCGTGTGCCAGGCGCGCCGCAGTTCGCTGGTGTAGCAGCGTTCAAAGCCGGCCGTCGCAAGCTGCGCCGCGCAGCGCCGGGCGTCTTCCTCCCCCTTTTCGGTCAGCTCGTAATCCTGCCAGCCGTAGATCAGGCGCTTGGCGTTTCCCTCCGACTCGCCGTGGCGCACCATGTATATCCGCATAATGTTCTTTTCCTCCTCACAAAAAGCGGGGCGGAACCTCGCCGCCCGCTCTATATTTGTTTGTTTAGTTCAAATCTTCTTGCACAGTTTACTGGATCAATTCAAAATCCCCCAGCACGCTCTGTGCCGCCACGCTGTTGGCGCGGTCCAGGTAAAACTCGATGACCTGCTGCACCGTAATGTACGCCCGGGCTCCCGCCCAACCGTTGGGGATGCACACCGCTACCACGATCTCCGGATCGTCGTAAGGCGCAAAGGCCACGAACCAGGCCGTATTTTCCAAATCGATGTTGCTGGCGCGCGAGGTAGATGTTTGGGCTGTGCCGGTCTTGCCGCCGATCTCGTTTTTATACTTATAGTTTGCAAAATAATCGCCGGCCGAACCGCCGTCTTCCAGCGACACGACCTCGCGCATGCCTTCCTTCAATGCGGCGAGCGTTTCTTCCGACACGTCGATGTTCCACAAAAGCTCCGGCTCAAATTCCATCAGCGTCTTGCCGTCGGGATCGATGACGCTGCGGATGACCGAGACCTCGTACACGTTGCCGCCGTTGATGATGGCGGCGATGTAACGCGCCACTTCGATGGGCGTCACCGTCACGACCGCCTGACCGATGCCGGTTCGGACGGTCTGCATCCGGTTCCAGCGCAGCTCGGAAAGCGAGCTGGCGATCTCGGCGCTCCAGCCGTTGGTATTGGAGACCGCCTCGGGAATGCCCAGGTCTTCGCGCATGATGCGGCGGATGTCCGAACCGATCTGCTCGTTTTCGTCCACCAGGCGCACCAGCCTTTCGGCGCAGGCTTCCACCGTGGCGGCGTCTACCTCGCGCTCCAGGGTCTCCAGGTAGCCGTTGAGCAGTCCCACCACCTGGCGGTAGACCAAATACGCCACGCCGGTGATGCTGCCCTCGTTGTCGAACAGCACGTCCTGCCCGCCGATCTGCCCCTGCGCCTCGCCCGCGACCTCGATGCCGGTCTTCATGTCCAGCCCCAGCAGGTGGCACCACTTGTTGATGAGGTCGATGCCCAGGCGGTTGGCCACTTCATAGAAGTAGTAGTTGCAGGAATTTTTGATGGCGTCCACCACGTTCTGGTCCTGGTGGCGGGAAATGTTGGGGTACACCCAGCAGCGGGGCGCGCCGGCGGTGCTGCCGCTTTCGGTCGCCGCGGTGTAGTAGCCCTCGTCGTTGATGATCTCGTCCATGGTGATGACGCCTTCTTCCAACCCGGCGAGCGCTATGGCCACCTTAAACACCGAGCCGGGCGCCATGCGCGAGGCGATGGCTTTGTTGAACAGGGGATTGCCCTCCTGCTCCAACAGCGCGTTGTAATTTTCGGCGCTGATGCCGTTAGTAAACAGGTTGACGTCGTAGGAAGGGTAACTCGCCGAGGCCAGTACCTCGCCGGTCTTGGCGTTGAGCACCACGGCCGAGCCCTCGCTGCACAGGTCGATGCTGGAGAGGTCGCCGTCGGCCACCTTGTCCACATAATCCTCGGGATTCTGCGCCAGGTGCGCTTCCTGCTCGGCGCGAATGGTGGTGATGTTTTCTTCCAGCGCGCTTTCCAGCACCTGCTGCAGTTCCAAATCGATGGTCAGCACCACGTCGTTGCCGTCGGTGGGCAGCTCGGTCGACAGCACGCGGATGATCTGCCCGCTGCTGTCCACCTCCACCACCTGGGAGCCCTGGTGCTCGGTGCTGTTGCCCGAAAGCTCCTCTTCCATGGATTGTTCAATGCCTGAGATGCCGATGGAATCGGTCTGCGAGTAGCCCAGGTTTGTGTACTTTTCGATGATCTCGTCGGTCTGCATTTTGCCAAGGTAGCCCAACAAGTGGGCCGCCGTGGTCTTTTTGGGGTAGACGCGGGTGGTGCTTTGCGCAGCAGACATTCCGGTGAGCTCAGAAGAACGGGTCTCGATCTCGGCCACGGCTTCTTCCGAAACGTCGTAGGCGATGACCACCGGAATGTACGAGCGCCAGGTGGAAAGCTGCACTTCCTGCCACACCGAAAGCAGCTTGCGGGCCTCCTCGTACTCCATGTCTTCCGGGATCTGGTACAACCGGCGCAGGTAGTTGTAGATCTCTTCGGGCGTGCGTTCGTTGCCCACGCTCATGTTGGTGCGCCAGTTTTTTTCGCGCGCTGCCTCGGCCTCGGCCGAAAGCCCGCTGCCCCAGTAAAAATAGTATTCCGGCAGTTCGTTGCCCTCGTCGTCCAGCGTGCCGGGCTCGCGGCGGTAGATGTTGAAGGTGTCGATGGTCGTGCCGCCG
Organism: uncultured Christensenellaceae bacterium; assembly: GCA_944384305.1. Taxonomy (GTDB): domain Bacteria; phylum Bacillota; class Clostridia; order Christensenellales; family CALWSW01; genus CALWSW01. Next base: position 3,400 of record CALWSW010000150.1, read on the forward strand.
TAGCTTTCGATGATCTGGATGGTTTTGTAGATGATCTCGGTATCCAGCGCGCGGCCGACCTCTGTGCGGCGGGAAACGTCGCGCAGGAATTCGATGTTGTAGGAAACCTCGTTGTAGGCAAGCGGCTGGCCGTTTCGGTCCACAATGCTGCCCCGCTCGCCCTTGAGGGTGATGGCGCGGGTGGAAATGCCGCCCAGCCTGGTGGCGCCGTCTTCCCCGCTGCCGGCGGCGAGCGTCAGCGCGCCCAGACGAAAAACGAGCAACAGCAAAAACGCCGCTACACCCGCCGCAAACACCAGCACGCGCTTGTTGATATTCTGCATAAAAACTCCTTATTGGTCAGCGTTACGGTCAATCGTAATGCGCCCTGTGCCTCACTGCGCCGCGAGCAGCGCCCCGCCGGCACAGGAACCACAGCGGCAGGCACAGCGCCGCCGTCAAAAGCGCCGAAGGCAAAAGCGCCGTGAACAGCACGGAAAAGAAACTGGTCTCAATGCCAAAAAGCTCCAGCACCAGCACGTAGACCACCTCTTTTGCCACGCGCGCCACAAAAGCCGCGCCCGCAGCAAACGCCCAGCTTTTGGCAAAGGGCTTTTCGTACACCGCTCCCACAAGCAGCGCCGTAAGAAAGCAGGCCATGGCCTCTGCCCCCACAAAAGCGCCCAAAAGAACGTCCGAGATCAGCCCGCAGCACAGGGCATAAGCCCCTGCGCGCAGCCAGCCGCCGGTCAGCGCCGCCGCCACGATGCCCGCCACGTATACGTCCGGCCGCCAGGAAAGCGGCAGCAGCCTTGGCAAAAGCACGGTTTGGGCGAGCACCGAGAGCAGCACCGCCAATATTCCGAGGATCAGCTTTTTCATGCGCCGGCCTCATCGATGGTGGTAAGAATGACCATCACCTCTTCCAGCGAAGAAAAGTCCACCGCGGTCTCTACCACAGCGACGCGCTCGGTAGAGTCTTCGGCGCGGCTGACTTCCACCACCTCGCCAATGAGCAGGCCTTTGGGGAACACCCCGCCCAGGCCGCTGGTCACCACTTCGTCGCCGGGCACAAGGTCGTTGTCGTAGGGCAGGTAATACATGTA
>CALWSW010000151.1 GCA_944384305.1 uncultured Christensenellaceae bacterium
CATCATGAACACCCGCAACAGCTTGGAAAAATCGGTGCTGGGGTCGGGCTTTTTGATCTTTAAAATGGCGAAGGCGCCAAGGGCGAGCATCAGCCCGTAGCCCACGTCGCCCATCATCATGCCGAAGATGAACCAGTACCACGGGCCCATCATGGGGTTGGGGTCCAACTCCCGGGGGTCGGGGTAGGAGAACATGTCGGTGATGGTCTCAAAGGGGCGGATGAGGCGTTTGTTGCGCTCCAGCGTGGGGGGCTTTTCTTCCTCCCCGGGCTCTTCAATGGCCAAATCGAACGCGTCGGTCACGCTTTCGATGGTGGCCTTGACTTTTTCGGCGTCGCCGGCGCACACCCAGCCGCGCAGGCAGAAGGTGCTGACCGTTTCGGTGTTCTCCACCGCCAGGCGCTCGGCTTCCACGGCCTGTTTGTCGCGCAGCACGGCCAGCTCTTCCCGGCGGGCGATGAGCTCCTTCAGCCGGTCCTTTGCCGCCTGGGCCTCGGCCTCGAGCGCGGCGCGGCGCTTTGCGAGCCCTTCGGCTTCCTCTGCGGCAGTGCCTGCCAGGCGGGGCGGGTCGCTCTCTGTAAAGCCGCGTTCCCGCGCTTCGGCAAACAGCGCCTCGGACTCGCCCTTTTTGGCGCACAGCGCTGCTGCCGTGCCCTCCTTCCCCTCGCCGTAGCTTTCGAGCGCGCCGCCGGCTTGCTCGCACAGCGCGCGCAGCCCTTCCAGCGCGGCCGTGGGGCAAAAGCCAAACAGCACGTCTACCGTGCGGTTCTTCCTCAGTTCCCCCAAAGGGGTGTCGAGCGGCAGCCAGGGCGCAAGCTGTTCTTCCGCCGCGCGCAGCGAATCGATCTGCCCTTCGCTGGATGCGATCTGCGCCTTGACCTGTTCCAGTTCTTCCATGAGCTGCAGGCCCCCGGCATCCTCTTCAAACAGCGACTGCAGGCCGACTTCCTGCCGCGCCCCCTTGATGGCGCCCCCTTCGCGCAGGGTGTAGCCCAGGTTCTCTTCGATGCGCCGCAGCGCCTGCCGGGACTCTTCGCAGCCCTCCTGGGGCAGGGAATCCTCGGTGGAAGAGATCATGAGCTTCCCGCACTGCTGCAGCGCCACCAAAAGGGCCTCGCGGTCCTCTTTGAGGGCGTACAGCGTGACCTTTTTCATGGGAACGATCATCGCGTTTCAATCCTTTCCACAATGTAGGCGACAGCTTGCGGCAGCTTTGCCGCGGCGCGCTGTGCGGCGGCCTCGTCGGCCGCGCGGCGCTCTGCGGCGGTTTGCGCGGCGCGCTCCTCTGCGGCTTTTTTCGCCTGCTCTACCTGCGCCTGCGCCTCCTGCCTGGCCAGCGCCAGGCGGGAAGCCGCCTGTGCGCGCGCGCTTTCTTCGGCCTCTGCCGTGAGTTCTCTGCCCTGCTGCGCCGCCGCGGCCTTCTGTTCGGCCGCCGCAGCCTCAGCGCGGGCGATCGCGTCGATGATCGACATCTTTTCACCACCTTTTTTGTTTCGGAAGGCTCCGGATTCTGCAAAGATCTGCTGAACGATAAAGGAAACTTGCGGCCGCTGCCGCAAACGCCGTGTTTTTGTTTGTTGCTCTTGACTTTTGCTGCTGAAAAACCTTTGTTATTTAAAGCCGTTTGTTTTTAAAATGTTGGGAACGATGGTCCTTTTGTAAAGAAAAGCGCCGCAAACGGTACTGCCGCTAAAAAAACTGTCATTGGCTGCGGCCCACACTGTACCTATTATTTCATTTACAGGGGAAAAAAGCAAGCATCGACATTTCTTCGGCAAAGCCTGCCCGGCGGGAAAAACGCAAAGAGCACCGCAGGAATGCCTGCCGGTGCTCTCTTACTTCTCCGCATCAGTTACGCACAGTATAGCACAACCCGCCCGTTCTTGCAAGTCGTCAAATTAACGATAATGTGGAAAAAACCGGCCCCGCCGGTTTTTCCTGCGGGGCCGTCGTTGGCAAACGCCCATTTTGCTGTTTTGCCCGCCGGCCGGGCCAAGCGCGGCCCGGCGGAACAAAAGGGGCTGCCGGTAGAACAAAAGGCTTACTTTGCCGCGGCGGCGCTTTCGCCGGCGATGCGGCCGAACACCACGAAGTCGACGATGGCGTTGCCGCCGATGCGGTTGCCGCCGTGCAGCACGCCGGTGATCTCGCCCGCGCAGTAGAGGCCGGGCACGGGCTGGTTGTCGGCGTTGAGGGCGCGGCAGTATTCATCGATGAGCACGCCGCCCATGGTGTGGTGCACAGCGGGGCTGCGCGGGTAGGCGTAGAACGGGCCGGTCTCGACCTTCTTGCCCTGGAACACGATGCGGCCCAGCGGGTCGGTGGCGGTGCCGTCGACGTAGCTGTTGAACTCTTCCACGCTCTGGATGAGGGCGTCGGCGGGCACGCCGATCTTTTCGGCCAGTTCTTCGAGCGTATCGGCCGCAACGTAGCCGGAGACGTTGTTGTCCAGCATGTACTGCAGGCTCATGCCGCCCAGGGAGAACGCCTGCTCGGGATCGGGTGCGTAGTCGGCGCTGAACACGATGTACATGATGCTGTCGGTCTGGGCCAGGATGGCCTGCGAGATCTCGTCGCGGCGGCCGTCCTCGCGCACGAAGCGCTTGCCTTCCTTGTTGATGAACAGGTCGGTCTCGGTGATGTCGTAGGTGGCGCCGGTGGTGGGGTTGCACAGGTGCAAGAGCTGGATCTGCTCCATGTTCACCAGCTGCGCGCCGGCGTCGCGGGCAAAGAAGATGCCGTCGCCGGTAACGCCGGGCATGTTGGAGGTGGGCAGGTGCGCGCCAAGGTCGGGCCACTTTTCGCCTTCGCAGTATTCCTGGCGCAGTTCGACGTTGCCGGCAAAGCCGCCGGTGGCCAGAATGACGCCGTTGTTGGCGTGCAGGGTGACGGTGTTGCCGTCCTTGCCGGTGGCGTTGACGCCCACGACCTTGTCGCCGTCCATGATGAGGCCGGTGGCAGTGGTGTCGAGCAGCTCGGTGTAGTTGTCGAACTCGGCCAGCTTGTTTTCAAAGGCCGCGATGTAGCCGGTGCCGTTGGGCATCACGGCGTTGTGGGTGCGGGGGTAGAGCGAGCCGGAGGCCAGCACCACGCCGGGCTGGAATTCCATGCCCAGGCTCTCCATCCACTCCAGGCCCTCGAGGGCGTTGTCGCACATGATCCTCATCATGGCCAGATCGCCGATCTTATCGCCGCCGTTCCAGGACTGCAGGGCGAAGAAGGTGGGGCTGTCGAACAGGGTCTTGTCGGACGCCTGGTACTCGGCGTACTCCTGCTTGACGATCTCGAGCATCTCAGCGTGCAGGTCGCTCACCGGTTCCTGGGCGAGAATCTCTTCCACCAGCGTGTCGGAGCCGGGGAACTCGGCGTAATCCTGCTCTTCGGGATCGGGCGCGTTGTAGATGCCGCCGGCGACGATGGAGTTGCCGCCCAAGAAGCCCATCTTTTCGATGAGGATGACGCTCGCGCCGTTTTCCAGCGCGGTGATGGCCGAAGCCAAACCGGCGCCGCCGCCGCCAACGATGACGACGTCTGCGGTGAGGTCCATGTCCTCGGCGGGCTCGGGGGTGTAGGGCTGCAGGTCGTCCGCCGTGGCGCCGGCCTGCTCCACGCAGTCTTCCACCGCGGCCTTGACCGCCGCGCTGGTGATGGTGACGCCGCTGACGCTGTCGACATCGAGCGACTGGTGCTCGACGATGGCCGCGGGGATGCGCTCGACCGCGATCTCGCCGACGCCGGGGGTCTCGACGTTGCTGGTGACGGCAGCATTGGTAATGGCATCTTCCGAGAAGGTCACTTCCACCGTGAGCGGGCCGTGCATGGCCGTGACGGTGGCGGTGTAGGTGCCGGGCGTAAAGAGCGCGCCGGCCTCTTCCTCTTCGCCGCCGGCGTCAGGGGTCTGTTCGCCTGCGTCGGGCACGGGGGTGGGGTCGGGGGTGTCGGCCGTCTGCGCGCAGCCTGCCAGTGCGGCAAACACCATCAGGAGGCACAGCAGAAGTCCTAGTGTCCGTTTCATTTTTCCTTCTACCTTTCCATTGTTTTCACCCAAATGTAATTTCCGAAAACGCAGCGTTGCACGGATTCCCATTTGGATAGGGTCAGTATACCTTATCGTTTGTTAATTGTCAATTCGCATTTTGTCATTTTGCCATATTTGACCCAAAATTAATACAATTTTTCCCGAATCCTGCGTCCCAGCTGCCGAAAGTGACCGGTTTTTTTGCGCTGTACAGTCCTGCGTAATCCATTTGCCCGTGCGGCCAAAAGGGCCGCACGGGCAAACAACAAGAAAAAGCGAAGGGGGAACTGTAAGAAAAGGAAGAAGGACGTGGTGCAAACCGCCCTGGGGGGCCGCCCCGGCAAAAAAGCCTCTTCAGA
>CALWSW010000152.1 GCA_944384305.1 uncultured Christensenellaceae bacterium
CATCATGGCAGGCATTGCGCTGTTTGGCATGACGCCCTTTGGCTGGCGCTTTTCGGGCGCGTTGTTTGGGGTGCTGATGCTCCCGGTGCTGTACGCCCTTTGCCGCAGGCTGACCAAAAAGCCAAAGTGGGCCTTTTTTGCCGCAGCGCTTTTTGCCTGCGACTTTATGCACTTTACCCAAACCCGCATTGCCACCATCGACGTTTTTGTGGTGCTGTTCATTCTGCTGCAGTACTACTTCATGCTGCTTTACACCCAGCGCAGTTTTTACCGCGACGGCCTGAAGAACACCCTTTGGCCGCTCGCGATGAGCGGCGTGTGCTTTGGTCTGGGCGCGGCCTCGAAGTGGACGGGCATTTACGCTGGCGCGGGCTTGGCGGTCATCTTCTTTTTGCACCTTTATAAGCACCTGAAGGAATACCGCCTGGCCCGGGCCGAAGCCGATGAAGCCCGAATAGCCGCCACCGCCTGCTTCCCGCGGTACGCCCTTTACACGCTGCTGTGGTGTGTGCTCTTCTTTATCGCCATACCGGTGGGCATTTATTTGCTGAGCTACCTGCCCTACTTCCTTTGCAAGGAGTCCCCCTACGACCTTGCCGGCGTGTGGGAGGTGCAGAAGTTCATGTTCAACTACCACAGCTCGCTCACCGCCACACACCCCTACGAATCGCGCTGGTACACCTGGCCCTTTGATGTGCGGCCCATTTGGTACTTCTGGTCGGACCTTGGCGCAGAAGTCAGCGCCGTTTACGAGGGCAGTATCCTCAGCCTTTCCTGCTTTGGCAACCCCGCGGTGTGGCTGCCGGGCATTGCCGGGCTCATCGCGCTTGCGGTGCAGCGCCTCAGGCGCCGTGCGCCGCAGAATGCGGCAGCGTCATTTTTGCTCATTGGCTTCTGCGCGCAGTACCTGCCGTGGGTGCTGATCTCCCGCGCGACCTTTATTTACCACTACTTCCCCAGCGTGCCCTTCCTTATTTTGGCGCTCGCTTTCGTGCTTTCGGGCAGCTGCGGCAAAGGGGAAGGTTTGGGTGAGGAAGCCAGGTGGCAAAAGGTCCTTCGCGTGGGGCTGCCGGTTTTGAGCCTTGCGCTTTTTGCGGCGTTCTACCCGCTCATTGCCGGCACACCTACCACTGTTGCTTACGCCAGCGCCCTCAAGTGGCTGCCGAGCTGGACCTTCTATATTCTGTAAAAAATTTTTAGAAGGAATTTTTGGAAAAAAGAAGGAACTTTGTTTTGAAAGAAGAATTGATTAAATTTGTGAAGTTCAATGCCGTGGGCATTTTGAACACAGCCATCGACTTCACTGCCTTCACCGTACTGGTCCGCCTGGGGCTGAACGAATACCTTTCGCAGGTGATCTCCTACACCCTGGGCGTCGCCAACAGCTACGTTTTGAACTCCCGTTGGACCTTCCGCGAAAAGGGCGTGACCGCCAAGCGGATCGTTCTGTTCATTCTAGTCAATCTCGTTTCGCTCGGCGTTTCCACCGGCGTCATCGCGCTCTGCCGCGAATGGCTGAACCTTGGGGAGATCCTTTCCAAACTGATCTCTCTGCCCTTCTCCATCGGCGTCAATTTTCTGGGAAACCGCTTTTTGGTCTTCCGCTGAACCCAAGTCTTTCCTGCAGGGGGTGAGCCTTTGATCTCCACGGTAACCAGCTGTGTGCTCGCTGGCATCCAGGGGCAAAAAATCACGGCCGAGATCGATTTTTCGGGCGGTGTGCCGGCCTACGTCACCGTCGGACTGCCCGACAAGGCCGTGACCGAGTCGCAGGACCGCATCCGCACGGCGCTCAAAAATTCCGGCTTTCCCCTGCCCGCCGCGCGCGTGGTGGTCAATCTTGCGCCCGCAGGATTGAAAAAGATCGGCACGGTCTACGACCTGCCCATTGCGCTGGGTCTTTTGTGCACCATGGGAGAACTTGCCCAGCAAGCGCTCGACGGCCGCATGTTCGTGGGGGAGCTCGCGCTTGACGGCGGCATCCGCCCGGTGAGCGGCGTGCTTTCCATGGCCATGGCAGCGCGCGAAATGGGGCTTGACGAGATTGTCGTGCCGGCAGAAAACGCGCAGGAAGCCGCCTGTGTGGCGGGCGTGCGCACCGTTGCGGCCGAAAGTTTGCGCCAGCTCATGGAGCTGTTAAAGAGCGGCGCGCCCCTGCCGGCAATAAAAGCCGCCCCCTGGGCACCCGAAGCGGCGCTGAGCACGGATTTTTCTTTGATCAAGGGGCAGTACGCCGCCAAGCGCGCGGCCGAGATCGCTGCGGCCGGCGCGCACAACATGCTGCTGTGCGGCCCGCCGGGCAGCGGCAAAACTATGATCGCCCGGGCGCTGCCCACCATTTTGCCCGACCTTTCGTTTGAAGAGGCGCTGGAGATCACCCGCATCCACTCGGCGGCAGGGCTTTGGGAAAAGGGCATCGTGCGGCAGCGGCCCTTTGTAGCGCCCCACCACAGCGCCAGCCGCGCAGCCATTGTGGGGGGCGGTTCCAGCGCAAAACCGGGCGACATCAGCCTGGCGCACTACGGCGTGCTCTTTTTAGACGAAATGCCGGAATTTGGGCGCGATGTGCTGGAAACTTTGCGCCAGCCGCTCGAAGACGGCTTTGTAAAGATCTCGCGCGTGAACGCCAGCGCGACCTACCCGGCGCGCTTCATGCTCGTGGGGGCGATGAACCTTTGCCCCTGCGGCAACTTCGGCGTTCCGGGCCGGGAATGCAGCTGTTCGCCCTCCAAGATCCTCGCCTACCGGCGGAAGATTAGCGGGCCCTTGCTCGACCGCATGGATCTTTTTATTCAAACTACCATCGTCAATTACGACGACCTGCAGCGCGCCGCGCGCCCGGGCGAAAGCTCCGCCGCCATCCGCCAGCGGGTCAATGAGTGCCGCGCGCTGCAGCGCGAGCGTTTTCAAAAAGACGGGATCTACGCCAACTCCCACATGGATGCCGCCCTTTTGCGGCGCTACTGCACCCTTACCCCCGAGGCCGAGCGCCTTTACGAATCGGAATTTGACCGCCGCGGCATGAGCGGGCGCTCCAACACGCGCACCCTGCGGCTGGCACGCACCATTGCCGACCTCGACCACAGCGGGCTCATCGGCGAGGCGCATCTTGCCGAAGCGCTGCAGTACCAGCCCGACGCCCGCTTTTACAATTGCTGAAAACCGGCCCGCAAGCCGCAGGAAGGGGCACGACACATGGCATCTGTTTATGACGCCGGCATTTACGCCGCTTGGCTGCACCGGCAGCCGGGCGTTTCTCCCATGCGGCTCAGCCGTTTGATCAAAACCTTCGGTTCGGCAAAGGCCCTTTACGAGCAGGCTTCAGCGGGCGCGCTGCCCGTTTCCGATGAATTCCCGCCCGCTCTGTTTCGCACGCTCTGCCGCAACGCCACCGAAAGCGCGCTCGATGAGACCGCTTGTTCTTTGCAAGAAAGCGGGATCCGCGTGCTCCTCTCTACCGACGAAAATTATCCCCGCCTGCTCTCCATGCTGCCTTCGGCGCCCAAGGTGCTGTATTTGCGCGGCAGGGGGAAGCTTTCCGACCTGAAGTATTCTGTGGCGTTCGTTGGCAGCCGCAGGTGCTCCAACTACGGCGCGAGGGTCGCCCGGCGCTATGCAAAGGCATTGAGCGAGCGCGGGGTCACCATCGTCAGCGGCATGGCCTTCGGCATCGATGCCGCTTCTCACGCCGGCGCTTTGGAGGGCGGCGCGCCGCTGCCCACCATCGCGGTGCTCGCAAGCGGTGTGGACGTCCCCTCCCCCGTTTCCAACACGCCCTTGTACCGTTCCATTTTGGAGCGCGGCCTGGCCGTTTCCGAAGCGGCGCCCGGCACACAGCCGGTCGCCGGCATGTACCCCGTGCGAAACCGCATCATTGCTGGGCTTTCGCAGGCAGTGTTCGTGCCGGAGGCCAGCATGGGCAGCGGTTCGTGGCACACCGTCAATTACGCCGACGACTACAACCGCGAGATCCTTGCCTGCCCAGGGCGGGTAGAAGACCCCTTGTGCGCAGGCAGCAACGAGATGCTGCGCCTGGGTGCGACCATCGTTTTGAGCCCCGACGACCTGCTTTCGGTCTTTTCGTTTACCGAATTGCCCCTTCAGCCCGAAGAAAAGCCCGCGCCCGTTCTTTCAGAAGAAGCGCACCTTGTGGTGGATCTGTTGAAAAAGTCCGACCTTTCAGCCGACGAGCTTTTTGAATTGGTAGACCTGCCCATGAATCGCCTGCTTTCGCTATTGACAAATCTTTCGTCGCAGGGAATAATAGAACGAACTGAGTACATGAAATTTCACCTTTTATAAGGAAGGAACAGCAAAACATCATTCGCTGTTCGAAGC
>CALWSW010000153.1 GCA_944384305.1 uncultured Christensenellaceae bacterium
CACCTGGTAGTGGCTGATGCAGCGGCAGAAGTTGCCGCTAAGAGCTTCCTTGATCTCTTCTTCCGTGGGGTCGGGGCTGCTGTTGAGCAGCGACTTGACCGCCATGATGATGCCGGGCGTGCAGAAGCCGCACTGAAAGGCGTTGTGCTCTAAAAATGCTTCCTGAATGGGGTCGAGCTCGCCGGTCACGGGGTCACTCAGGCCTTCAATGGTGGTGATCTCCTTGCCTTCGCATTCGGCGGTCAGGGTGACGCAGGAGGCCACGGCCTTGCCGTCCATCAGCACGGCACAGCAGCCGCAGGCCCCTTCGCCGCAGGAAAGCTTGGTTCCGGTCAGGCCCAGGCGTTCCCTCAGCGTTTCCAGCAGTGTTTCGGATTCCGGGACCTGCCCCAGCTTCCGGCCAATGGTGAACTCGTAGGTCTCGCCATTGATGCGCAGCGTCAGTTCCTTGCTCATATAGCATCTCTCCTTTCTACAGGGATCCTCCCTATGTTATAAATATATCAATTCCGTCTTTTTCTTTCTGCCTTCGCAACATCAAATTTAAGGATTTATTTGTATACGATTAGACAAATTCGCTTTCTCCGAAAAATATTCTGTTTTTGTAGTTTTTTCTGTTGATTTGGCAGAAGTCAACTGTTATAATATTTACTAACTTTGATCTTTTCTGTTTTCTATCCCGGAGGCCGCCGTGAACCACATTCGCTTTTTTGTAGAAGGTACCCTAAAAAAATACCGCGCGCTGTTTGAAAGCGTCTGCCCGCCGCCCATGAGCATTCCCAAGGGGCAGCGGCTGTGCGAGCAGTGCAACACCCGCGGCTGGCTGTACTATATTTTAGAGGGGGTAGCCAAGGTCTACCTCACCACCACCGACGGCAACGAACACATCGTGGATTTTATGAAGGCCGACACCCTCATTGGCATGGACTGCATCGACGGCGGCAACCGCTCGGTGGTCAGTATTTCCGGCGTGACCGAGCTGCGCGTGCTGCCCTTTACGCCCGACATGCTGCGCGAGCTCATTTTAAAAAACCCCGAGCTGGGGTTTGATTTGGTGGTGTACTACGGCGAAGTGCTGCGGCAGGTCGCCTTTATGGTGGGCAGCATGAGCCACACCGATCTGCTGGTGCGGCTGGCCACCTTCCTTTTGCTGTTTGTAGACCCGAATTCATCCGGCCCTTACAAAGTGCCCCTCACCCAGCAGGACGTGGCCTCTTCCATCCACGTTTCCCGCGCGCAGGTAGCAAAAATGTACGCCCAGCTTCGTGCCGAAGGGGTGCTGCAGCCCAAAAACCGCCATGTGCTGCTCTGCGATGCCGAAAAGCTTCAGCAGTACACACAAATGTGAACACAGCAAAAAAAACAGCCAGCCTGTTGGTTTTTTCAACAGGCTGGCTGTTTTTAAAACGCTTTACCGCGCTGCATAGCGCCCAAAGCCGGAATAATCCGCCGCTTCAAAGCGCTTGGCGCGCTGGGTGGGGTCGGTACTCAGCACGCCGTGGTCCTGCACGGCGTAGAGCTCGGCGGCCCAGGTGAAGCTTGCAGCGTTATCGAAACGCTCGGGCGGGGCGAGTTGGGCATCCCCTTCGGTGCGGATGTAGCCCCGGGCATTGCGCTGCAGCCCGGCTGTGGAAAACAGCGTTTCGCAGTACTCCTCAAACATCGCGGCCTCTTCTTGCTCAAAGCCGGCAATGCTTGCCGGGCTGTAGGAATCGTCGTTCAGGCGGGCGCTCTTTGTGACCGTCCAGCCGTTCTCTTCCACCATGGCGTTCGGGAAGAGCTCATAGCTGTAGTCCGCCATGGGGTCCTGCTCATACCAGTACGCCCAGTAATCGCCGCCCAGCACGTAGGCGTTGGTGGCGGTCTGCAGCAGCCGTTCGTTTATGTAGCGGTAGGTGCGCACCACCTCGGTATCCTCGTTCATGATGTTGTTGACGTAAAGGTTCAGGCAGGGCTGCCCGGCCGAGTCTTTGCTCACGAACACTGCCACGCGGGTGTCGTAATAGTTTTGCGCAAAGGCCTTGGTGGTGGTGTAGCAGGCGTCGGCCTCAAAGGGGCCGTTTTCCCCCGCTTCGTACACCGAAAGGTACAAGCCGGTACGGCCGCCGCCCTCCTGTTCCAGCCGCACGAGCAGCAGTTCTTCCTGCCCGTCGCCGTCCAGGTCGGCCGGCAGTGCCGAAAGGATGCCTTCCACCCGGCTGGTGTCCGAGTCTGCACTGTAGTGGTCCACAACGGTCCAGGTGCCAATGTCAAGCCAACCGTACTGCGGCACAAGCGTTCCCCTCAGGTAGTTTTCCAGCTGGGCGGCGGCGTCCACCCCGGACTCTGTGGTCTTGCCCAGGTAGATGTTGCCGCAGTCCTCGCTTTTTGCAGCGAAGTTCACCTGCGCGGCCGTGCGCGCGTTTTCGGTTTTGACCTCGAACACGTGGGTGCCCCAGGTCAAATTGGGGCAGCTGAAGCTGCCGTCGGCTTCGGTGCGGGTGACGTCGGTGAGCACGAATTCGTGGTCCAAGTAGCGGTAGACCACCACTTCCGCCCCTTCTACCGGGCCGTCTTCCCCCATCACATGGCCATAGAGCTCGCCCGTTCCCCAATACGCGAAGTCGGTGCTGCGGGTGTAAAGCTGCATGACCAGGCCGGGGTCGCCCTCGTAAACCGAAGACTCCGTGACGTTCCCCTTCAAGAAATTGCCGGGCGCAAAGGCCTCGCCCAGGTTGTAGCTGCGGCTCACCCCCTCTTTGACGGCGGCGAGGTACTCGCCGAGGACCCTGCAGTAATCGTAGTCGTCGATCATCATCAACCCGCCGGGGCAGCTGATGACCGCCTGTGCGCCGTGGTCGATGAGGAACTCGTGAAAGCGCTGATCGCTCCCCAGATAGCACACCGCAAAGTAAAAAATGGTATTGTCAAAGGTTCGATCGGCGTAGAGCGCCATGAGAAAATCGGTGGCGATGCAGACGCTGTGGTTGCCGAACCAGTCGGTCGAGACCCGCACCAGATCGACGTCGGTCTCGTACCGGTCGTAAAAGCAGCGGCCGTAGCCGTACAGCTCGGCGATGGTGGCCGCCGTTTCGTCGGAACCGAGCAGAATGTACCCCACCTTGCCGCCGTCGCTGCGGTCGAGCGCGCCGCCGTGGGAGTTCAAGACCACCGTGCCGTAGTCGCAGAGCTCGCCGGTGAGCAGGCTGTCGATCATGCCCCTTTCCCGGGCGATGTCGAAATCGCCGTCCAGAAAATCCGAAAGGGTCTCGCAGAAGGCCTCGTGGTAATTGGTTTTGGTCAGCGAATCCTCGCTCTGCAAAAAGAGGACGCTGGAATTGGTGATGCAGCCGTCGTTATACGCAAAGAGCTGCGCGCAGTCCGCGCCCGTAAGATAGGCCGAAGTAAGGGGAGTATCCTGCGTGAAAGAACCGAAATACCCCTCGGCCGGGGGCAGGCTGAACTGGCAGCCCACGCCGTTGGGGCTGGTAAAGGTCACGGCCTGGCCGCGGTGCTCCGCCTCGATGCCCTGCGACTCCAGAAGATCCGCCACGAACCACAAGGCGTCTTCGTTCGGGCCGTCGGGGTAGGCTTCCCGCACCTGGGCGGCCACCCAGTCGGTCAGCTCATACGCTTCATCGATCATCTGCTGCGTGACCTCGGGCGCAAAGTACAGCTGCACTTCGGTGCTGTTTTCCTCGCTGCCCAGCGCGCAGAGCGTCAGCGACTCGGGCTCCTCGCGCAGAAGCTGCGCACTGCCCCGGTAAAGAACTTCTTCCCCTTCCATGCCGGCGGGCTCGAGCAGGGCAAGGGTCTCGCCTGTCTCCCGTGTGACCACCTCGAACGACTGGCCGGGGGTCTTGGTGCGCACCGTAAACTCGACCTGCACAGGTTCCCCCACGGGCAAAAAGGTCTCGCTGGCGTAGAGCACACACCCGTCGGGCAAAAGCGATTCGCCGCCGGTCCCGGCTTCCTCTTCCTCAGGCGCCTGTGTTTCGCCGCCGGCGGCGGGGCGGTTTGGCTGCAGCCAGAACGGCACCGACGATGCGCCGCAGCCCGAAAGCACCAGCAGTAGGCACAGGGCCAGAGCAAATGCGCGCCGCTTCATGGTCACGCTCCTGCTTCTTCCAGCTGGGATCCAGCGGCAGCGTTCAAAAGCAGGCCGCCGTTTTGCGCCTTCTCCCCTTCCCACAGCGCGCTTTCCTGCTCCTGCGGGGTGGGCGAAGGCGAGGCGTCGTCTCCCCAAGAGAAGCTGAACGACCATTCACAGCCGGCGAGCAGCACCAACAGCAGGCACAGGGTCAGCGCAAGCAAACCTTTGATCTTCATCGCTATGTTTCCTTCCTTTC
>CALWSW010000154.1 GCA_944384305.1 uncultured Christensenellaceae bacterium
CCTCGGTGATGATGCCCTGTGAGCTGGCCAAGGGGGTGTGCGCGCTCATCGGATGCCTTTCGGAAAACCGCACATTAGACAAGCTGGCCGCCTTTTTTAAGTCGCTGGCCAAATGGATGTGCGGCGGCGCCGGCACGCTGTACCTGGGGTATTTGGCGGTGTGCGGCATTGCGGCGGGCAGCGCCGACGGGCTTTCGGTGCGGGCGGCAAAGTATTTGACCAAAGAGCTGGTGCCCTTTTCGGGCTCCATTCTTTCGGGCAGCGTGGATGCTTTACTCGCCTCGGCCGCCATGATCAAAAACGCCGTGGGGGTCTGCGCCGTGCTGGTGATGGCGGCTATCCTTCTGCAGCCGCTTTTGAACACCATGACATTACAGCTGGCCTTTCGGCTCTCCGGTGCGCTGATAGATCCGGTGGCGGACGGGCGGCTGACCCGCGCTGTTTCGAGCTTGGCGGACACCGCGGCCTGCCTGTTCGGCATCATGGCGGCGGCGGGAGCCATGAGCATGCTGACCGCCGGAATTTTTGCGGCGCTGGGCAATACCTATTTATAGACAACGATCAAACGCACTGCAAAATCACCAGGCGCGGGCTCGAGCACGAGGACGGTTTTAGAACTGGTTCCACCGAATCCGGGAATAGCACTCTGAATCCGCGGCTTTTTAGAAAAAAAGCGGTTTTGTACCATGTGATGACCAAGAGCACAGGCTGCGGCCAAATAAAGTGGGAACGGCCCGAAAAATGGAGATACGCATGAAAGAGTATTTGGAGGCGCTGGCCGCGGTGTCGGTGGGGTTTTATTTGCTGGGAGAGCTGACGGGCGCAAAGGGCGCGGGCAGGACCGCGCGCTTTGTGATGGGAACGGTGTACGTTGCGGCAGTGATGTTTTTGACGGTGCGGCTGTTGGGAGGTGTGCGGTGAAAGGGGAACTGAAGAAAAAATGGCAGGAGGTGCGCAAGCGCTGTCCGGCCCTGGAATGGGCGGTGTACGGCGGGTTGATCCTGGTGGCGCTGCTGCTCTTTTTTGCTTCGCCGGGCGAGGAAGAAGAGCAAAAAGAGGCGGCGGCAGAACCGGCCGCTATGGCGAACGCGAGTTTGGAAGAACGCATGGAGGACACCCTTTCGAAGATCGAGGGCGCAGGAAAGGTGCGGGTGCTGATTTCTTACGAGAGCAGCGAGGAGATCGTGCCGGCGGTGTCGCGGTCTGAACAGGGGGAGGGCAGCCTGAGCGAGCAGCCGGTGACGGTGAGCGGGGCAGAGGGCGAAACGGCCATGGTGCTGATGAAAAAGAGCGCGACAGTGCGGGGAGCCGTGGTGGTGGCCGAAGGGGCGCAGGATCTTTCGGTCAGAACGGATCTGTTGCGGGCGGCGCAGGCCGTGCTGGGCGTGCCATCGTCGAAGATCGAGGTTTTTCCCATGGAAGGGGAATGAGAAAGGAGAACGACATGAATCTGCCGGCGATCCGGGAAAAGAGCAAAAAGAACATGACGCGCGGGAAAAAACAGGCCCTGATGGCCGGAGTGTGCGCGGGGCTCATCGCGCTGACGGCCGTGGTAAACGGCCTGCTCACGAACAGCGTGCGCAGCGGTCAAGAGGAATTTCAAACAGCAGAACTGTTTGAAGGGCAGGGGGAGGAACAGGCGCAGCACGCGGCGAACGAACCGGTGAGCGCCGGTACAGAGCAAACGGAGGACGGCGAGGACTACTTTGCGGTCTTCCGGCAGGACCGGGAGGAGACGCGCGAAAAAGAACTGGCCTATTTGCAGGAGATCATAGAGACCGCGGGAACGGACGAAGAGACCCTGGCTGCGGCACAGGATTCCCGGCTGTTTTTGATCGAGGCCATGGAGATGGAAATGACGGTGGAGAATCTGTTGCGCGCCAAAGGGTTTTCTGACGCCGCCGTGACGGTACACGACGATTCGGTGACGGTGGTGGTGGAGGCCGAAGCGCTCACGGACGGCGAGGTTGCAAAAATCTTGGATATCGCCTGCGACGAGACCGGACAGGAGGCCCGCAACGTCAAGATCATGAGCCTGAATTGACGGTTTGCGTACCTCAAAGCGCGGCAGAGGGAGCAAATTGAGCCAGACGTGAGAAATTTTAAATTTTCCCTTTAAAAATTTGAAATTCTGTTATACTATAAATGCAAAGGTTTGAAAGCGCACTTTGCTCTTTTGGGCCTGAAGGGCTTCAATTATTTTGCGGAGGTGTTCCCAATGAGCGAAGAAATCATCGTCAACAATAGCGAAGTCGTCGAAGAGACCAAGGGCGGCAAAGTTACATTTGCAAACGAAGTCATCGCCACCATCGCCAGCCTGGCCGCGAGCGAGGTCGACGGTATTGCAAACCTCAACGGCACTACGTTCGAAGGTCTGACCGAAAAGCTCGGCCGCAAGAGCTATACCAAGGGCGTCAAGGTCGAGGTCGGCACGCAGGAAGCGGCGGTCGATCTGGCCGTTACCGTCAAGTACGGCTACAAGATCCACGACGTTTGCACCGCTGTTCAGAATTCCGTCAAGACCGCCATCGAGACCATGACCGGTCTGAAGGTGGTGGAAGTCAACGTCAGCGTCGAGGGCATCCAGATCGAAAAGGAGCCCAAGGAGCCCGCGCCCGAACCCAAGGAGGAAGTTCCTCCCCGCGTAAAATGAGTTTGCACCTTGACAATTGATTCGAACGCAACCGTAAGCAGGGGCTGCTCATCCTCGAGGGTTGGGCGGCCCCTTTTTCCACAAAGGAACGGTCTTATCGCCGGAGGAAAAACCAATGAAAATGAAGCTTTTTGACAAAGTCGTCAACGTGCTGCTTTTGCTGTGCGTGCTGGGGTTCGGCGTGCTCTGCCTGGGCGTGGCATGGGGCGTGTTCATTCCCGACCTCTTTGGCCGTTTTGGCGCTTGGCTCACCGCTGGCACTCTGAACGCCGTGATCGTTACGGCGGTATGTGTGGTGGTGCTTTTGCTCTGTGTGCGCATCTTCTTTGTGCGCCGGCGCGACACTGCCGCCGTGGAAAACCCGCAGGCCCCGGGCATCCTTGTGCGCACGGGCGACAACGGCGCGGTCTTTTTGACGGCGGCGGCTCTGGAAGAGATGGTGCTGCGCCAGGTCAAGGCAGACACCAAGGTGCGCGACTGTACCTGCGACCTGGCCTTTGGCGAAAGCAGCGCGGCTGTGAGGCTGCACCTGTTCCTTGCGCCCGACGCCAACATTCCCGAGACCACGGCGAAGGTGCAGGCCAGCCTGAAGGAATACGTGGAAAAAATGGCGGGCATTTCGCTGCCCGAAGTGCAGTGCGTGGTAGAAAAGACCCGCCAGGGGCAAAACGACCTGCGTCCGGTCGTGCGCTGAACGTGGGAAGGTGATCTGCCGTGAAGGAAAAGATCTTGCTTTTGCTCCAAAAACGGCCGTGGACCATTGCCGGACTGGGCATGGGATTCCTTTTGGCGTTGCTGCTGATGATCATCGGCTTCTGGCGCACGCTGCTTTTGGCGCTGCTGTGCGGGGCAGGCGTGTACTTGGGCTCGCTCAAGGATCGGGGGCGCAGCATCATCGACGCCATGCTTAGCTTGTGGATGAAGGTGCGCGCCTTTTGGAAGCGGTTTTAAACCTGATGTTTAACGACTATTTATGCGGAGGGACAAGCATTGAGCAGAAGGATCGCACGTGAGATCGCGATGAAGCAGGCCTTTGCCGAGCTGCTGGGCGGTGGCGGCAGCTACCGGGAACTGTTGGAGCTTTCGGGGATCGAGGCACAGGACGGGCCCGAGACGCCCGCCGCAGAGGCGGATCGTTCTTACGCCGTTTCTGTGGCGCGCGGTGTGCACGACAAGTGCCGCGTGCTCGACCATTACATCGGCCTGTGCGCCAAGGGCTGGACGGTCGAACGCATGCCGGCGGTCGACTTGTGCATCCTTCGGGTGGCCGCCTACGAAATGATCTACGGCGACGACAGCGTTTCTGACAGCGTGGCGATCAACGAGGCGGTGGTGCTCGCCAAGGAGTTTGGCGGGGAGCGCTCGCCGGCCTTTATCAACGGCGTGCTGGGAACGCTCGCGCGCTCCAAGGCCGAGGGGGAGGTGTACCCCGACATCGACCAGTACACGCCCTATGACGACGCCGTGGCCGGGCCCAAAGAGCCTGCAGAGGATGCGCCCGCCGAAGATGCGGCCGGGGGATCCTGATGGAACAGAAGAGCTCGCCCGGGCTCGTGCTGTCGGTCTCGCAGCTCAACCGGTATCTCGGCGCGCTGTTTGCCGGTGACCGGGTGCTGCGGCTCGTAGACGTTACAGGCGAACTTTCGGGCTTTAAGGTGGTCGGCTCCGGC
>CALWSW010000155.1 GCA_944384305.1 uncultured Christensenellaceae bacterium
TGCTCGCCGCCATTCTGGTGAGCATTCCGCGCGGGATGCCGGTGCTGCTGGGCGCTTTTTGCTCGGGCATGGTGGCCACGCTTTTGTGCTACAGCTTGGGTTCGGCACTGGCGTATGGGCTGGCGCTGGGCAGCATTGGCTGGCTGATCCTCGCAGGCTGGCTGCTCGGCGAATTGCTGGCCTTCCTCTTCAGCCTGGCGGCCGGCTGCGGCTATTTGAAGGCCCAGGCCCTCGAAGAGTATTTTGCCGGGCAGTACGCGGCGGCACACGCGGGCGCTTACTACCGCCCGCAGGAAGCGGCGGAGCCCAATTACGGCCCCCGGAAAGAACAGGCCGCCCCGCAGAATGAATCGGTTTGCCCCAACTGCGGCGCCAGGGTGGAAGGCAACACCAAGTTCTGCACCAAGTGCGGCGCTAACCTCAACGGATAGGAGAGTGTACAATGAAAGACTATCGCGATGTTTTGAAAGAACATTTTGGGTCCAGATCCCCCTGGAAGAGCCTGCTGGGCATCGATTACGTCTTTTATGGCGTGGGCCTGTTGTTCTTGGTCCTTTCGGCCTGCCTCATGAACACCTACGGCGTGTGGTACGATATGTTCGGCACGCTCGGCCTCCTGTGCGTGGTGTTCGGCCTGTTCCTGGCCTTTATCAAAAAAGATGAGTGGGGCATGCTCATCACTACCGGTGTCTGCGCTCTTTACTATTTGGTGATGTTCATCGTCATCACCGTGCAGTCCAGCCGCTACATGGGCTTGCTTCAGATCTCGGAACTGCTTTACGCCCTGGTGTTCGGCGGGCTTTTTGCCCTGGCGCTGATGACTTCCAGCGTGCTGAAGATGGCCAAACAGCGCCGCGCAGTGACCATGCAGGCCAATAACAGTGCGGTGCGCAAGTGCTCGGTGTGCGGCGCGCCCATGAAGGCCGACGCGATGTTTTGCCCCAACTGCGGCGCCAAGCAGGAAAAGCCCAAGTGCCCCAGCTGCGGCGCGCCTGTTTCGGAAAACGACTCCTTCTGCAACAACTGCGGCACAAAGCTGAAGTAAGGCGCAGCGCATTTTTCAAAACAAAAAAAGGACCATACTGGTCCTTTTTTTGTTTTGAAAGGCCATACTATGCCGGCAAAGGAAGAAAAAGAAGGGAATTTTACACCTGTGTGGTATATTAACCATAAACAGTGCTTTTTGCGGACAAAGCGCAAAGAAAGGGGGAGCGCATGACACGAAGGGAACGCACCGAACAACGGGAAGAAGAGCTGCTTTCGCCCTACGCTGCAAAAAGCAGCCAGACCCGCGGCAGGGAAAAGCCCATTTCCCCCGACGACCTGCGCACCGAGTACCAGCGCGACCGGGACCGCATCATACACTGCAAATCCTTCCGGCGGCTGAAGTATAAGACCCAAGTCTTCCTTTCGCCCGAAGGCGACCATTACCGCACACGGCTGACCCATACGCTGGAAGTGGCGCAGATCGCCCGCACCATTGCGCGGGCGCTGCGGCTCAACGAGGACCTGACCGAGGCCATCGCCCTGGGGCACGACCTGGGGCACACGCCCTTTGGCCACATTGGCGAAATGGTGCTTTCCAAACTGCTGCCCGGGGGGTTTGAGCACAACCGCCAAAGCCTTAGGGTAGTGGAAAAGCTGGAGCGCGACGGGGCCGGGCTGAACCTGACCTGGGAGGTGCGCGACGGCATTTTGCACCACAAAAAGGACGGCTGCGCCGCCACGCTCGAAGGGCGGGTGGTGAGCCTGGCCGACCGCATCGCCTACATCAACCACGACATCGACGACGCCGTGCGCGCGGCTGTGCTGCGCGAAGAGGAGCTGCCCAAAGAGTGCGTCGATGTGCTGGGCGGCTCCCACGGCGACCGCATCAACAACATGATCCTGGACATCGTGGAAAACAGCGAAGGAAAGAACGAGATCTGCCAGTCGCCGGCCTTTTCTAAAGCGATGAGCAATTTGCGGGCATTTTTGTTCCGCCGTGTGTATACCGACCGCACCGCCAAGGCAGAGGAAGGCAAGGCCGAAGGCGTGGTGGAGATGCTGTTTCACTACTACGTGGAACACATGGACCTGCTGCCGCAGGAGTTTTTGCTCTATTTGGAAGAAGACGGGCCGAAGGTCGTTGCTGCCGATTACATTGCCTGCATGACCGACCGTTTTGCCATCCGCACATATGAAGAGCTGTTCGTGCCGCAGTCGTGGAAGCTGTAGGATTGCAAAAATTCCGGCGCAATGGGTCGAAAAGAAGGAATCCCTGCAGGTTTGTAGAATAATATAAAGCCCGAATTTTAAAGGGCAAAGTCTTTTTTCACCAAATGGCAGGGAGGTTTTGAATTGAGCGGTTTTCCCAGCGAGTGGCTTGCCGAATTGTTCGCAAGGACAGACATGGCTGCCCTGGTGTCGGAATACGTGCCGCTCAAGCCGCGCGGCGGCAGGCTGTGGGGGTGCTGCCCCTTTCACCACGAAAAGACGCCGTCGTTCACGGTCTCGCCGGACAAGCAGGTGTACTACTGCTTTGGCTGCCACAAGGGCGGTTCGCTGGTGAATTTTGTAATGGAGATGGAACGAGTCTCCTACCCCGACGCCATCCGGATGCTCGCCGACCGCGCGCACATGGAGATCCCCGAGGAGATCGACGAGCGCGCGCTCAAGCAGCAGCGCGAAAAGAAGGAACGCTTGTACGAAGCCAACCGCATGGCCGCCCGGTTTTTTTACGATCAGCTCAAGGGGGAAGAAGGCCGCAGCGCCCGCGCGTATTTGGCGCGGCGCGGGGTCTCGCCCCAAACGGCGGTCGAATTTGGGCTGGGGTTTGCCCCGCGGGAGTGGGAAGCGCTCACCAATGCGCTTTTAAAAGAAGGCTTCAGCAAGGAAGAGCTGGTGGAAGCAGGGCTTGCGGTGCGCTCTAAAAAGGGGGAGGACGGCGCGTTCGATATGTTCCGCGGCCGGGTGGTGTTCCCCATCATCGGCACCTATCAAAAGGTCATTGGCTTTGGCGGCCGTGCCATGGGCGACGAACAGCCCAAGTACCTCAACACGCCGGACACGCCGGTGTTCAACAAGCGCTATAACCTTTACGGGCTCAACCGCCTGCGGGGGAGCAGCGCGGGCAGTTTTGTGCTGGTAGAAGGGTACATGGACGTCGTCAGCCTCTCGCAGGCGGGCGTTATGGGCGCGGTGGCCACGCTGGGCACGGCGCTCACGCCCCAGCAGGCCCGCCTGATGAAGCGCTATGTGCCGCTTGTATACGTCGCTTACGACGGCGATGACGCCGGCCAGAACGCCATTTTGCGCGCGCTCGACATTTTTGAGGCCGAGGGGATGGAGACCAAGGTCATTCGCTTCCCCGGCGGGCTCGACCCCGACGAATTCATTCAGAAAGAGGGCGCGGCGGGGTTCGACGAGCTCCGGCAGACGGCGATGAGCAAAAATTCCTTCCGGCTGGCCAACCTCGCTTCGCGCTACGACCTTGCAACGGAGGATGGGCGCATGGCGCTGGCACACGCGGGCAGCGCGCTGCTCGCGCGGTTTTCGCCCGTGGAACGGGAGCGCTACACCACCGAGTTGGCGCGGCTGACGGGCTTTTCGGCCGAGGTGCTGCGCGAGGAGGCCACGCTGGGCGGGGCGCAGGAGGGGGAGTCCCCCCGCAAGAATAGCCCTTCCAGATTACGGAATACTAAAACTGCCGGCGCGCCGCGGCAGAGCGGCCGAAAAGACGCCGAACTGCTGCTTTTGAAGCTGGCCGACGGCGACGAGGGCTACCGCGCGCTGCTCTTTGAAGAACCCGAGCTGCTGAAGAACACGGCGCAGCGCGCGCTGTTGGGGCATATGCTCGAACGGGGCTGCGGGGCGGAGGCGCTTTTGCAGCAGGGGCTGGAGGGCGAGGAAGCCGATTGTGCAGCGGCGGTGGCCATGCTGCCGGCCGTTGAAGACCCGGAACACTGTTTTGCCGACTGCGCGGGGTATTTGCGCCGCGTTCATATAGTAGAGGAATTGAAGGAACTTCAAGAAAAAGCCTCGGACGAGAGGCTGACTGCAGAGGAGAGGATACAACTGGTCATCCGCATCAACAATCTCAACATCAAGCTGGACGAGCTGAACCAGACTGAGTCGGAAAGAGGTGAGGGCTTTGAGCACTGAACTGAAAAATGGAACGCTTCCCGAGGCCAAAGCGGCCGGCGGACAGGCGGAAGGACACAACGAGGAACACAAGGCCAGGCCCGCACATGCCGCCAGCAGCGCGACGGCCCGCAGAAAAAAGGCGTCGG
>CALWSW010000156.1 GCA_944384305.1 uncultured Christensenellaceae bacterium
AACTCGAGAAAAACAGGAAAGATAAGAGGGCACCTATGCAGATACAATGGTACCCCGGCCACATGACCAAAGCCCGCCGCATGATGGCCCAGAACCTTTCGCTCATCGACGTCGTTGTGGAGCTGGTCGATGCGCGCGCCCCCTACGCCACCCGCAACCCCGATTTTGACGACCTGTTTGCCGGAAAGTCGCGCGCTGTCATCCTCAACAAGAGCGACCTGGCCAACGAACAGACCACCCAAAAATGGGCGGAATATTACCGCGCTCACGGCTGGGTGGCGCTGACCTGCACGGCCACCGAATCGGGCGGGCGCAAAAAGGCGCTCGCGCTGATCGAGCGCGCCGCAAAGGAAAAGGTGGACCGCCTGCGCGAAAAAGGGCTGCGCAAGACCGTGCGCGTCATGGTCGTGGGCATTCCCAACGTGGGGAAATCCACGCTCATCAACAAGCTGGCCGGCACCACCATGGCCGCTACCGGCAACCGGCCGGGGGTAACGCGCGGCAAGCAGTGGGTCAAGATCTCGCCGTATTTGGAACTTATGGACACCCCCGGCATGCTCTGGCCCAAGTTCACCGATGAACAGTCGGCCCTTAGGCTGGCCTATTTGGGCTCGATCCGCGACGAGATTATCGACGGCGAAGAGCTCTCGATCGCTCTTTTGGAAGATCTCGCCACGCGCGTGCCGGATCTTCTTGCGCAGCGCTACAAAAAACTCGATGCCGCCCAGGCCGGCGAGGCGCTTTTAGAAGGCGTGTGCAAAAGCCGCGGCTTTATTCTGCCGGGCGGCGTGCTCGATTTGGAACGCGGCGCAAAGACCGTGCTCGACGAATTCCGCGCGGGCAAGATCGGCCGCATCTCTTTGGAACGGCCCGAAGATATCCGGGCGGCAGAGCCCGCCGGCGAAGCCGCAAGCGCAAAACCGGAGGAGCTGCCGTGACCGAAAAAGAACTGCAGCGCCTTTTTGCGCTTACGGAATACGAGCGCCCGTTTTGGGAGAGCAATAGGCTCGTAGGCGGCGCCGACGAAGCCGGGCGAGGGCCCCTGGCCGGGCCGGTGGTGGCGGCTTGCGCCGTGCTGCCGAAAGAACCCCTTATTGCAGGCGTCAACGACTCCAAAAAGCTTTCGCCCAAAAAGCGCGAAAAGCTGTTTGCCGAGATCGCTGCGCTCGGCAGCTTTGGCGTGGGGACCGTCGACGCGCAGACCATCGACGAGATCAACATTTTAGAGGCGACGAAGCGGGCTTTTGCCGGCGCTTTTGAGGCGCTGGCCGCCCCTGTGGAAGTACTGCTCGTAGACGCGGTAAAGGGCCTAGCCATACCGGCAGAGCAGCTGCCCATCGTCAAGGGGGATGCCAAAAGCTATCTCATTGCCGCGGCATCGATCGTGGCCAAAGTCACGCGCGACCGCATGATGCAGGAATTTGACGCCCTTTACCCCGTTTACGGCTTTGCGCGCAACAAGGGCTACGGCACGGCGGAGCACATTCGCGCCATCGCCGAACACGGCCCCTGCCCCATCCACCGAAGGAGCTTTATTCGAAAATGGATCTGAGCAAAGAGCGCGAAAGAGGAATGGCCGGCGAAACCGTCGCCGCGCAGTACCTTTTGAGCATTGGGTACACCATTCTTGCGCGCAACTACCGCAAGCGGTGCGGCGAGATCGACATCATCGCAAAAGACGGCGAATACGTGGTATTTGCCGAGGTCAAATGCCGCAGCGGCTGGTCTGCCCCGCGGGAAGCGGTGACCCCCGAAAAGCAGCTGCGGCTGCAGCGCACCGCAGAGCTTTGGGTCGCAGAACAGGACTACGGCGGCTTTTGCCGGTTCGATGTGCTGGAGGTCTTTTTGGGCTGTGCGCATGCGCCGTTGGTCAACCACTGGAGGAACGCGTTTTGAACACAAAAAGCAAAGTGGGTAGGGGGTTTGCCCTCCTTCTGGTTTTTGCCGGGGTCTTCACTTTCGCAGCGGACGCTCTGGCGCAGGATGCCGCCGGCGGCGCTTTTTCGCTCGACCTTGTCTCGATCGCCCTGCTGCTGATCATTTCCGGCCTTACGGCGGCGCTGCTTTTTTACGTTGGCCGCAACAGTTTTCGGTTGGAACGCCGCCATGTTCTACTGCTTGCGCTGGGAGCGCTGTTCCTGCGCCTGCTCATTGCGGTGCTTTCGCCCGGGTACTCGTCCGACATGGGCTGTTTTTCCTCTTGGTCCAACGCGTTGGCCGAAAACGGCCCCGGTTCCTTTTACACTTCCGGCATGTTTGCAGATTACCCGCCGGGCTACCTTTATGTGCTGTGGTTCTTGGGCGGGCTCATGCGGCTTTTCGGCATTGCGGCTTCTTCTGCCCTCGGCAGCATCCTTCTGCGCCTGCCAGCCATGCTGTGCGACATCGGCGTTGGGCTTTTGCTCTACCGCGTCATCGCCAAGCACGCAAGCCCCACCCGCGCTTCGGCCGTGTTTTTGCTGTGCGCGCTCAACCCGCTCGCCATTTTGGTAAGCGCTGCCTGGGGGCAGGTGGATTCTGTTCTTGCACTGCTGCTCGTGGGTACGTTTTGCCTGCTCAACGCCAACAAGCGCCCGCTGGCCGCTTTTCTTTACGGCCTTGCAGTGCTCGTCAAGCCGCAGGCGCTGATCGTTGGGCCGGTGTTTGCCATTGCCTACCTTCTGCCCTTTTTTAAAACAAAAACCGAACGCCCCAAACCCTTGCGCGCGGCGGGCAGTCTTTTGCTGTGCGCCGCCATTGCGCTCGGCACCATTTTTGTGGGCTCTCTGCCCTTTAAGGGCGAGCAGAGCTGGCTCTATATCGTTGAGCGCTATGCCGAGACCGCCAGCGGTTACCCCTACGGCTCGGTTAACGCCTTCAACCTGTTCGGGCTATTGGGGTTCAACTGGGCCCCGCAAAGCACGTACTTTTTCGGCCTGCCGCTTTCTGCCTGGGGCACCATTGGCATCGTGCTCTCTTTGGCTGCCGTGGCGGTGTTTGCCGTGTACTCGCTCAAAAACGGCACGTTCGATTACGCGCTGCTGGGGGCTTGTTTCCTCATCCTCGTGTTTTCACTCGGGCACAATATGCACGAGCGCTACGCCCTGCCGGCGGTGTTTTT
Source organism: uncultured Christensenellaceae bacterium (assembly GCA_944384305.1). Lineage (GTDB taxonomy): Bacteria > Bacillota > Clostridia > Christensenellales > CALWSW01 > CALWSW01. Next base: position 3,101 of record CALWSW010000156.1, read on the forward strand.
GCTGCTGCTCGCCTGCGGCCGCATTGCCGACAAAAGGCTTAAGCTGTCCTTTGCCCTGCTTTCGGGCGCGGTATTTTTGAACGTGGCCACGGTACTGTTCTGCTCGTTCTTTGGCATTTACAACCTCATGGGCGAGCAGGAACTTGCCGTGCGTCTCTTTTCCGCTTTGATGCTTTCGGCCTCTGCCTATTTCGTATACGTGTGCGGCGACATCTGCCTGCGCGGGCGTGTTGTGCTCGAGCCCGCAGAAGACGGCCCGGCCGTTGCCGCCTGGGGGCTGCCTGCCTGCGCCGCCTCATCCCCCGCGCGCCCCGAGCCCTTTCAAACGCCTGAAAAAGGAGAAAAACGCCGGCGCTTTTTTGGCGAGCGGCCGCCCCGCGTTTCGCTGCTCGACCCGCCGGAAGAAGCCTACCCCAAATGGGGCCTAAAGGAAAAACTCGCGCTGCTTTTCCTCACGGCGGTGTACGCTGTAGTCGCCTTTGTAAACCTGGGCGATACAAACGTGCCGCAGTCCTACTGGCTGGGCACAAGCGGCAGCCAGATCACCGTCACGCTAAAAGAGGGCGCACAGCCGGTCTCTTTGTGGAGCTATGGCGGCATCAGCGACGGGTCTTTGGAGATCGCTGCCGAAACGCCCTCCGGCAGCGTGAGCGCCGGCACGGCGGAAGTCACCTACGACCAGATGTTCCGCTGGAACATCACCGAGCTTACACAGGGCGCGGACACTTACGTGCTCACAGCCAACGGCGATGTATGGATCAACGAGCTGGTGTTTGTGGACGCCGAAGGGAACGCCCTTCCCGTTGTGAGCGCTTCGGTCGTAACGGGCGGCGCAGCCGATGCCGAAGCCGCCGTGCCGCTCTTTGACGAGCAGGCCTTAAAGCCCGAGTACCCCGACCCGCAAAACGGGATGTACTTTGACGAATTGTACCACGCCCGCACGGCGCTCGAGCACCTGAAGGGGCTGACCCCGTACGAAAACTCGCACCCGCCGCTGGGGAAGATCGTCATCCTGGCAGGCATGGCGCTGTTCGGCATGACACCCCTTGG
>CALWSW010000157.1 GCA_944384305.1 uncultured Christensenellaceae bacterium
TTTACCAGGGGAGCCGATACGCTCCTGGTAAAGCCCCCGCAGCAGCAACAGGCCTGCCAATTTGGCAGGCCTGTTGGTTATACAAAAAAGCAGTTCCCTTTCACCCCTTCACTCGATGGGGATCCACATTTTTACATCGTGGACCGGTTTGCCGCCGCTATTACTATTTTATGCTATTTTATGCTATGGCTGGATTTGGCATGAAGATTTTTGCAAGGAAAACTTTGCAAAAGACGGTTGACAAGTAAACTTGGCGTGCTATACTGGTAAATGCCAAGAAAACTTGGCATCATAGGGAAAATAACGGAAAGGAGCGAGCATGGAAAAGGATGAAGTGCTGCGCAGAAGCCGCGCAGAAAAGGTGGACGAGGGAGTGCAGCGCACCAACGATGCGGGCAGGCGAACGGGGTATGTGCTGCTGGCTTTTTTGTACCTGGTCGTCGCCGTAGTGGACATGTGGTTCGATACCGACAATCGCGTTTTTTTTGCGGTATCGGCAGTGGTCATGTGCTTTGCTGCGTCGGTCAATTACCGGCGCTGGAGGTTTGCCAAAAGCCGTATGGCGATTTTCTCGTGTGTGATGTTTTGTCTGTTGGCGGCGGTGTTTCTGGCTGCCTACCTTTGACGGCGGTGGGCGTGGTTTTGAGGTAGCGCCGCCATGAACGACGCTTTGATCTTAAAAAACCGGCTGAAAGAAGCGCGGGCCGAACGGGGCCTTTCGCAGAGTGAACTGGCGCGGATGGTGGGGGTTTCGAGGAACACCATCAGCTCGATCGAGACCGGCCAGTTCAACCCGACAGCCAAGCTGGCGCTGGTGCTGTGCATTGCGCTCGACAAAAGCTTTGAAGAGCTCTTTTATTTTGAATAAAAAGCCGCCGCCGCGGTTCCATCACGGCGGCGGTCTTTTGCCTTTGGGCTGCTAAGGGTAGCGTTAGAAGTACACCACATCGTTTTCTTCAGGCGTGGGGAGACCGGCATGATCCTCGGGAAGGGGGCCGTCCTTCCAGGCGTGGCGGAAGCGGCTGGGGCCTTTGCGCATGATGCGATAGCGCCGGGGGGCGTCTTCCTCCTGCCTGCGGCAGGGGTAACGGCCAAAGGGGTCTTTTGCTTCTTTTTGCCAACAGCCGTGTGGGAGGTCGTGAGGATGTGCCGGCGTGGCATTGAGATCTTTGGCCTCGTGCGGCGGCAGCGGATGCGGGCCATGATGGGGGCCGTGATGCGCCCGGTGGTGCGGGCCGTGTCCAAAGGGCGGTTCGGGCGGAAAAGGCGGATGCGGGGGTTCGGGAGGCTCAGGGCCGCCGCGCTCAGCAAGGCTGGCGTTGAGCTTTTCCAAGAGGTTGGCAAGCGTCTGCTTTTCTTCTTCTGCAAGGCTGGCAAAGAGCGCTGCAGTCTCGCGCTGGCGCTCGGCGCGCTGTGCCTCAAAGGCAGAGCGCCCTTCTTCGGTAAGGGTGACGATGACCACCCGACGGTCGTACTCGTCCCGCTCGCGGCGAATAAAGCCGATGCGTTCGAGTTTGGCAAGCAGCTCGCTGAGCGAGGCGGGGCGAATACCGCTTTTTTCCAACAGCTCGCGCTGGCTCAGCACCGAGTCTTTTTGCAAAATGTCCAGCAGGCGGTGTTGGCCGGGATTTTCTACCGGAGGTTTGCCGCGCCGCATGAGCGCGGCGCAGCGGTGCAGCTCGTGCAGCAGCCGTTCTTCCAGGCTGGGGCCTATGGAGCGCGCCTGTGCGGGCGCGGGCAAGGGTTCTTTGCCGTCGGGGGGCAGGGGCTGGGCCTCTTGTGATGCGGGCCCGGTCAGGGGGCATTCTTCGCCGCCCGGAAACTGTTCTTTTTTATATTCCATGATATCCTCCTCAAATAATAAGGCACCTTATGATTTGAGGATAACACGGAAAGGAAGGGGTGTCAAGAAAAATATTTAGGCACCTGATTATTTTTGCGGAAGAAATCGCGTCCGCGCATTTGAATAAACCGCCCTGCACAAAAAGCGGGGCGGTTCGTACCGGCAGGTACATGAACAAAACGGGGACGGAGCCTGCAAAGCAGACGGCGTTTTAATCTTCCGGTTCTTCTTCGTTCTCTTCGTCGCCGTCTGCCACGCGCGTTTCTTCGGCACGCGCCCTGGCGGCCTTGCGCCGGCCGACCGCGCGGCAGATGAGGATGCTGATTTCGTACAGGAGCATCATGGGAATGAGGACGACGATCTGGGAGACGACATCCGGCGGGGTAACGATGGCAGCCACAATGGCGATGACCAGCACGGCGTATTTGCGAAAGCGCACCAGCGTCTTCGCCTTGAGGATGCCGAACTGCGAGAGCAGCAGGGCCAGCATGGGCATTTCAAACACCACGCCGAAACACACCAGACTGCCCAGCACGAAGCTGAGATAGTTTTCGTAGGAGATCATGGGCAGCACGGCCCCGCTGGGATCGAAGTTGGCAAAGAAGTCCAGCATAAAGGGGATGGCTACGAAGTAGGCGAACACCGCGCCAAGCAAAAAGAAAACCAGCCCTCCGCACAGGCCCAAAAAGACCAGGCGCTTTTCGGTGCGCTTGAGGGCGGGTGCAACGAACCCCCAGATCTGGTAGAGCAAAAAGGGCGAAGCAAGCACCAGCGCGCACACGAGCGAGAGCTTGACATAAGCGGTCACCAGCTCGGCCGGGGCGGTATACACGAAGTGGAAGCGGCGGCCCAGGGCCATGAGGGCCTCAGAAATGCGCCCCACAACAAAAAAGCAGAGCACAGCAAGCAGCAGGTATACCAGTGCAGAGCGCACCAGCCGGGTGCGGATCTCCCGCAAATGCCCGGTAACGGTCATGCGCTTGCCGCCCTCTTTGGGGGAGGGCGATTGCGGCGCATGGGAGCGCTTTGGCAGACCGCTGCCTTTGCCTGCCGGCAGGGGGTGCTTGCTCATTCCGTTTTGCCGCCGTCTTTGCCGGAAGCGCTGGATTTGGTTTTGGGGGCGTTCTGTTCTGCTGCGCCGTCTTCGTCTTCCTCGCCAGCGGCCTCACGCTGGCCTTTTTTGAAATTTTCGATCGCGCGGCCGATGGAGCGCCCCAGCTTGGGCAGGGACTTGGGGCCGAAGATCAAAAGGACGATGGCCAGAATAAGAAGCAGCTCGGTCACGCCGATAGTGCCGTTGAACATGGGTGCAGTTACCTCCAGAATGTGGGTGCAGTGGGCAGCGGCCCGCGCGGGTCATGCCGCGCCGTTCGCCGGGCCTGGCGGGTCGGTGGGCGCTTGGGAGCCTCCCTTGGCAGCGCGGGCGCCGTCTGTTTGGCGGGGGCGTTCAGAGTTGGGGGCGGCGGAACTTTTGGGGACTGCTGTGGGCTCTTCTTCGCCGCCTTCGACCACGCTGTCGGACTCCTTGGATGTGATGCTGTCCTCGGTGCCGCCGTGGACAGCTGCGGGTTCCTCTTCGTCGGCTTCGATCACGCCGTCGAACTCCTCGCTTTCGCGTTCGGAAAAATCCTGCGGCGCTTCTTGTGCCTGCCCAGGTTCTTCCGCCGGCTTTGCCGGGGAATCTTTCTTCTTGAGGCCGAGAGGGTCGCGCAGGGTGCTGGCCACGTCCTCTACTTCCTCTTCGTACTCCTTGAGCTCGTCGCCCACCTGGCGGGCGTATTTTTTGGCTGTGCCGAAGGCTTTGCCGATGGAGCGGGCAATTTTGGGGAGCTTGTCCGGCCCGAAGACGATGATGGCAATGACGATGATCAGGATCAGTTCGCCGGTGCCGATTTTGGATAAAAACATAATTCCTCCTGCCAGTTGTGCAGGCCGGTGTGCAAACCTGCTGCCGCCCGTTGGGGTATGCTGCAAGTCCCTGGGGCGGGCGGCCCGCCAACGTATTTTGCGGGCAATTGGCGCCTTTAAAAGACAAGGGAACCTACAGTTTTCGCGCCCCGCGTTTCGTTTTCTGAGGATCCGAAACACCCCGTGCTTTCTCGTTTTGCTCGGAAGTGCAGGGACCCCGCGCACTGCGCAGAGGCCCGTTCAGGCGGAGTGCCCCTTGTCTGCGAAGGGTACCCTTAGTAGACAAGGGGATACACGGTTTTCACTGCCCGTGTCCCCATAGAACATTGTTGCGGCCCCTTGACATAGGAATCGCTATGCCTGCGGGCCCGCGCCTCGTTCTATTAGGGAC
>CALWSW010000158.1 GCA_944384305.1 uncultured Christensenellaceae bacterium
CATGCCACCAGCAAGATCCACAACCCTTCCGACATCGATGCCATCGAAACTTTGGGCTTTCGCGGCGAGGCGTTATCTTCCATCGCCGCTGTGGCGCAGGTGGAGCTTTTGACCCGCACAGCAAGTTCTTCCGACGGTTATTTCGTCAAGATCCACGGCGGCAGCGTGCTGGAACACCGCGCCGCCGGCTCCCCTAAGGGAACGACCATGCTGGTCGAAAATCTGTTTTACAACACGCCTGCCCGGCTGGAGTTTTTAAAGAAACCCGCCTACGAAGCAGGGTATGTTGCGGATTATATCGCGCGGTGCATCATGGCCGACCCCTTCATTGCCTTTTCGCTCAAATCCGACGACACGGTCATCTACCGCAGCCCCGGAAAGGGCGACCTTCTTTCGGCGGTCTACGGCGTGTACGGCAGAGAATGTATTTACAGCCTGCTCCCCGTCGACCACGAAGAAAACGGCATTTCGGTCAAGGGCTACATCACGCTGCCCGAAGCCGCCCGCCCCAACCGCAACAGCCAATCCTTTTACGTCAACGGCCGGTGCATCCAGTCGCAGCAGATCTCCTCTGCCGTGCAGGAAGCCTACGGCGGTAGGTTGATGGGCCGGCGCTTTCCGCTGTGCGTGCTGCACCTCGGCCTTCCTTACGACGCGGTGGACGTCAACATCCACCCCAACAAAATGCAGGTGCGGTTCAAGGAGGAACGCGCAGTGCTTTCTGCGGTGGAAAGCGCCGTGATGATCACACTGGGCGACAAGACCATCTCCTCGTGGCACGCGCCGCAGGAAGAACCTAAAAAAGAGAGGGAGCGGGTAGAACAGGAAGACGGCGTTCAGGCTGACTTGCTGCAGCGTGCGCCAAAGCGCCCTGCTGCGCCCATCATCCGGCCCGACATCCAAAGCGTCATCGCTGCGCGCGAGTCTTCTGCGGCAAAAGGATACGGCATAATCGACTTTCCCGAAGAGCCTCCCGCTGTTCAGCCAGCAGACGATTCTGCGCTTCGGGCAATGTCTGTGCCGCAGCTGGGCGCGCAGGAAGAGGCAGCGCCGCTCGCACAAACCACAGCTTCCCAGTCCGCGCCGGATTTTAAGAGCGCGGAAAGCTTCCACGTGGTGGGGCAGCTATTTTCGACCTATATTTTGGTAGAGCAGGGCGAAGACGCCTACTTGATCGACCAGCACGCTGCCCACGAGCGCATTCTGTACGACAAGCTGCTCTTGGGCAGCGCAGAACTGGCTTCGCAGCAGTTGCTTGCCCCCGTCATCGTCACACTGACCAATCCCGAATACGCCATGCTGCTGGAAAACCAGGCGATCTTGGAGCACCTGGGGTATCAAATGGAAGTGCGCGACGGCGGCAAGGTCAAGCTCACGGCCTTTCCCATGATGGTAGAGGAAAACCAGGGCGTCATTTTTCTGCGGGATATTCTGGAATCCCTTTCGGTGCGCAAAAACTTCACCACGCCCGAAATGCGGCGGGAAGCCATTGCCAAAACCGCCTGCAAGCGCGCGATCAAGGGCGGTGATGCGCTTTCAGAGTACGAGATCCGCTCCCTTTTGCGCCAAATGGGCGATCTCGATGAGCTGCACTGCCCGCACGGCCGGCCGGTGATCATCCGCGTGCCGCGCCGCGAGGTCGACAAGCTTTTTGGCCGGGTGCTTTAAATGGGCAAAACATTCTGTGTCATTACCGGCCCAACCGCCTGCGGAAAAACCGCGCTTTCCATCCGCCTGGCGCACGCGCTTGACGGCGAGATCGTTTCGGCCGACTCGGTGCAGGTCTACTGCCATTTGGATATCGGCTCGGCAAAACCTACGCCGGAAGAACGCGAGGGGGTGCCGCACCATTTGCTCGACTGCGTGGAGGTCGATGAGCCGCTGAGCGCGGCGCAGTACCAGCGGCTTGCCAAATGCGCCATAGCAGAAATTCAAGCCAGGGGAAAAATGCCCATCGTAGTAGGCGGCACGGGGCTTTATATCAACGCCCTGACCACCGGCCTGGACTTTACCGGCGCAGCGCCCGACGATGCTTTTCGGGCGCTGTGGCAAAAACGCGAAGCAGAAGAACCGGGGTGTGCCCACCGAGAGCTGCTCCAACGCGACCCTGTTACCGCAAAACGCCTGCACCCCAACGACAAAAAACGCGTCATCCGCGCACTGGAGGTGCTGCACCTTACCGGCAGGCCGCTTTCGGAGCAGGCGCCGGGGTTCCGGCAGGACAAGGGCAGTGAAGACATCCGCATAATCGGGCTGACCATGCCGCGGGAGCTGCTCTACGCGCGCATCGATCAACGGGTAGACGCAATGATCCACGCCGGGCTCATAGAAGAAGTGCAGGGGCTTCTTGTGCGATACGACCGCTCGCTGCCTTCCTTGCAGGGCTTGGGATACAAGGAGATCGCCGCCTATTTGGCCGGCGAATGTACCAAAGAGGAAGCCATTGCCGCCATCAAACTCGGCACCCGGCATTTTGCCAAGCGTCAAATGACCTGGTTCAAGCGGGATGCGCGCATCCACTGGCTGGACGTCTCTCAGCTGAGTGGCGAGGCGCTGTTCAGCGCCGCCTTAAAAATCATCACCGCGCCAAACGAACAAGAATAGGACCAAAAAAGCAAAAAAGGCGGCATCGCCTTTTTTCATGAGGAAAGGTACGAACGACATGAACAACAACGAGTTGACCGGCTGTTGGGAAGACCTGCTGCGCGCACGCTTTGGCGTTGCACCGCAGGTTGGCCGTTTTGTAGAAGCCGCGCAGGCAGAGGTTGCCGAAGAGTTTGCGCGCGTGGAACGCGTGGCAGAATACAACCAGGCCAAGGTGCTCGCCGCCTTCCAAAAGCACGAGATCGCTGCGCGGCATTTTTCTGGCACGACCGGCTACGGCTACGACGACATCGGCAGGGACACGCTCGACCGTGTGTTTGCCAGCACGTTCGGCGCAGAGGACGCTCTGGTGCGCCCCCAATTCGCCTCTGGAACCCACGCGCTTTCCGCCATGCTCTTTGGCGTGCTGATGCCGGGGGATGAGCTGCTCTCAGCCACCGGAAAGCCCTACGACACCCTGGAAGAGACCATCGGTATTTCGGGAAATGCGCCGGGCTCTTTGCGGCGTTACGGCATAAGCTACGCACAAACCGAACTCAGGGAAGACGGCGGCATCGATCTGCCCGGCATCCTCGCCAAAATGACCGATCATACCAAGGTGGTGCATTTTCAGCGTTCGCGCGGTTACGCCTGGCGCCGGGCGCTGACAGTAGCAGAGATCGGCTCGGCCATCAAAGCCATCAAGGCGGCCCGGCCGGAGGTCATCGTAACGGTCGACAACTGCTACGGCGAGTTCACCGCGCTCACGGAACCCACCGAAGTGGGCGCCGACCTCATGGCCGGTTCGCTCATCAAAAACCCCGGCGGCGGCATTGCTCCCACGGGCGGCTACGTTGCGGGACGCAAAGACTTTGTGGAACAGGTAGCCGACCGCCTCAGCGCGCCTGGCATCGGGCGGGAAGTGGGGTCTTACGCTGCTTCTTATGCACCCTTTTACCAGGGGTTCTTCCTTGCGCCACACGTAGTGGCACAGGCGCTCAAGGGTGCGATTTTAGCGGCACGGGTGTTCGAATCGCTTGGTATGGAAGTGCTGCCCCACAGCCACGATGTACGGGAGGACATCATTCAGTCCATCTGCTTCCGCAGCCCCGAACGTTTGATCTCTTTCTGCCAGAGCATCCAGCGGGTCTCCCCTGTAGACAGCCACGTCGTTCCCTACCCGTGGGATATGCCGGGCTACCAGGATCAGGTCATTATGGCTGCAGGTGCGTTTGTGGGCGGTTCTTCCATTGAACTTTCCGCCGATGCGCCGCTCGTTGAGCCCTACATCGTCTATCTGCAGGGCGGGCTTACTTACGAACACGCCAAGCTGGCAATCATGGCCGTGCTGCAGGAAATGGTTAAAAAAGGCGAGATCGAGCTTCCCTAAAAACAAGTTTTTGTAAAAAGGAGAAAAACGGCAAAGCGCTGTGGTCAAAAACCACGGCGCTTTGCCGTTTAAGTTTAAAAAGGGAAGTTCAGAATTGCCGGATCAGGCCGACGACCTTCCCAACAATGGAAACATCCTTAGCATCTGCATAAATA
>CALWSW010000159.1 GCA_944384305.1 uncultured Christensenellaceae bacterium
GGCTGTGCGCCGAAAAGCTCGGCTGGAAAAAGGCCACCACCTACACCACCTTAAAAAAGCTGTGCGAAAAAGGCTTTGCAAAAAACGAGCGCACCGTTGTAACTTCGCTCGTCCCGCGCGAACGGGTGGAAGCTTACGCCAGCGAACACTTTGTAGAACACACCTTTAACGGTTCGCTGCCCCGCTTTTTGGCGGCCTTTTTGGGCGGCAAACGCCTGACAGAGGCCGAGGCCGAAGAGCTGCAGCGGCTCATTGACGCCCACCGGGAGGAATGACCATGGAACACCTTTTTCTCACTGTGCTCAACATGAGCCTAACGGCCAGCTACATCATTCTTGCCGTGCTGCTCCTGCGCCTCTGCCTGCGCCGCGCGCCCAAAAAATACTCCTACGCCCTGTGGGGGGTGGTGGGCTTCCGGCTGCTGTGCCCCTTCTCCTTTTCTTCGGTGTTCAGCCTGTTTTCCCTGCGCCCCTTCGACATGACCGCCGCGCAGGCGGCAGGCGGCGCGGCGCTCACCTACCTGCCGCAGGACCTCGCGTTGATGGAAACGCCCCAGGTCACCACCGGCCTGCCTTTTTTAAACGCCGCCTTAAACCCCTCCCTACCCGCAGCCGCGCCCGCCGCAAGCGCCAATCCGCTGCAAATTTGGCTGTTTGTGGGCGCTGTGGTGTGGCTCGTGGGCGTGTGCGGCTTTTTGCTTTACGCCCTGCTGAGCGCGCTGCGCCTGCGGCGCGCCCTGCGCAGCGCCGTGCGGTATGAAGGCGATCCCACCGGCCGGGTCTACTGCTCGGAAGCGGTCGCTTCTCCCTTCCTCTTTGGCCTGTTCCGGCCCAGGATCTACCTGCCCTATGGGCTTTCGAAGGAAGCCGCCGCCCATGTGCTGTCGCACGAGCGCTGCCATTTAAAGCGGAGCGACCACCTTTGGCGGCTTCTTGGGTACCTGCTCCTCGCCCTGCACTGGTTCAACCCGCTGGTACACCTGGCCTTTGCCTGCCTGACCCGCGACATGGAGCAAAGCTGCGACGAAGCCGTGCTGGCCAAAGACCCCGGCCTGCGCAAAGAATACTGCAGCACCCTGCTGGCCCTTTCCTGCAGACGCCGCCTGCCCACGCCTTCGCCTTTGGCGTTCGGCGAAAGCGGCGTCAAGGGCCGCATCAAAAACGCCCTGCGCTGCCATAAGCCCAAGGCCTATGTTACAGCCATTGCCGCCGCCGTTACCGCGCTGGGGCTGGCCGCCTGCGCCGCCAACCCCGCGCCGCCTGCAAGCACGGCAGCCGAGGGCGTGTACCAAAACGAACACGTTCTTTACGCCGCGCCCTATCTTTCCTTTTCCTACGCCCCCGGCACGCCCCGCTTTGCGCTGGAGCTGTCGGAAGGCGGCGAGCTGCGCATCGCGTATGACGTGCTCACCCCCGATTCCCAGGAAGATTGGGTGGCGCTCGGCGCGCTCGAACCGGTCGAGCTGACCGAAGAAAACTTCGACGCGCGCTTTGAATCCTTCGGGTTTGCCGAAGACGCTTCCGCCGCCAAAAACCTGCGCAAAAACAACGCCAAAGCCTTTGGCGTCACGACCGAAAGCGGCAAGACCTACACCCTGCTTCAGCAGACCGACGGCACGCTGCTGATGGCCGTCGGCAACAACGGCGAGGGCTCGCCCATCCATTGGCTCTTCGAGCTGGGCGTGGTGGGAGACGTCACCTGCACGGCGCAGAGCGGCGACATCACTTCCCCCGTGGTGGGCAGCTGGACCCCCGCAGGGGAGGAAACTGCCGGCGGCGGCCTCCCTGTTTCCTCGCTCGACCCCACCATTACCTCGCTCGACGGCACGCTGCCCTGGGTGCTCTTCTTTGAGAGCAGCGCCGATACCCTGACGGTGGAGGAAACGCTCTACCTTCAGCAGGGGGACACCGAGCCTGTAGCCGAGACTACCTGGACCCTAAATCGCCACACCGACGGACTTTCGATGGTCGTGACCCCCGAAGAAGAGGGCGTGACCTACGCCACCTACCGCGTAACAAGCTCGGAAGGCGAGCTGTGCTTTGCCCTGTACTTTGCCCCGCAGGCCCTGGAGGGACCGGCGGCCACAGACGCCGCGCAGTAACGCTTCCAAAACATCAAACCGGCTCCGGCAATTTCATTGCCGGAGCCGTGTTCTTTTAAACAAAGCAACGCGCATTTACCCTTGTAAAAGACCTTAAACGAACAGTTCGGGTTCCTTGCGCGTGGCAAAGACCGCCTTCATCCGCTCGGCCATGGCCGCCACCGAAGCGGCGTCGAGCGAGCGGGCGCCCGCCGGACAAACGGCGATGCACCGCATACAGGAGATGCACTTTGCGGTGTCGGTCTCGCTGGGCGCGTCAAAGGGGATGGCGCCCGCCGGGCACAGCCTGGCGCAGGTCTCGCAGCCCACGCAGGTATCGTCGGCCTCGGGGTAGGACTTGGAGCCGCCCCACTGCTTGTAGGGGCGGTCGCCGGGGAAAGCGGGGGCAGGGTCCTCGCTTTCGAGCGCAGCTTTGATCTTTGCGCTGAAACCGCGCAGGGTCTTTTCGTCGGCTTCGTCCGGCCGGCCCTTGGCGTACTGGCGCATAATGGAGTGCTCGGCCACGGCCGCTGCGCCGGCGCGCACCGCAAAGCCCGCTTCGGTCAGCAGATCGCAAAGCTCCACCAGGGTGTCTTCATACGCGCGGTTGCCGTACACCACCACGGCCGCGGCCCTTGCGCCGTTCCCGGCAAGCTCTTTGATGCGCCCGGCGGCCAATGCCGGCACCCGCCCGCCGTAAGAGGGCACGGCCACAAGGCACACGTCCTCTTTGGCAAACGCCGGGGTGCGCGCCGCGGCGTCGCGCAGCGAAAGGTCCACCGTTTTTTTCTCGCCTTCCCAGGCGTCCGCCAAAAGGCGCAGCGCCTTTTCGGTGCCGCCCGTGGGGCTGAAATACACCAGATACACATTGCTCATGTTCACATTCCTCCCTTACAGCGCAGGGCGAACTTTGGGCTGCTTCCCCTCGCCCCGCGGGTGAGTTGCTGTTGACGGCCCTTTATCCTTCCTGATGCGGGCGTTCCTTTTCGCGGTTTTTGGCCTCGTAGGTTTTGATGGCGTGGTAAAACATCCAGTTCACGGGGGTCTCTACGCCGGTCTCGCGCCCCATGCGCAGCACGGCGCCGGCAAACATCTCCAATTCCGTGGGGCGGCCGGCCTCCAGGTCCTGCAGCGTGGAAGGCTTGTTGGCGTAGGGAATGTTTTTGACCCGCTCGCTCTGGCGGGCAACGTCGCGCTCGCTCAGGCCAATGCCCTTTTTCTGCGCGATGGAGACCACCTCGCGCATGGCGGCTTCGCGGATGGCGTTGGCATCGTCACACCAGCGGAAGTACCCAAAGGGAATGCCCAAAAGGGCACAGGTCATGTTCTCGCCAATGTTGCTCATAAACTTGCGCCAAATGCCGAAGATCATGTCGGCATCGATCTCGTAAGGGATCTTCGCGCGGTCAAACAGCGCTTTGATGGCCAATACCCGCCCTGTGAGCGGCCCGTCGTTCTTCCGCTCGCCAAAGTGGACCTCGCCCCAGTTGGGGTCAAAGTCCGCCACGCCGTCCTTCATGGCGATGGAAGCGCGCATATACGACCACAGCACCCGCTCCCAGCCGTAGGCCGCCGCCACTTTTTCCTCGCTCTCTGTGCCGTTGAGCACGCTCATGATCTGGGTGCCGGGCCCCACCAGATTCGCGATGTCCTCAATGGCCGCGGCAAGCCCCGTATCCTTGGTCGCGATGATGACGAGGTCGGCCGGTTCGTGCCGGTCTTTGGGGTCGGCAATGGGGAATTTGTAATTGACGCCGTTGATCGTCACCCCGCGCGTTTCCAGGCGCTCGCGCCGCTCGCCCGAGGCCACCACTGTGAACCCCTCGCCCAGCGTTTGTGCAAGGCGGGGGGCAAAAAACGCGCCCATCGCTCCCAGGCCGATGAGGCTGACCTTTTTGATCTCCATGGCCTAAAACCACCTTTCTTATAAATTCAAAACTTTACATTTGTATTTTTGCAGCCGGCGGCCTCAAACGCGTCCCTTCTGAAAAAGCTGCCGTTTGGCAGCTTTTTCAAAGGAACGAAAACGCGGGCCTCC
>CALWSW010000160.1 GCA_944384305.1 uncultured Christensenellaceae bacterium
GTGAAACGAGGAAGTTTGGGGTGGGCTGTCTGGGGTGGGTCCCCGCCGGGGCGGAATCGTCCTTTGCCGGGCACCATTACCGTGCGCAGACGTTTCGGATTTTTTCAAACGATTTCCCTTTCGCTTTTTCGTTCTCCGCCGGGGCGGCTTCTCTTTCTGGCCGCTTCGGCCAGAGCCGCCTGTGTTCGTTTCCCTACAAAAAAGACTTTTCTTCCAGCACTACTTGGGCGGGCTAGGTTCGCACAACCTTTGTTCCTCTCTTACGATGTAGATTCGCAGAACCTTCGTTATCCCACAACCCGGGGTGGGCGTTTTTGCAAAAACGAAAATTTTTGCGATTTCTTTAAACAGAAGGCAACCTTTCTGAAAAAACTTCTTTTAAGCCGGAACGGCCCCGGCGGGGCTCTTTTTTGCGGCCCAAGTTCCAATACGCTATCTCGTCGCAGGGCTTTGCCCGGCTCCTCGGGCGCATTGGGAACTTGACCGCGGGGCAACGCGCCCCTGCAAGCCGCCTCACAAACACCTTTGTTTTACCTTCCGCCGACCCGCCCCGGCGGGGGTTTCGCAGTTCTGCGGAACTGCGATTCCTAACACCGGCTCCGGGGCTGGGCACGACACCCTCCAGCACACAACACCCGCCGCCCCGCTCAAATTCTCAAGAACTGTTCGGGCAAAGCCCGAACGCCTTGAAATTTGAGCGGTTCTGGCGGGTGAGCGTGCTTCCCGGGGTCTGAATGTGCCATCCCACCCCACACAATCTCACTTCGTTCGATTGTGCGGGGGCCCCGGTTCAGCCCCTGCGCTTAGGTTACTCTTCTGAACAAGGCTTCTACCTGTTCAGTTGCCGCCCTCACCCGGCGCTGGTTCGACAAATTTCGCCTCAGTTCTGCCCAACAGGAAGTGCACTTCCTTGACAAACCTCAAACCGCTGTTCTTTCTTCGGTTTTTTCGACGATTTTCGCCCCCAACAGGAAGTGCACTTCCTTGACAAGGGGGATATTTTGTCGAAAAAGGCGGGGTATTTTGCGGGGGCCGGGTATAGTTCCCCGCCAAGTGGCACCCACGCTTGTGGGCTAGGGTGGTAAAGCGTTGGTTGTGCTGCCGCGATGCTAGGGTGGTAAAACGACAGAAAATTGTCCACCCCGGGCGGGTGGGAAGATAACAAAACTTGACCCGCGCGGCAGCGGGCCGGGGCAAGCACTGCGGCTCGTAAGGCCGGGGGAGGGCAGGGGGGTGAACATGCTCTTAGCCCAAAAGAGCCGCGCGAGCGGTAGCAAATCCGCGCAAGCGGCAAAGCTTTTGCGCATCGCGCAAAAAGTTCTTGCGCGCTTCACGGATTTGCAAGCGTTGTGCGGCGAAGGGCGTTGCTTGTGACCCCCCCTGCCCTCCCCCGGCCGTCACGCACCCACCCCCCTCCCCCCCCCAGCCCGCTTTCCAATTTCATCTATCTCCCTGCCCAGGCGGCCCACAGGGGCCGTCTGGGCAAAACGCCCCCGCAGGGACCCCCCAGGCCCTTCAACTCCAAGACGCCATTTATCAGGCGTCTTTTTTCACGCCCCGCCACATAAAGTAAGGGAGAAACCACCCGGCGGGCGGAAAAGACCGCCCCGCCGGCGGGCGAAAGAAACCACCCGGCGGGCGGAAAAGACCGCCCCGCCGGCGGGCGAAAAAAAACTACCCATCGGGCAGGCGAAAGGGGGCGGGGCCGTGCGCGTCAAAAGCAAAAAAGATCGCCTCAACGGCGTCATGGCGGCGGTGGCCGAGGCCATCGACGTCCCGCGCGAAGTCCTGGTCAACGAGCCGGAAGTCTGCCTGCAGGGGCAAAGCGTGCTCACCGTCACCAACCACGCGGGCGTGGGCGCCTACAGCGAGAGCGCGCTCTGGGTGCGCACGGCGGTGGGGCCGCTCTCGGTGTGGGGCAAAGGCCTGTTCATCGAGCGCTTCAGCCGCGAGACCCTGGTGGTGCGCGGCCAGGTGGAAGGGCTGCAGTTTGGGGCGCTGCCGGGCGGCGAAAAATAAAGGGAAGAGGTGGAAGCCAAAGTGTCGCGCACAACGCGGTCTTTGTGGAATATTCTGCGCGGATATGTTACAATAAGCATCAAAGGAAGCCGCGCGGCCGAACTGGTCAGCGCGCTCGCGGCGGAAGAGATCCCGCTGTGGGAGGTGCGGCGTACCGCGCCGGACGAGCTTTCGGCCCGCGTCGCCGCGGGGGATTTTCGCCGCATCCGCGGCGCGGCCTTCCAAACCCGCAGCAGGGTGCGCATCCTCCGCCGGCACGGCCTGCCCTTTGCGCTCGCCGCCTTCCGGTTCCGGCCGGCGCTCTTGTGGGGCGCGCTGCTCTTTGCGGCCGCGCTCTTTGCGCTCTCTTGCTTCGTGTGGCGCATCGAGGTCACGGGCTGCCTAAACACCGACCCCGCCGCGGTCCGCGCCGCCTTAAAAGAAGAGGGCGTGGCGCCGGGCGTGCCGGCCGGCAGCATCGCCCTTTCCGGCCTGGGGAACCGCCTGGTCAGCCGCCTTGCGGGCGTGGCCTGGGCGGGGGTCACGCTCAACGGCTCGCAGCTTACCGTCAGCATCGTCGAAGACGAGGCGGTGCAGGAAGCAGAAGAGGGCGGGCCCTCCTCCATCGTGGCCGACCACAGCGGCGTGCTTTCGCAGGTCGTGGTGTACGAGGGCACGGCGCTTTTGCAGGAAGGCGACCGGGTGGAAGAGGGCCAGGTCATCGTAGAGGGCCGCTACCCCAACGCCGCCTCGGGCGAAGCGCGCCTTGCCCACGCGCGCGCGCAGCTGGAGTGCCGGGTGTGGTACACCGCCCGCGCAAGGGCGGCTTACGCCTCTGTGCAGCCGGTGCGCACCGGCCGGCAGGAAAGCGTCACGGTGGTGCGCGTGGGGGGCATGGAATCGGCCTCCCCTTCGGAATTTTCAAACTACGACGCCGAGCGCACCCTCGCCTACGAGCTCAAGGGCTTTTTCCTGCCCTTTTCGGTGTTCACCGAGGTGCGCCACGAACTGGCCGGGCGCACGGTCGCCCGCACGGCCGAAGAATGCCGCGCCGAAGCCGAAGCCGCCGCCTGGCAAAAGCTCGCCGCACAGCTCCCCAAAGACGCTGTGGTCACGCAGAGCGAGACCTCTTTTTACCAAGACGATGCCGGCGTGTGGGCCATCGTCGTGGCCGAGACCCGCCAGCCCATCGGGCAAAGCGTTCCCTACGCTTCGACTTCGCCCTCGGGCGAAGGGCCGTAATGTCAGCGGGCGCCCGATGGGCAACAGCGCCGCAAAAAAAGGCGGCTTTCCTCCAGGCGGGGGCTTTCGCGCTTCTATAAATTTGTAAAAAACGCCCCGGGGCGCGCCCCGGCAAACCGCAAAACACTCGCAAACCAGGCCGCCCGCCTGCCTTGCGAAAGGAGCTTTGGCTGTATGAACGAAACACCACAGATAAGCCGCCTCATCGAGGTGGAGTCCATGGACGAGCTCTACGCTCTGTTCGGCAATTTTGACGAAAACGCCCGCGTGCTGGAAGAAGAGACAGGCGCGCGCATCGCCGCGCGGGAACAGAACGTCTGCGTGGAAGGCGGCGAGGAAGAGACCGCTCTCGCGGCCTCGGTCATCGAAAAGCTGCTTGCGGCGCTGCGCAGCGGCGAACCGGTCGACAAAAGCCGCATCCGCTACGCCGTAGACCTCGCGCGCGAGGGCAACGCCGAGCTCATCGGCGACTTTTCGCAGGACGTCATCGCCTTTACCAGCCGCGGCCGGCAGGTGCGCTGCAAGACCCTGGGCCAAAAGCGCTACATCCAGGCCATCAAAGACAACACCGTCACCTTCGGCATCGGCCCGGCCGGCACGGGCAAAACCTATCTGGCCGTGGCCATGGCCGTGCTGGCCTTTAAAAACAAGGAAGTCAGCAAGATCATCCTCACCCGCCCGGCGGTGGAAGCGGGCGAAAAGCTGGGTTTTTTGCCCGGCGATCTGCAAAACAAGGTCGACCCTTACCTCCGCCCGCTCTACGACGCGCTCTACGACTTCCTGGGCAT
>CALWSW010000161.1 GCA_944384305.1 uncultured Christensenellaceae bacterium
GTCGCCTATTTCGCGAGTTTTTCACCGTTCGCTTGGTCGCACCTTTTCGGTGCTCCCGGCCAGCGAACGGTGCAGGGTTGCTTTTCTTTCAGAAAATCTCTGCGAATCTGACAACTAAATTGTCAGATTCGATCAACTAAATTTTGAAACAGCAGCTGTTCCAAAAACTGTGGCACCATACATCTGTTTTGCAACAGGCCCGTTTGAGCGGAAGAGCCCGGAATCGAGCCATTCTTTGGCCAGGGCGCGCAAATAATCCCAAACGCTGGCGGGTTCGATGCGCTGGGCGCAAACAAGGTTCTGTTCTGCCAGGCAAACGCCCTCCACCCACACCTCGACTGTTCCGACCGCCGTGCCCTCGGCTACCGGCGCGGCGAGCTTTGGAGCAAGCTCGACCTTGACCTCGGCCTGCTCGCCCTCTGCAAGCGGGACTACTATATCATCTTTTGCCCGAACTTCCAATGTTTTCTGGGTACTTTTTTCTATGGGGATGCTCCCCACCACCTCGCCCGCCTGCACGGCGGTTTCCGGCGCATAAGCCGCAAAACCGTAGTCGAGCAGCGCTTTGGTGTCGGCGTAGGTGTCGCTCGCATGCAGTACCACGGTAAGAAGTTCCATGCCCTCGCGCTCGGCGCTGCCCACAAAGCACTTGCCAGCGGCCTTGGTGTAGCCGGTCTTCACGCCGGTCGCGCCCTCGTAGCTTGAGAGCAGCTTGTTTTTGTTGGTGAGCTGGCGGTCCCATTCCTGAAACTCGTTGGGAATGACCGCGCTCGCCGTGGAAACGATCTCTCGAAAGTCCGGGTTTTTCATGGCCGCCGCCGCTATTTTGGCGTAATCTTCGGCAGTGGTGTAGTGCTCGTCGTTTGGCAGGCCGTTGGGGTTCACAAAGTGTGTGTTCGCCGCGCCCAGCTCCTGCGCCCGCCCGTTCATCAGGGCGCAGAACGCTTCCACGCTGCCCGCAATGTGCACCGCCACGGCCACGGCGGCATCGTTTCCGGAGTGCAGCATCAGCCCCAGCAAAAGTTCCTTTAAGGTCATGTGCTCGCCCGCCTGCAGGTAAATGGAAGAGCCTTCCACCCCTTCTGCTTCTTCGGGGATCTCCACCACGGCGTTCAAGTCACCGTGTTCGATGGTGAGAAGGGCCGTCATGATCTTGGTAGTACTGGCCATGGGGAGTTTTTCCTGCGCGTTTTCGCTGTAAAGCACGCGGCCGGTGTCCCTTTCAATCAGGATGCAGGCGCTGCAGCTGATCTCGAGCGCAAGCGCCCCCGCGGGCAGCATCCAGGCGGCGAGTACCGCCAGCAAAAAGGCCGTCAGTTTTTTCAAAAGCGTGTTCACCTCCGGTTCAACAAACACAAAAAGCGGTCCGCAGTATTTTATGCGGCCGCTGTTCGTCCTTTTACTGAAACCATGTTCAAAGCGAGATCTCCCCGGGCGTCTGGGGGCTTTGCACAGCCTTGGCCGCCGCCTCTTCCCGCTTTTTGTTGGCGCATTTTTCCACAAATTTCTGGATCTCTTCCATGACCCTGGGCGTCATTTCCACGATGCGGTCGACCGTGCTGCCGCATTCGGCGGGCAGCACCTTCACGCAGCCGTTCCCCACCACCAAAAAGGCCATGGGCGTGAGCGAGATGCCCGCCGCCGAAGCGCCTGCAAAGGGGTGGCGAACGTCTTCCACCACCTCCATATCCTCTTTGCGCTTGTGGATGGATTCGCCCTTGTTGTACTCCCCGCCGCCCGACACAAAACCGGTGGAGATCTTGGAGATGGGCACGATCATCGTGCCGTCGGCGGCGATGATGGGATCGCCCACAATGGTGCTGACGTCCGACATCTGCCGGAGCTGCTCCATCGTGGTGCGCATGATGGTCTCGATGGGATGTGGCACTGCCATTGCGGCACCTTCCTTTCTGCGGCCGCCCGCGGCACGGCCCGGCGGCCAGTTTATCTTGCAGCGATAGTTTTTTCCGCGCGCAGGCGAACGATACCCGAAACTTCCAGAAAGATCTGGGAAGAATGGAAACGCGGCTGCACCGCCACCCGGGGAACGCCCGCCAAATGCCCCTGCGCAAGGGCAAGCAGGGCAGAAAGCAGGCCGCCGGCAGCGCCGCACAGCAGCGCGCAGGCCGCGGCGTCATTCGTTCCGAGTTCCATCCTCACGCAAAGCCCTTCCACCCAAACCGCAGACAAAAGCCTTTGCGCAAAACCGCCCTTTTTCTTTTGCCTGTGCTTCGCCCGCCGCTTTTTCCAGAATCTCAGCGCTTCTTTTTGCGTAAAGCGCAGGCAAAACAGCGGAAAGCGCAGGCAAAAAACCCAGCGTTCTTCCTTTTGTGCCGTGAGCGCAAAGCGCACCGGCAGCAGGCCAAAAAGCAAGCGCAAACAAAGCTGCGCCTCTCCTTTTGTGCCGTTAAAGCACAGGCGGCATTCGGCGCTTGCGCGCACAACGAGCAGCAGCGCCACCGCCAAAACGCCCAAAAGCACAAGCAAAACCCCGACCGCCACAGGCATAAAAAATCACCGTCCTGCCGGTAGTGTGCCCGCAGAACGGCGGTTTATTTGTGTTTTTTCCAACCCTGCCAGCTTTGGCCAGCCCATTACACCGTGCCAAAGCGCTCCTGCTCCTCCACAGTGCGGATCTCTTCCCTTCTGGGGAGTTCGGCCAGGCTCGAAAGCCCAAAGTGCAGCAGGAATTTTTCGGTCGTGCCATACTGCGCAGGGCGGCCGACGGCGTTTTTGCGCCCCGTCACTTCGATCAGCCCGCCGTGGAGCAGCTGCTGCAGCGCGTATTCGCAGCGAACGCCCCGCACAGCCTCGATCTCGGCGCGGGTGACGGGCTGCTTGTAAGCGATGATGGAAAGGGTCTCGAGCATGGACTGCGAGAAGGATTTTTTCCGGACCGGCTGCAGCAGCCGTTCGATGGCCTCTGCAAAGCGCGCCTGGGTGCAAAGTTGCACCTTTCCTTCGACCTGGCGCAGGCAAAGGCCGCTGCCGGGCGCGGCGCAGCGCTCTCTGAGGCGCGCCAGGGCGTTTTGCACCTGCACGGATTCCACCCCCAGCGCCTCGGCCATTTCATTGGGCGAGACCGGGTCACCGCACACAAAAAGCATGGCCTCTATTGCGGCGCAAAGCTCCATGAGCTGTTCTTCCGTCATGTCGTTTCCCCCTCTGTTTCGGGCGCAGTCCCCGGCGGCGAAAGGAAGATCTCGCCAAACGTGCCCCGCTGGTACACGGCGACTGCGCCGTTTGCCAAGAGTTCTAACAACGCCATAAAGGTGACCACTACTTCCATTTTGGTAGCGGCAGGGGCCATGAGCTCGGCAAAGCGCAAGCGGCGCTTTTTTTTGAGATTAGCCGTGATCCAGGCCATGCGGTCGCCAATGGTAAAGCTGTCGCGCGAAACGCGGGTGCGCGGCGGCGGGTTTTTGCTTTCCTCCACGCGCAGCATCACCGCCACAAAGGCATCGTAAAGCCCCTGCGCCGTTCCGCCCGAAAGCTCGACTTCGGGCGGGGGCAGGGGAAATTCCTCGGGCAATCGGGCAAACACCAAATCGGCCGCAGCCTTGAGGCTTGCCAGCTGTTCGCCGGCCTCTTTATAGATCTTGTACTCCCGGATCTGCCGCAAAAGCGCGGCCTCCGGGTCTTCCACTTCTTCCGCGGCGGCAGGTGCGGGCTTGGGCAGAAGAGAGCGCGACTTGATGAGCAGCAGCGTGGCCGCCACCGCCGCAAATTCGCTGGCGGCGTCAGGCTCCAATTCGCCAAGCTGGTCCATATACGCCAAATACTGCGCCGTCACTTCCGAAAGCCGAATATCGCGAATGTCCATTTCGGCCTTTTCCACCAGGTGCAGAAGCAGCTCGATGGGGCCGGAAAACTGCGCGAGGGAAACGCTGTACATGCCGTCTTAGCGCAGGCCGAACACCGCAAAGGCGATGTCGGACAAGAAGCCGAAAATGCCATTGACGCCCCAGTTGAGCACGGGGTTCAAAACGTCCA
>CALWSW010000162.1 GCA_944384305.1 uncultured Christensenellaceae bacterium
ATTGAGATGATGGTACGCCGCCGCCTCTTTGCGATGGGATACCGGTACCGGGTTAATTACAAGGCATTGCCGGGCAAGCCTGATATTGTCTTTACCAAGAAGAAAATAGCCATTTTCATTCACGGATGCTACTGGCACGGGCATGACTGTGGAAGCCGGTACGCCCATACGAGCCAGTCAAATAGAACATATTGGGGCCCAAAAATAGAACGGAACAAGCAGCGGGATCAGGAGCATGTTCAAGAACTGGAAGCCCTTGGGTGGAAAGTTGTTGTGATTTGGGAATGCGCAATTAGACAAGATCTTGATAAAGTGATATGTGAACTCTGCCAAATACTATGTTCAATATAAGCGGTTTAAGTCATTATTTCAGAACCAACTTTAGGAAACAGAAAAATGGAGATATCTATGTAAGGAGGAACAATGGGTAGCATTTCTGTAAGCAATGACTTTCCAAGTTTTTGCTCTAATTTGCGGTTAAGTGATACCGTCTCGTTGTGCGAAACCACGTTCACAGCGCCGATCTTGCCCGAGGCGATCACCACTTCAATGGTCATGGGGCCGTCCTGGCCGTTCACGGTGGCCTGGTAGCTGCCGTCGGCAAAGCTCTTGTTCATGTCGTAGCGGTCGTTGTCGGCCGCGGTCTCCTCCAGCTCAAACAGCTCGGCCGGCAGAATGTCGTCGGCGGGCTGCACATCGTAGTAGGGCACGTATTCCATGGTCATCACGTTCTTGCCCGCCTCGCGGCCCATGAAGGTGTAGCCCAGCATCAGCGTGCCGCTCATCGCGCCGCCGCCCCAGAAGGGAGCGATGGCCCCCGCCGCAAACACGCCGGGAATGGCCGTGCCGAACTTGTCCACGGGCTGCATGGTGGCGTTCACCTTGATGCCGCCGCCCGAGGCGATCAGCAGCGATTTGATGGCCACGGCGTAGTACTTGTCGCCCTCTATTTTGTTGATGGCGGCGTTGTAGATGTTGTCGTTTTCCACAAACTCGCGGCCAAAGCGGTCGGGCTCCTTGCTCTCCACGTGGGCGTTGTACTCCTCCACCTCGCGAATGAGGTTCTCGGCCGGCACGCCGATCTTTTCGGCCAGCTCTTCCAAAGAATCCGCTTCGATCACGTAGTCCTTGCCCGCGTCGGTCATGAAGAAGGCTTCCATCATGGGCGCGTGGGTGGTTTTCAGCAGGTCCTCGCGGATCTCGTCGGTGTAGATCTCGTACATCACGTTGCCGGGCTGGGCGTCCAGCGCCCGCTCGCGCACCACCTGCTGGCGGTGGGTCTCATCCACAAAGCGCTCGCCGTTCTGGTTGACGGTAATGCCGCCGGCGTACATGGTCTTGGTGTCCATAATGCGGCCGGTGCCGGGCGCCAGGGGGTTTTCCAGGCCAACGGCCAGCGTGGCCAGGCGGTCCATGTTGTAGGTCACGGTCGCGCCCACCTTCTGCAGCATGTAAAGCCCGTTGCCGTCGCACTCCTTCAGCCCGGCGGTGATCACCCCTTCCAGGCCCTCCTTGTACTGCGCCACCATCTTGGGGTTGCCGGCAAAGTCGCCCGTCGCCACAACAATGCCGTATTCGGCGTAAAGCTCATCGGTCGCGCCCGTGGCCAGGTCCTCTACCTTCAGGCCGTAAATGCGGCCGTTCTCGTTGGCGATCAGCTCCCGCCCCATGGTGCTCAGCCGCAGCTCCACCTCGGGGGTGCGCGCCAGCATCTCGTCCATCACCTCGTGGATGGCACAGCGGTACTTGGTGGGGTCGTCCGGCAGGGGCTTGTAGGTGCGCGGGTAGTTGTAAAGATCGTGTTCGGGGGCAAACACCGTGCGCTTGCCGTCCTCGCCCGTAGTAAAGTCGTTGTCGCTCAGGCCGTTTTCCCACAGCCAGTTCACCACGTTCGCCGACTCGTTGGCGTACAGCCACACCAGTTCAATGTTCGGCCGGCCGCCATCGGTGAGCGAGTGCGGGCCAATGTCCTCGTAGTAAAGCTCGGGCGAATCTTCGGTGTAGCCGTCCAGCTGCTGGATGATGGTGTTGGCGCCGCTCATCGAACCGCTGGTGTTGGTCATGGTGCCGCCCGTAATGCTGCGGCGCTCCAGCAAAATGACCTTTTCTGCGCCGTTTTCCGCCGCGCTCAGCGCCGCCGCCATGCCGGCCGGCCCCGCGCCGATCACGATGACGTCGGCGTCGTATTCCACTTCTTCGGCTTCTGCCTGGGGCGTTTCTTCGCCCTGCGCCGCCTCGGGCGTCTTCTGCACAGCCACCTCGGGCGTCTGTTCCGCCGCGGGCTGCGCGCAGGCCGTCAGCAGCAGCATGGCCAGCAGCAGCATGGCCAATAACCGTACACTCGTCTTCTTTTTCATCAGGTCCTCCTTCCTTTCGGGCGGCGCGGCAGCCGCCCTGCCCCCATTCTAAAAGCCCGCCCGGCCGGGCACAATCCATTTTGTCGTTTTTTATACGACAATACAAAATCCCCCCGCCGGTTTTTGCCCCCGCACAACCCTTGGTTTTTTCTTTCTCTTTTCCCTATTTTTCCCCTTGTTCCCCTCTCTGTGTTATAATATCCCCAAGGCAGTCCCGCGGCGCTTTTGCGCCCGCAAGTTTACCACAACACATGGAGGTACTTTCAATGAAGCAGGACATGATCCTCATCCTGGATCTGGGCAGCGACGAAAACCCCCGCCTCGCCCGCGAGATCCGCGCGCTGGGCGTGTACACCGAGATCCACCCGCACGACATCTCCCAGGCAGAACTCGCCGCCCTCCCCAACGTCAGGGGCATCATTTTGAACGGCGGCGTCAACCGCGTGGTGGACGGCGCAGCCATCGACTCCCCCCAGTACATTTACGACGCGCCCGTGCCCGTCCTGTGCCTCGACCACAAGGGCGCCGCCCCCCTGCCCGCCGCGGGCGAGGCCCGCACCGCCGCCCTCAAGGACTTCGTGTTCGGCCGCTGTCAGGCCGAAGCCAACTGGAACATGGAAAACTTCATCGCCGACCAGGTGGAGTTACTGCGGCGGCAGATCGGCGATAAAAAGGTGCTGCTCGCCCTCTCCGGCGGGGTCGATTCCTCGGTGGTGGCGGCGCTGCTCATCAAGGCGGTGGGGCGCCAGCTCACCTGCGTCCACGTCAACCACGGCCTGCTCCGCAAGGGCGAGCCCGAGCAGGTCATCGAGGTGTTCCGCCACCAGATGAACGCCAACCTCATCTACGTCGACGCCGTCGACCGCTTCCTCGACAAGCTCGCCGGCGTGGCCGAGCCCGAGCAGAAGCGCAAGATCATCGGCGCGGAATTTATCCGCGTGTTCGAAGAAGAGGCCCGCAAGCTCGACGGCATCTCCTTCCTCGGCCAGGGCACCATCTACCCCGACATCATCGAAAGCGGCACCAAGACCGTCAAGGCCGTCAAGTCCCACCACAACGTCGGCGGCCTGCCCGAAGACCTCGACTTCGAGCTGGTCGAGCCCCTGAAGATGCTCTTTAAGGACGAGGTGCGCGCCTGCGGCAAGGCGCTGGGCCTGCCCGATTCCATGGTCTACCGCCAGCCCTTCCCCGGCCCCGGCCTGGGGGTGCGTTGCCTGGGCGCCATCACCCGCGACCGCCTGGAAGCCGTGCGCGCCTCCGACGCCATTTTGCGCGAGGAGTTCCAAAACGCCGGCCTGGCGGGCAAGGTGTGGCAGTACTTCACCATCGTGCCCGACCTCAAGTCGGTGGGCGTGCGCGACGGCAAGCGCGCCGTGGAGTGGCCGGTCATCCTGCGCGCCGTCAACACCGTGGACGCCATGACCGCCACGGTCGAAGACCTGCCCTTCGCCCTTTTGCAAAAGATCACCGCCCGCATCACCGCCGAAGTGCCGGGCGTCAACCGCGTCCTCTACGACCTCACCCCCAAGCCCACCGGCACCATCGAGTGGGAGTGACGCTCGAAACGGCGCAAACCCGCATGAATACAGGCTTTTTTGCCCGTCCATATTGCTCTTGATACTGGATTGAT
>CALWSW010000163.1 GCA_944384305.1 uncultured Christensenellaceae bacterium
TGCGGCAGCTCTTCCCCGGCAAAAAGATCACGCTTGTTACAGCACAAGCGGGGGAAGGGACCGTGGTTTGGCCCGGCAAGCGGGTGCTTTTGCGGCAAAAGGACGAAAGCTAAAACAAAAAACGGCGGATGGAAGCGTTTTTTCGGCTTCCACCCGCCGTTTTTTGTTTGGCCCCAAAGGATCAGTTGTTCGCCCGTTCGTACCGCCGCGCGGCCGCCCCACAGCCCAGGCCAGTCAAAAGCGCGTACAGCGCCGCGCCGCCGAACAGCACAAAAAGCTGGGGCAAGAGCGCGTTTTGCGATTCCAGCCAGGCAAAGCACGGCAGGTGGGAGGCGCCTTCCATGCCCAGAATAACCAGAGCGACGGGCGGCAGCGCCCACAAAAAGGCCGCGCCCGGCCGGCAGGCCCGCTTGTAGTAAGCCGGAAAAAAGACGGCGTTGAAAAGGCCGTAACACAACAGCCCGCAGCCGTAGTAGGCGGGGGTGGGGTCCAGCCCTACGGGGTTGGGGCCCACGCCCAGCGGGCCGCGCAGCAGCGCAAAGGGGAGGGAAAGCAGCAGCGTGCCCAGCTGCAAAAAGGCGGCGAGCAAAAAGCGGGCGCGCACAGCCTGCCGCTTGGTGAGGGGCAAAAGAAGGGTGTAAACGGCGTCGTTGGTCTCCTGGCAGTATTGCGTGGTCATAAAGAGCGCCAGGCAGCTGAAAAAGAAGACCATGCCCATGGGGTAAGCCGGCACCAGCGTGAGCGCCCCCAGCGCCAGGTAGAACCAGGCGCTGGGGTGTGCCGAAAGCCGCAGTTCTTTATACAGGCAGTTCAAGCGGGGCCTCCTTTCGTTCGGCGCGCAACAAGATCTCTTCGAGCGAAAGCGCGCTGCCGCCTTTGCTGAAGGCGCGGCAAAACTCTTCTTTGGGCGCGCTTTTGACCACCTGCCCGCGGCGGAGGTAGACGATGTCGTCTGCGGCGCGGTCCAAGTCGGAGGTGATGTGGGTAGAAAACAAAATGCCTGCACCGCTTTTTGCCAGGGCGCGAAAGAGCTCCAACAGCTCGGCGCGCGAAACAGGGTCCAGTCCGCTGGTGGGTTCGTCCAGCACAAAGAGCCGCGCCTGGTGGGAAAGCGCCAGCGTGAGCAAATATTTTACCTTCATGCCGCTCGAAAGTTCCTGAAAGCGCTTGCTCTCGTCCAGCTCAAAGCGCGCCAGGCAGCGCTGGTAGGCCGCTTCGTCCCAGCAGCTGTAAAAGCGCCGGGTCACGGCGGCAATGGTGCGCAGCCGCTTTAAGGGGTAAAACTCCGCACCGCCCAGCACCGCGCCCACGCGCTGTTTTAAGGCGGTCTCGTTGGCAAAAAAGTCCTGCCCCAGCACCTGTACGTGCCCCGCGTCCGGCTCTAAAAAGTGCAGCAGGCACTTCAAAGCGGTGGTCTTTCCTGCGCCGTTTTTGCCAACGAGCCCCACAATGCGCCCTGCTTTTACTTCAAAGCCAACGTTTTTAAGTGCGAAGCGCTCGTAGCGCTTGCACAGGTCGTCCACCTGCAAAAGCGCCGTCATGGCTCCTCCTTTTGTTCTTCCATAAAGGGCTGCAGCGACTGAAAAAAGGCCGCGGCCGCGCCTAAAAAGCGGTCGGCCGCCACCAGCGCCAGCCCGGCGCTTTCCGGCGCGGTGTCGCAAAGCAGCATCAGCCGGTCGCCCGGGGCAAAGCCCGAAAGCTCGCGCGCTTTTTTGGGCAGCACCAGCTGCCCGCGTTCCCCCAGGGTCACAATGCCGATGATGTGCTTGTCCTTGGGTGGAATAAACAGGCCGGCCTTTGCCTCGTCATAATGTACCAGGTCATCCAAACTCACGCCGTACAGCGCGGCGAGCGCGGCGCAGTTTAAAAGGTCGGGCTGGCTCTCGCCGGCCTCCCATTTTGCCACGGCCTGGCGGCTCACGCCGATGTGCTCTGCCACGCCCTCCTGCGTCAAACCCGACCGCGCCCGCAGCGCCGCCAGGTTTTTGGCAAGCGGAATTTTCAGATCGCTCATGATTTTCACTCCTTTCTGACTTTTATTATAAGGAAAACGCCGCTGATTTCTACCAACCGCCGGCAACAGGATGTGTTCGTTTTGGTTGCGGCGCTGGGTGCGGCAGCTTGCTTTTTTTAACAGTTTGTTTTAAGATAGAATCGATAAGTGAGCCCGCAAAAGACCCGGCAAAAGCCCTGGCACGGCGCGGGCAAAGGCATGATCTTTTCTTTAAAATTTTTTCGATTTTGCCGCAAGTTGATTTTTTAGGAGGAAGACCATGAAAGAGTGCGAAAACGGCCATGTTTATGACGAGACCCGTTTTGCCAGCTGCCCCTACTGCCAGCAGGGCGTGAGCGGTGCGCCTGCCCCGCGCAAAATGAAGCCCGCGGTCAAGTGGGCGATCGTAGGGGTGGGCACACTGCTTGTGGCGGGGCTGATCATTCTGCTGATCGCGCTGCTCGGCAAAAACCAGGGCGCAGCGGGAACGCTGGGCGGCTATGAGCCGCCGGCCGTGACCAACACCCCAGACGGCAGTTCCGGCGGCTGGCCGGCGCTGGAAGGCCTGCTGGGCAGCGCTGATTCCACGGCAGCGCCCGAGCCCGATACGGCGGCACCCACTCCCACGGTAACGCCTGCCCCCACGCTGCCGCCTGCGGCGTTTGAAGGGGTCACTTACGACCTGGACGACCTCAACGCATCCCTCACCCTGCCCGCAGATTACAGCACGACCGACAACCGCACCTTCTCCAACGCTGCGGGCGACCGCGTGTTGGAGATCGACTTCATGCTGGATATCGTGGGCAAGCCCATCCATTCGGTCGAGGATATTGAAGCCAACGAGGACGCCATTATGGCGGCCGTTGCAGAACAATTCGGCGCGGATGAGTACGTGGTCGACACGACCGGCTACGTAACGATCAACGGCCGGCTGGGCTACGCCATGCTCTTCCACATGACGAATGGCGGGGATGCGGATGTTGTGGATATCGACTTGACGACGGTGGAGGGCGACAACGGCTTTGGCTGCTACATGATGATGGGCGCTACCCTCAACAGCGGCGTGGAAGCCTGGCAGGAGATCGCCGACATCATGGAGACCCTGACGGTCCACGGCCCGGCAAATGTGCCTTACGCGGTGTATGAAAACCGCGAGGCCAACATTTACTTCCTGTACGAACCCGAGCTGGTGGAAGAGATCGAACTGGTGTACAACGACGTGTACGGCGTGGAGGTGCCCTGTGTGCTTTTGTACCCCGTGGCGGAACGGGGGCTGGAGTACGTGGAGGTCAACTACATGGGCGGGTGCATGAACACCGCCGACGAGGTGCTCGAGTACCTGAGCGACGCCTGGACGGTTTTGAACGTGGATCTGAGCCAGGTCGCCGAAGAGACCGTTTACAACGTGACCTGGAAGGCCCGCATGTTTTACATGGAAGACATGGAGTTCTTCTTTGCCGCGGCCGAGATCGACGGCCTGCCTTACGCTTTGGGCTACAATCTGCAGGAAGACCTGCTGGAGGACGGCCGCGACATTGCCGAGATGGTGATGGCGACGCTGAGCCCGGTGACCGATTGACGGTGGAACAAAGATAAGGCCGCGCGGGCAGTGCCCGCCGGCAAACGAAAGGAACGCCCCCTGTGCAATGGCTGCACGGGGGGCGTTTTGCGCGCCAAGATTGGGCACAAAAGTTGCCCGCAGAGCAAGAAGCCCTGCGGGCGAAAGTAGAAGGAGGGATGAAGAAGCAAAAGGAAAGGGGAAGGAGGGGGGCGCTCAGACCTTCCAGTCCCGGATCTCGAGCAGGGCGGGAACAAGAGATTTGGCGCTGACGCTTAAAATGATCTCGCCTTTTTCGGCCGAGGCGCCAGAGGGGTCGCCCCCGATGCCGATGGGGTCCCCCTGCGGGTCGACCCAGTCTTCGGACACCCAGCCCA
>CALWSW010000164.1 GCA_944384305.1 uncultured Christensenellaceae bacterium
GTTCTGCCCCGGCACGGGGAGGCGCAAGCGCCCAAAGCCCCTCTGCCGCCGCCTGCATGAGCAGCCCTTCGCCGAGCTGGCAGCCCGTGCCGCAGGCGCAGGCCGGCCGCCAGGCCAAGGCGCCGCTTGACATTCTGCGCAGCGCAAAGGCCCGCCCGCAGGAGCCGCAGCGCACCTTGCCGGCGAGCGGATTGGCCGCAGGCGTGCCCCGAAGGCCCCTGCGGCGGGCGATCTCTTGCTGGGCGGCCTGCCACAGCGCGCGCGGCACGATGGGCTGGTGGTGGCCGCGCAGGCAGATGAGCGGCTCCTCGCCGCGGTTTTTTTGGCGGCGGTGGGTCAAAAAATCCGGCGTGACGGTTTTTTTCTGGCACAGGTCGCCGCAGTACTTCTCGTTCTTCAAGATCTTCAAAATCACCGAAGGCCGCCATTTTGTGCCGCCCAGGGCGGTTTTTTGGCCCTCGGCCTCCAGCTCGCGCGCCACTCTTTGGGCGCTCTTTTTTTCCAGCGCGTATTTTAAAAAAATGCGGCGCACGGTCTCGGCGCCCTCCTCGTTGACCGTCAGTTTGCCGCCCGCCACGCGATACCCCAGCAGCGAGCGGCCGAACACCACGCCCTGTTCCATGCGCCGCGCCTGCCCCCACTTGACCCGCGCGCTGATGGCGCGGCTCTCTTCCTGCGCGAGCGTGGCCTTGATGGCCAAATAGAGTTCGGAATCGGCCTTGCGGGTGTCGATGCCGTCGTTGACGAACAGCACCCCCACGCCGTGTTGTTTGAGCGCGCGGGTGTAATAGATGCTGTCGAGCGTGTTGCGGGCAAAGCGGGAGATCTCTTTGGTGAGGATGAGTTGGAACCGGCCGGCGGCGGCGTCCCGGATCATGCGGCGAAAGGCCGCGCGGCCTTTTGTGCTGGTGCCGCTGATGCCCTCGTCGGCGTAGATTTCCACCAGTTCCCACCCCGGCTGGCGGGCGGCGTATTCCCGAAAATAGCGCTGCTGGCTGGCGTAAGACTGGGCCTGGTCCTCATGCCCGGTGGAGACCCGGCAGTAAGCCGCCACCTTCACGGCCGCTCTTTCTCCGCTGGGGGGGCGTCCTCTTCCAGCGCGGCCGCGGCGGCGTAAAAGAGGCGCCCGCTCAAAGCGCCCTGCTGCCGGAGGGATTCGAGCGCGGCGCGGGCAAAGGCCCGGCAGAACGCCGCGCTGGCGTTTTCTGGTTTGGTTTGCCCTTCGGGCTTTAAGAGAACCGCCCGGCGTTTCACAAGCCCTGCCCCCTTTATTTAACATTTTGCGCGGGTGCGCACTTATGATTATGAAGGGGTGAGGGGAAAGTTGACCTTTGCGGGGTGGTTTTTTGGGGGCGTTGGGCAGCCCGGGGGGTTTTTTTTGTAAAACAGAAGGTAATCCTTCTGAAGAAACCGCTTTTTTTGCCGGGGCGGCCCCCTGCGGGGATTTTTTTGCGGCCTGTACCCCTGCGGGGCATAAACGGGCCGCGGGCTTTTTTGCGGTCGAAATTTCAAAGCGCTATCTCGGCCTTTCCCCGCAAGGCACGATCTCGCTTCGCTCGATCGGCGGGGCCCCTGGGCCTCGGGCGCTTTGAGAATTTGACCGCCGGGCAAGGCGGCCATGCAAGCCTTTCTGCAAACTCTCTGGCTGTGCCTTCCGCCAATCCGCCCCGGCGGGGATTTCGCGGCCTTTGGGGCCGGGACGCCGAACACCGGCCCCGGAGCTGGGCACGACACCGCCCGGGGCCCCTGCGCTTAGGTCGCTCTTCTGAACGGGTTTCTGCCTGTTCAGCTGCCGTTGTTGCACCTGCGGCAGCGTCCCCGGGGCTGGCAGGACGATACTGTGCCCCAGAGCGTCAAGGGGTGATCCTTCCTTCTGGCCGTACCGGGGGCGCGGCCAGCCGGTCGATCTTTTGCTGCAGGCCGTCTAAAAAGGCGCAGAGGTGAAAGCCGTCGCACACGGCGTGGTGCACCTGCACGGCCAAGGGCAATTTACAGCTCCCCTCGCTTTCTTCCATCCGGCCCATGGTAAAAATGGGGCGCAGGTAGCGGTAGTCTGGGGTGTTGACCTGAAATGCCGTAAACCCCCGCCAGGGCAGCATGGAGACCGTAAAGTAATTTTCGGGCAGGCCGGGCTTGGGCGAAAAGCCCTCGCTTGCCCCGTAGCGGCGCTGGTCCTCTTCAAAGCGGGCCAAAAACTCCCCGTAGTCCTCCGCGTAGTCCGTCCACAGGTTGGAAAAACTGCCGCTTTGTTTGTGAAAGACGGTGTAGTAAGGCGTCATGGACCCGTAGCGCACCAGCTCTTCCCCCCGCAGCGCCATTCGGAACTGCCCGTGTTCGTTGACCGTTTGGGCCAGCAGGTGCAGCATGGCCGGGTAGAGCCTGCGCCCGCTGCGGCGCAGCGGCGCAATTTCGAGCTGCATGGTCATGCTGACGGTGCAGGGCACGGACGTCAGATAGTGTTCAAAGTACTCCCGCCGCGCCCAGGCCGCGCGGTCGATCACCGTAACTTCCATCGTTTTTCCCCTTCCCCTCCCGCCGTGCCGTTTGCAGCAGAGGTTCGCTTTTTGATGACAGGATACCAGACGGCCTTTGGGATGTAAAGAAAAAGGGTTTGGCCGTTGTGACCCCGAGGCAGGTACTGAGGAGCTGGCGCACTGGGAGATGATCGGCACCATGATCTACCAGATCATGAACTGCGCGAACATCCACCAGATCAAGGCTGCCGGGCTGGACACCTACTACGTGATGCGCGGCAAGGGCGTGTACCCCGCCGACCCCAACGGCGTGCCCTTTACGGCGGCTTATGTGTCGGTAACGGGCGACCCCATTACCGACATTACGGCCGACATGGGCGCCGAGCAGGAGGCCCGCGCCACCTACGAGCACATTCTGCAGCTCACCGACGACCCGGACATTGCCGCCCCCATCCGCTTTTTGCGGGAGCGCGAGATCGTGCACTTCCAGCGCTTCGGCGAGTGCCTGGGCATTCTGCAGGACCTGAAGCACCCGGGGTGCTACTAACCAAACCGCGGGGAAAGGGCTTTGCCCCGCCCGCACAAGCTCCCCCGCAAACGCCGGCGGCCCCGGCGGGCAAAACCGCCGGGGCCGCTTTTATTCTTTGCTTTGCAAAAACACCTTGACCGGCACACCGCGCTTTTTGCAGGCATCGATCACGAACTTTGTTCCCCGCGAAGAACCGTTCCAAAACGCCAATACCAAACCGGCGGATTCGATGATCTTCAAGTTGCGCTTCAGCGGCGCAGCCCTGCCATAACGCCCATATTCCGGAAAAAACTCCTTCAGCGGAATGCCCCGCAGCACGGCGTATTCCCTTGCGCAGCTGTCGATGCCCCGCGCCCCGCCCGAGATGATTTCGGCAACATCTTTAGGGAGGTAACGTTCCAGATCTGCCACCCTCAAATTTCTTGAACCGATCACCGCAACACGCATGGCGCCCTCCTGAAATGCAGCGTCATTTATCCGTCATAATACCACCATCTCGGTTTTGACGCAAATATTCCACTACAATAAAGTCATACTAATGCTAAAAACCGAGGAGAAGGCCATGCAAGACAAACTGCTCCGCTACACCCTGCGCGTCGACCGGGTGCTGTTTCAAAAATTCCGCTAGATTGCGGAGTACGAGGGCCGCTCGGCGAACAAGGAGATCGAGCAGTACCTAAAAAAGCGGGTGCTGGAGTTTGAGCGCGAGCACGGGCCTATTCCACCGGCGCCGCAGGACGAAACAAAGAGCTGAGGGGGCTGTCGCAAAACAGGCGACAGCCTGTTTTGCGGCAAGCCCCCAAACAACGATCCCCCGGCAAAGCCGGGGGATCTCGTTGTTTGAGGCTTGGCCGCGGGGAAGGGACATTTCCTTCCGCTGCGGGGCTAAGCCG
>CALWSW010000165.1 GCA_944384305.1 uncultured Christensenellaceae bacterium
AGAAGGAATCGAGCGTGAGCTCTTCTTCCAAAGAGTCGATGCCCCGGCGGGTGGAGATCACCTGGCCGCCGGTGTGCACAAGGGCTGTGTGGCCCTGGATCTCGATGTAGGCAATGTCCTTTAACCGCACCTCAAACTCTTCCCAGTTGGCGTACAGGCGGAGGGTGCGCAGGCGGCCGGCGTATTTTTCCAGGATCCACGCGAGCGCGTCGTCCACCTCGTCCTGCCGGCAGGGCTTGACCAAATAGTCCGAGATCTGCAGATCGTACCCCACGAGCGCGTGGTCCTGGCTGGTGGTGGCAAAAACCACGGCGCATTCCGGGTCGGTCTGGCGCAGGCGGCGCGCCAGATCCACCCCCGAGATCCCGTCCATGTAAATGTCCAAAAAGGCAATGTCCCACCGGCCGGGCGTCCAGCGGTCCAGCAGCTCGTCGCCGCTCGATACCGTCTCCAGCGAAAAGTCCAGGCCGTTTTGGTCCCCAAACTGCTCGATCATGCGGGCAAGGGCAAAGCGTTCTTCCGCCAAGTCGTCGCACACAACAATAGAGATCTTCATAGCGCTTCCCTATCCTTCCCGCGCAGACCGCCACAAAAGCAGCGCCTGCTGAACGTCCTTGACCAGCTGGCGGCTGACGGCGACCTCGCGGTGGTCATCCTT
Source organism: uncultured Christensenellaceae bacterium (assembly GCA_944384305.1). Taxonomy (GTDB): domain Bacteria; phylum Bacillota; class Clostridia; order Christensenellales; family CALWSW01; genus CALWSW01. The sequence continues at coordinate 659 of CALWSW010000165.1, forward strand.
CAGCACGATCGTGCCGCCTGCCATGTCCTGTACGGCGCCCAAATGGACCAAAAATCCCCGCTGGCAGCGAATAAAGGGAGGGGAAGGCAATTCTTCCCACAGCTTTCCCAGCGGGAAGCTCGCGCGCATCTGGCCGCCGGCGCAGTACAGCAGGGTCTCGCGGCCGTCGGCCTCGGCACAGTGCAGCTGGCACAAGGGCAGCCGCACCCGCTCCCGGCGGAAGGGAAGGTCCAGCCATTTGAGCCCCTGGCGCCAAAAGGGAAAGCACTGGTCCATGACCCGCCGCACGGCTTTGTAGCCGGCGTCGGGCCGCAAAAAGGCCGCCGGATGGTAGCGGTAGGCGTCGATGGCGGTCTGTTTGTTGGCAGAAAGGAGAACGAGCGCGGTGTTGGGCAGATCTTCGAGCAGCTCCGGAACGAGCACAGGGGCGCTGTCGGCATCCCAGAACAAAATGCCCCCCTCTTTCGGCGGGCCCATCCAGGCGGTCGTTTGGCAGAGCGCGAGTTCCACGCAGGCCTCTTCCGCCCAGTGGGAGAGCACGCGAAGCAAGCGGCCGCACAGGGCCTGGTCTTGGCTGCAGACCATTGCCGCCGCATGGGGCGCTTGCGCTTGTTTTGCTTCCATCATCTGCACAGAAAACCGTTTCTCGTTTTGCGATCCTTCCTTGAGTTTGACATGATTATACTATTTTCGCGGCGATTGTCAAATAAAGCAGCCAGGGATCACCGGCTGCTTTTTAACAGGAACGATTTTTGCGGCCGGGGCTTTCCCGGCGCGCGGTTCACACATCTTCGGGGATCAGCAGGTCGGCCCGCACACTGAAGCGGCCGTTGTCGTGCCTGACGGCGAGCGCACAGTGGTATTTTTCCGCCACGCTGCGCATGATCTGCAGGCCATAGCCGTGCCCGCTTTCCTTTTTGTTTGAAAGCAAAGCCGCCCGCTCTCCCCAAAGAAGCGAGCCGTCGTACCCGTTTTGGCAGAACACAGAGAGCCGCCTGCCGTTCATTTCCAGCCGCAGGGTGAGGAACCGGCGTTCGCCTGTGGCGGCGCAGGCGGCTTCCACGGCGTTGTCCAGCAAATTGGCGAGGAACATGGAAAGGTCGGCGTCCTCTATGCCCAGTTCTTCCGGCACCTGTACCACGATGTGCAGCCGCACACCCTCTGCGCGGGCGCGTTCCAGGCGCTCGGAAAGCAGGGCGTTGATCAGCGGGTTTTGCGTGTAGGCGGCCGGGGCCGAAAGCGGGGAACGGCACAGCGCGTCGGCGTATTTTTGCGCCCGCTCCAGGTCCCCGGCCTGGCAAAGGGCGCGCATGGCTTCCATGTGGTGGCGCATTTCGTGCCGGAGCTTTTGGGTATCTTCCAGCGAGCGGTAGAGCGCGGCGGCGTGCTGCTTCATGTGGCGCTTTTGCAAGATCATGGTCTGCAGCGCCACGTCCCGCCGGGCGGTGGCCTGCACGTAATCGTGCACCGCGAGCAGCAGGCAGGAAAAGAGCAGCAGGCAGCAAAGGGCGTTGAGCATGGGGAACAGGCTGCCCTGCAAAAGCCCAAAATGGCTGATCTGCAGGGGCGCGGGGGAAGCGTAGCTGCCGCCGGTGAGCGAAAGGGCAGAGACCGCCAAAGCAGCCCCGGCCATGCCGAGGGAAAGCAGCAAAAAGCGCCGGTGCCAGCCGCCGCCGCGCACCGCTTCCCACACCGTTTCGAGCAGCAGCAAACATATGGCGAGGGGTAAGAGCTTGCCGCGCACGAACATGGCGGCGGCAGCGTAGAACCGCCCCGCTGCGGCCAGCGCGGCCAGGCAGAGAAAAACAGCGGTCAGCGCGGCGGGCAGCAGCCAGCCCCACCGGCGGGACCTGCCCGTGGAGCGGTACCACAACAGCCACGCAAGAGGCAGGGGGGGCAGCATTTGAAAAAACCACGCCGCCCCGGGCGTGACCGAGTGGGTGTAAAGGTACGCGATCCGGGCGATGCAGGAAAACAGCGCAAACAGACCGGTAAACAGCAGTTGCCAGTCGGCCGGCCCCTTCCACATCTGGTACAAAAACAACCCCAGCAAAAGCGCTGCGCTGGCGAGGAAGATCCCGCCGACCAGGCCCAAGGAAGTGCGGCAGCTGTGGTAGTCGTACAGGCTTTGGTAAAGTGTAAGGGAGGGCAGGGCAAAGGTAGAAGACGCGCCCGTTAAGCGCACCGAGACCGTTAAAACGCGGCCGGCGGCGTTTTCCAGCACGGCCAGATGGCTCAGCCCTTCGCCGGCGGTGTCGGCAGGCGCGCCGTCGAGCGTGACCGCGCCTTCAAAAGAGCCGGAGATCAACAGGATCGCATCGTTGGGCAGGGCGTCGGGCAGTGTGCACGAGCAGTACAGCAGCGAACCTTCGGGCAGGTCAAAGCGGCCCTGTGCATCGGGCTGGACCGTTTCGCCCTCTTCGGTAAAAAAGCTCCACCCGTTCCACCAGGGGAAGGGCCCGATCGTTTGGCCGGTAACGACGTTTTTGCCCCCGCGCAGGCCGAAAAAAAAGAGGGCAGACAGGGCAAGAAGAAGGGCGAAGGCCAGCAAAAAGCCGCTTTTTTTGCGCAGGGCTTGCTTCCAGTGAAACGAACGCATGGCTTCCTCCTTCCTAAATATAGCAAATCTGCATATCGCGCCTCCTTTAGAATACCGGGCGGCAGTGTTTTTTGCAAGAAAAAGGGGAGGGGGTTTTTTTATAAAGTTTCTTTGCCGGAGGGCAAAGAACCCGCGGAAAAAGCGCCCGAAACGCCCGCAGAGGTTGAGAACGCAGGCGCTCCATGCTATAATTAAAAACCGAACGACAAGGGAAGCTTTTACAAAAGAAAGGGCGCGGGCCTTTTGCCGCCCGCAGCGCAAAGGAGTTGGAAAAGAAATGAAACTTGGCATCGTCGGCCTGCCGAACGTCGGCAAGAGCACGCTCTTCAACGCCATTACCCGTGCGGGCGCGCAGGCGGCCAACTACCCCTTCTGCACCATTGAACCGAACGTCGGCGTCGTTGCCGTGCCCGACAAGCGGCTCGACGCTTTGGCCGAAATGTACCACCCCGAAAAGTATACCCCCGCCACCATCGAGTTTGTCGACATTGCCGGCTTGGTCAAGGGCGCCAGCCGGGGCGAAGGCTTGGGCAATAAGTTCCTTTCGCACATCCGCGAGGTGGACGCCATCGTGCACGTGGTGCGCTGCTTTGAAGACGAAAACGTC
>CALWSW010000166.1 GCA_944384305.1 uncultured Christensenellaceae bacterium
TCGCGTTATCACGCCCTCCCCAGTACTTCAAATTTCTTCTGTCCCGAAAGATTCCTGGGCAGAAGATCGATTCCGTCCCGCGGTGGTGTTTCCCCTGCGGGCAGAGCCGTCTTCCCAAACAAAAAGGAGGAACAAACATGAAGAAACGTGTGTTGGCGATCCTATTGGCTCTGGCCATGATCGCGGTGCTGCTGCCTGTGGCGGCGCTGGCGAATGGAGCTTCATACGCATCCGACATTGAGGCGCTCGAAGCAGGAATGACAGTACGTGTAGATACAAGCTCTCGTGCTGTCTATTACAATTCACTTCGAACTGCGGTGGACGAACTACATAGTAACTTAAGCGGTTCTGAAGAAAGAATGAAAGAAAACAAAATCACGCTGTTGACGGATACTTCCGACAAGGGAATTGGCGTGGGCTATTCTTCAATTACTGACGATACTACGAAGGACAACGATCCCATCAATATAACGTTTGATTTAAACGGACATACTTTTACAGTAGCAACGGGTGTTGGCTCAAGTGGTACTGAAACTAATGGCTTTCAATTGTTGAAAGGAAGCAAAGTTACATTTTTAAATGGTACGATCAAGGCCCAAGATACCAGTGTACGGTTATTGATACAAAATTATTGCGATTTAACCCTGGATAATGTTACGTTGGATTCAAGAGAGGGCTCTGCCATTTCGAATTACGCTCTTAGCAACAATTGTGGGAGTGTGCTCATAAAGAACAACACAAACATTATTCCGAGGGAAGGCGGCACGGCCTTCGACCTGTATTATTGGCCTGGTGGTGGTTATACGGACAGTGTTACGGTTACCTTTGATGAAACAATGACGGGCACTGTTCAAGGAAAGATTGAATATGGTTCCGATGACTCTGCAGAGGAGGCGGATCTCTTAGAAAAGGCTGTGTTGAATATAAAGGGCGGCAATTTTGAAGGTGAGTTTACTTCTCCTAAAGGTTTAAGCAACATTGCTGATGCTACCATCAACGTCACCGGCGGCAGCTTTACGAGTGATGTTTCTGCTTTTGTAGATACCGCAGAAACGTACGCCACACTGCAGAAAGGCGGCGCGACGACCCATTACGTTGGCAGCAGCATCGGCACCATGCAGTCGCTTGCCAAGCCCGGAGATGTTATTGAAGTTAAGAAGGGCAGCGTCAACCTCAACCTGCCCGCGGGCGTGACCGTTGTCAACAAGAGCGGCAGCCCCATCACGGTCAACGGCGATCCTGTGCCCACAGGCCAGACTGTGACCTCCCGCATCCAAAACACCGACCCCATCACCGCCGACCTGGTGGTCACCCGTCAAGCCGACGGCAGCAGCCAGCCGGTGCAGATTCAGGTCACCCTGGGCCGCATCCTCACCGGCTCCTACGGCGGGCACTACTTTGACCACGGCGTGGGCGTGTTCACCCTGCAGCCCGGCCAAAGCCTGTACTTCCACGACCTGCCGGCCAACATGACCTATGACGTGGCCGTGCTGGACGGCCTGGTGACCGCCGAAAGCAACATGAGCGGCACCACCCTGCCCAACCTGACCAACAGCATGTACACCAACGTCACCTTCGCCGCTCTGCCCGGCGTCACCCCGCCTGAGGTCGTCCCCGGCGAAGAGGTGATCATCGAGGGCGAGGAAGAAATTATTACCCCCGGCGAGGAAGAAGGCGATGTGCAGGAAGGCACCGAAGAGACCGTGCCCGAGGAAGGCGAAGTGCCCGAAGAGGGCCTGGAAGAACTGCCGGAAGAAGGCGAAGTTCCCACTGAGGAACCCGTGGACGTGCCCAAAACCGGCGACAGCCTGCCCTCCATCGGCCTGGCCCTTATGCTCGGCCTTGCCGCCTGCGCGGTGGTTTTAAAGAAGGCCCGCGCGAAGTAATTCGCTGGCAAACGACCATATAGTTACCCACAACGGCCCCGGAACTGCTCCGGGGCCGTTCTCCGTTCTCCGCCGGGGCGGAATGGCGGAAGGTACAACGAAGGTGCTTGCAAAGCGGGAAACCACACCCGGGGCCCCCAATATTTTCTTGTAAAGAAAATGTTGGGGTGGGTTGTTGGGGTGGGTTTCGCGGGAGGTGGTCGGAGAACCGAACCCGGCCTGCGGACCTCACGACACCTGTGCCCCGAAGGGGTAAAAAAGCCCCTGGCCTGCTCAAAGGCCGAAAAAGTCCGCCCCAGAGGAGCGGATCTTTTCAGCCTTCGGCAAAAACTTTAGTCCAGCACAGCGGAAATGTTGGGCACGATCTCCTTTTTGCGGCTCATGACGCCCGGCAGGGTGAGCAGGCGGTCGCCCTTGATCTTCTGCTGGCCGGCAAAGGCCTTTAACAGCGTTTCTTCGGCCTTTTCGCCCACGTACAAAAGCTCGGTGCCCTCGTCGATGATCTGGGTGAGCATCATGAACACCATGTCGTAGGCGCGGTTTTTGCGCATCTGTTCCATACAGGAGAGCAGCTCTTCTTTGCGGTCGTCGAACACATCGTAGGACATGCAGGTGATCTGCCCGATGCCCACGTGGTGCTCGCCGAACACGAACTCCTTAAAATCCTGCTCCAGCAGCTTTTCGGGCCGCTCGGTGCCGATGGAGGCGGTGGAAGAGAAGATCTCTTCGCCCAGTTTTTCGATGTTGATGCCCGCCAGCTGCACCATGCGCTGGGCCATGCGGCGGTCTTTTTCGGTGCAGGTGGGGGACTTGAACATGACCGTATCGGAAATGATGCCCGCCGAGATCAGCCCCGCCATGGCCCGGCTGGGGGTGACGCCGTGCTCGAAGTACAAGGACGCCACCAGCGTGGTGGTGCTGCCCACCGGCTCGCCGCGGAAGTACACCGGGCTTGTGGTCTGCAGATCGGCAATGCGGTGGTGGTCGATGATCTCTAAAAGCTCTGCCTGCTCCAGCCCGGGCACCGACTGGCTGCGCTCGTTGTGGTCGACCAGAATGACCTTTTTGCGGCTGTGGTTGAGCAGGTGGTAGCGCGAAACCATGCCCAGCACGTGGTCCTCGGCGTCGAGCACGGGGTAGCTGTGGGCGCGGTTGCTGAGCATGGTCTCCTTGACGTCGTCCAAAAAATCGTCGATGCGGAAGCTGGTGATGCCCTCTGTGCGCATGAGCTTGGAGACCGGCACGGAGTGCGAGATCATGCGCGAGGCGCGGTAGGGGTCGTACTGGGTGGAGATGATGCAAAAATCCTGCTTGGCGGCGTTTTCCATCAAACCGCCGGTCACGTCCACCTGGCAGAGGATGAGGGCCTTGACTCCCGCCGCCTTGGCGCGCTCTACAATGCCGGGCTGGTTGCCGGCAATGAGCACCGAGCCGGCGCAGCGGTCGGCGGTGATGAATTCGGGCGCGTCGGTAGCGATCATGATGTCGCCGTCGATGACCTCCCAGGAATTGGAGCTGCTCACGTGCGCGCCTTCTAAAGCGCTCGCCAGGTTAAAGGCCGTGGTCTCTACCCACAGGCCGCTATGGGCGGAGTTCATGTCGTGCTCGGCGATGTCGGCCACGTTCAGCACCCCGCGCAGGCGGCAGTCCTCGTCTGCCACGGCGATGATCTGCACCTTGCTTTCGATCATAATGTCCCACGCGGTGCGCACCGTCATGGTCTCGCCGATGGTGGGGGGCGTGTCGAACTGCACGTCCGAAAGCTGGGTCTTTACGGTGGTGATGAGCTCGGGCTGCTCAAAACCGAAGCGGTCGAGCACCCGCTTGGTCTCGGTGTTCAGGTCGCCCAGGCGCACGGCCACGGCGTCGCGCTCGCCCAGGGCGTTTTCGCCCACAATGCGCTCCAGGCAGCCGCGGTTGCCGCACGGGCACT
>CALWSW010000167.1 GCA_944384305.1 uncultured Christensenellaceae bacterium
ATAGTAGACAAAGGAGGTTCGTGCCGTGACGTGCATTGTAGAATACAGCTTTTGCGGCCTGCAGCGGGAGTTTGTGCCGGCGATCGAGCACTTTGCCACCGCCCGGCGGACTGTGGAAGAGGACTTTTTGTGGCATGCCGGGGGTGGGGAGGCCCGCGCGCTTTTTGTGGCGCAGGGCGCGCTGCAGCTTTCGATCCTGCACCCCAGCGGCGGGCAGAAGACCCTGGCGTGGTTCAAGGAGGGCAGTTTTTTGCCCGCCGGCAGCCAGGCCGGTTTTTGCGAGCGCATTGACGGCAGCTTGTTTTTGCGCCCCAAGGGCCCCTGCCGCTTGTTGCTTTTTTCGGAAGAAGATTTGGAAAAACTGTTGTGCGCCCAGCCGATGCTCGGCAAGTCGCTGTGGGAAAGCAGCGGGCGGTTGGTGCGCACCCTGGCTTATGAGATCTCCCGTTTGGCGTTTGAAAAGGGGATCGACCAGGTCGTTCAGCTTTTGTACCACCAGTACTGCGCGAATCAAAACGGGGAGCTGGCTTTTACCCAGCAGCAGATCTCGGATTTTTTGTGCATCGACCGCACGAACACCGCCAAGGCGCTTGCTTTTTTGCGCGCGCGGGGGATCGTTGAGACCAAGAGGGGAAAGATCTGCATTTTGCAGCCCGAGGCGCTTTGCGAGCTTCACGACTGTGGCTATGAAGAAGCGGGCAGACGGTTTGTAGAAAAATCTACAGAAGAAAATAAGGGGTGATGTTATACTTGTGCCAAGCGGGTGTTAAAAATTTTTAAACCCTCGCCCGCTTTTTGCACGGAAACGCGAAAGGAGAAGAAAAATGAAGAAGTTGACAGCGGTGTTGGCCTTGGTGCTGACTGTTGCATTGCTGCTGTGCGCCTGTGCCCCCGCGGCCGAGCAGCAGGGAACGGACGGCCAGCAGAGCGGCGAAGAAGGCGCGCTTGCCATCGAAAACGGAACGGATCTGGTCATCAACGAGTGCATCACGCTGAGCGCTGCGGGCGCCGAAGGAGAAGTGACCTATTCCGTCACGAGCGGCGAAGACCTCGTGCTGCTCGAAGGGGCAAACCTGTATGCGCTGGCGTCGGGTGAGGTGACCGTTGCGGCCGCCTGCAATGGTCAGACCGCCGAAAAGACCTTTACCATCAGCCCTTATGACCGCGTGGCCGGCGGCGTGGCCGAGACCGAATTCGGCGGCCCTGTGGGCGTGTGGGTGGACTTTAACGGAACGACCAGCGAGATCGTGTACATTGGCATCACCGGCATGGGCAACCCCGCGGTGATGGAAGCCTACGGCGATGATTTTGCGGCGCTCGAAGAGCAGAAGACCGAGTTTTACGGCCAGACCGCCGAAGAGGCCGCCCAGAACACCGAAGGCGTGCTGGCCCAGGCCGTGGCGAGCGCGGCCGAGAGCTACCTTTCGGAGGGGCGCTTCATCATTCGCCCTTACCAGAGCATGATGGTCGACCGGTATTTGGAAAACAACATGCACTTTGAGGGCCAGAGCGAGAACAAGGAAGTCGTGACCACCGTGGTGGGCGCCTACCCCGCCGGCTGCGCCGAAGTGGTGACGGACGACGTGTTGAACGGCGAAGATATGAAATGGCCGGGCGGCGTCAGCACCGCGCAGGTGGCGGCAGATGACGAGACCTACACCGTCACCCACAACGTGGTCAAGGCCAACGCCGCCGGTGTGGCGCTCATTGAGTACCGCTGCGGCGACGCCGTGGTGTATGACGCCATCGATATTTACGACAACTTCACCCTCTACCCCGAAGCGCTCAGCGGCTCGGATTCCTACGGCCATGTGGTGGCCGGCCCCGCAGACCTTTCGGCCGATACCCTCACCTACCGCGTGCTGGGCGATAAAGCCATGAACTTCCCCGGCGGCACCTGCGGTTCTACCGTCATCGACGTCACCATCGACCGCGAGAGCCGCACCCTGGTGGATGTGCGCATTGCCGAGCACAGCGACAGCACCTATCTGGCAAACGCCTGGGAGTACAACGGCAACTATGCCGCCACCGGCAACACCTTGTACGACATCGCCGCCTTCCTGGCGCAGTTCAAGGGCAAGAGCGCCGACACCGCCATTGCCAAGTACGTATTGACTTCGCAGGACGCCGAGGGCGGCGTGCCGGTAGAGGGCGGCATCGATATGACCGTTACCGGTGCGACGCGCACTCCCAACGCCGTCATTGCGGCGGTCAACGCAGCCATCGAGCAGTTCAAGGCCGACGTGCCGAAGGCTTGATGCGCTCTGTTCCTTCCGGGGCGCGGGGGAGCTTCTCCCGCGCCCGTTTTATGTTGCAACTATTGCAAAAACGTGAATTTTCCGAAAACACCGGGGCCCCTCAACGGCGGGCTGCACGGGCCGGGCCCATGGGGGCAGGGGGCGCTGTACTCGCCAAAATATGGGGCTCTTCCGGCAATAGGAAGGGGAAAAAGCGAGGCGGTTTTTGGCCGTTTGGCGGGCGATGGGGCGCGTTGACCGGCGCAGGGTTTCGTGCTATACTCTCAACCATTCGCAGGAGGGACCGCACGGCCCTCTTTTGCAGAACACGATTTCAGGAGTAGATTCATGAAAAAAATCGGAAAACTGACGATGCTCTTTTTGCTCTGCGCCATGATGGTCGTGGCGGCGGCGGCCTGCGGCACGCCAGCAGAGGAAGAGGGCGGCGAAGACAACGGCAAGATCTACACCATGAGCGGCGCGTACGAGCCCACCGCCATCGTGCTCACCGACGGCACCGAGACCGCCTACACCGACTACATCTCCGACATGCTCGCCGAGCAGGGCATCGTGGAGGGCACCGAAAGCTATGAGACCTCCATGAACACTTTCCAGACGGTGTACGACATCCACGGCGACGGCACGCTCACCGCCACCATGGGCGGCGTTGCGGTAGAGGGCACCTACAGCTTCGGCGAGGGCAGCGAGGGCACTATGACCGTCAACAACGTGGAGCTTTCGTTCACTTTCGACAGCACGAGCAACGTCATCACCATCCATGACGAGAGCGGCGTGAACACCGTGCTGGAACGGCAGCAGTAAGTCAAAGGTCCAAAAAAGCGGTGTCTGCCAGGCGGCTGGTCTTACCGACAGCCTGCGGCAGAAGCCGCTTTTTTCGTTGTGCCCAGCGCAAAAGTCAGGAGAAGCACATGAAAGAAAACAAGTACGATGAAGAGGCTTTTTTTGAAAAATACAGCCAGATGCCCCGCTCGCAGCTGGGCTTGCGCGGCGCGGCGGAGTGGCCGACCCTGAAGGGGATGCTGCCGGAGTTTGCCGGCCGGCGGGTGATCGACCTGGGCTGCGGCTACGGCTGGCACTGCCGTTACGCCGTAGAACACGGCGCGGCCTCGGTGCTGGGGGTGGACCTTTCGCAAAAAATGCTCGCGCGAGCGGCAGAGCAAAACGCCCACCCGGCCGTCGTATACCGCCGCGCTGCGCTCGAAGACCTTTCCTTTCCGCCGGGTTCGTTCGACGTGGCGGTCAGCTCGCTCGCCCTGCACTACGTCAGGGATCTTGCCCCCCTTGTGAGCTCGGTGTTTTCCTGGCTCACACCGGGCGGCGATTTCGTGTTCTCCATGGAGCACCCTGTGTTTACCGCGCAGGGAAAGCAGGACTGGCTGTACGACAGCCAGGGCGGCATTCTGTGCTTTCCGGTGGACCGCTACTTTGAAGAAGGCGCGCGCCAGGCCGTGTTCCTGGGGGAGCCGGTCACACTATATCATTATACGCTCACCACGGTGTTCGGGGCGCTGCTGGAG
>CALWSW010000168.1 GCA_944384305.1 uncultured Christensenellaceae bacterium
GCCGAAGTTCAGCGCGCCTACCATGCCGCGCTGGGCGCGTTCGGCGGCGCGCAGCAGGTCTTCACACCCCCTGAGGACCCCTTCGGCCAGGGGAAGAAGGAGCTTGCCCGCCTCGGTGAGCTCCACCGTTCGGGTGGTGCGCGAAAGCAGCTTGATGCCCAGCTCGGCTTCCAGTGCGGCGATGAGGCGGCTCAGCGCCGGCTGTGTGATGAAGAGCTGTTCTGCCGCTTTGGTGAAATTCAGTGTGCCGGCCACCGCTACAAAGGCTTCGAGTCCCCGCGTATTCATGGTTCCCTTCCCAGTAAAAAAGCTATTTGTACACTGTGTTTACCCATCATACAGGAAACGGCGCAAATTTTCAAATTGCGGAAAGAGCGGGGCAAAAAGCCCCCCGCTGCGCCGCGACGGTTTTATAAAAAACAGACCCCCGAAGGGGTCCGTTTTATACGAGCAGGGAGGCTCATTCGCCGGCGGCCACGCTGTCTGCGATCAGCTTGCCGCACACATAGCCGGAGGTGTAGGCCCAGCCCTGGGCGGCGCCGCCGTAGGTCACATAGGCCTTCTTTTCGGTATAGAGCACACCCGAGCAGTCCGTGCCCACGGCGTACAGGCCGTTGATGGGGGTGGCGCCGTCCGCTTGAAGCACCTGGAAGCTGGTGTTCACGTCCAGCCCGCCGGTGGTGCTGTAGCTGTGCGCACAGCCGGTCACGGCGTAGTAGGGGCCTTCGCCCAGGGCGCGCAGGTATTTTTCCTGCTTGCCGAAGGCTTCGTCCACGCCCGCAGCGCAGGCGGCGTTGTAGCTTTCCACGGTCTCCACCAGGCTGCTGGCGTCCATGCCCAGCACCTCGGCCAGCTCTTCGAGCGTGTCGGCCTTGTAGATAAAGCCGGCGTCGATGCCCGCCTGCAGGATCTCGTCGATCATGGTGATGGGGGTGTGGTCGGGCATGCAGGTCACGTAGCGGTCGGGCATGGCCAGCGCCATGAGGTGGTCGCGGGTGGTGATGTGGTCGGCCGGCACGGCGTCGCGGTAACCCAGCCACGCCACCGAGGGGCCGGTGAGGGCGGCGGTGTCAAAGCCGTTGACCTTGAGGTCTTCGATCTGGTCGGCAGACCACAGGCTGTAGTAGGTGGGGCCGGCCTTCCAGGAATCCAGGAAGCCGATGCTCTCTTCGGTGGCAAAGCGGTCGCCGTACTTGTTCACGGCCAGCGTGTAGGGGTAAATGACCATGTACTTGGGCACGTCGTTTTCCGACCACACGGCCGTGCGGTTGGTGATGGTGCCGATCTTGTCTTCCACCACGTGGTCTTCAAACTGCGTGAGGGTGACGGGCACGCCGGTGAGGTGCACCATGGGAGGCACGCCGATGTTGTAGGTGCCGGCGCCAATGCCAATGGCGGCCTCGATCATCTTGCCGTCGCTGTTGCCGGTGTTCAGGGTGTACCACGCGCCGCTGAGGGGGTAGTACTCGTCGGTGAGGTACTCGGTGGTCATTTCGGCGTTGTTGATGAACCCGCCGGAAGCGAGCACCACGACCTTGGCGTTGATGACGTATTCCGTGCCGTCGGCCATGCTGCGGGCCTTCACACCGGTCACAGTGTTGCTGGCTTCGTCGTAAATAAGGTCGTAGCCCTCGGTCTCGAGCATGTATTCGCCGCCGAGCGAGGTGTAAGTATCCACCAGGTTAGTGAAGTACTGGTGCATGGCGACTTTATTGGTCGCGCCGTTGTCGTTGGGAAGGAACTGGATCTTTCCGGCAAAAGTGTCCTCGCCGGTGAAGCCTTCGATGGCCTGCTCGGCGAACTGATAACCGTGGTCAAATTCCAGCCAGTCCAGCGCTTCGCCGGAGTAGTCGATCATGATGTCGATCATCTCCTGCTTGCCGTCGCCCTCGGTGTACTCGAACCACACGCGGCGCATGACGTCGGCGTCCATGAAGTTTTCGCCGTTGTTGTACTTTTCCTGGTGGCGCTGGGGGTTGACGGCAAAGAAGTCCGAAGCCATCAGCGAGCAGCCGCCGTAGTAGGCGTTCTTTTCAATGCCAAGGATGTTGACTTCCTGCCCGGCGGCAGCGAGGGTCTCGGCGGCGCGGGTGAGGGTGGCAAGGCCGGAAGCGCCCATGCCCACCACCACGATGTCGGTGTCGATGGTCACGGTCTCATCGCTTTCCTCGGGCAGGGTCAAAAAGGCCGAAATGGCGCTTTCGCCGCTGCCGCCGGCAACGAGGGCCTGGGTAACGGCATCGGTCGCAGCGGTGCGGATGGCCCCGGAAGAAAGGGTCGCGCCGGCAATGGTGTCAACGCTCAAGGACTGCGTCTCCAAAATGCGGGGGATGATCTCGAGAGCGGCTTCAAAAACCGGCTCGGTTTCGGCGTTGTCGGGATCGACCTCGATGCTGGTGATAGCGTCTTCCGTAACGGTCACGGTTACCTGCAGGGGTTCTGCCAGGCCGTAGCCGGTGGCTTCTGCCGTATAAGTGCCGGCGGCCATGACGGCCGTTTCGGCGCTTTCACCGCGGGCCTCGGCCAGCGCGGCCTCTGCCGCCTGCTTTACGGCGTTACTCGAAAAAGTCGCGCCCGTTACGCCTTCCACCTCGGCGGACTGCGCTTCCACGATCTTTGCGGGCAGCTGCTCGATAGCGTTGGAGCCGATGCCGGCGGTTTCGGCATTGCCTTCGGCCACGACTTCCACAATGGCGGTCTCATCTACCGTGACGGTCACGGTCACCACGCCGCCGTAGCCCTGGGCTTCGCCGGTGTAGGTGCCGGGGATGTAAACGCCTTCTTCTTCGGGAGCGCCCGCAGCGGGCGTCTCGCTGGGGACGGGGGACTCTGCGGGCTCTGCAGGCGCGCAGCCCACCAGGGCCGCGGCGCACAGCAGCGCCGACAGAAGGATTGCAAACAGCCGTTTCATGTTCAAACACAACCTCCATTTCTTACCCTTTTGCTACTTTTTTGTTTGCTAAGGGCAGCTGTCTTTCCTGTTCTTCCGCACAGCGGCAGGATCTACTTCATAGTGTAGCCATCATAAAATGGGCTGTCCAATTCCTTTTGTGCGTAAAGAGCACGAAACATGGGGAAGAAAAAGAAAAGATTATGCTTTTTTTGTCATACTGCTGCCGCAATCACGGTTATTTGGTTCCAGCCGCTGCCGCAAGGCCCTGCAAAAATTGAAAAAGGGCGGCGCTGGTGTGCTCCTTGTTCCAGCAGAACACAAGGTCGAAGCCGGTGGGGGCATCGGCCAAAGGAATGGCGGCCAAATGGTCGGGTTTGGAGGAGCGGAAGGACTGGGCGGCAGTGCCGGACATCAGCGCAAAGCCGCGGTCGGCTTCTACCATGACGGCAATCTCCTCCACGTCCTCTACACTTACGGCGACCTGGGGCCGGAACCCGGCGGTGCGGCAGACTTCACGCACAAAGTCGTAAGCGTGGGGAGACATGGCGCGCGCATAACTGACGTAAGGCTGGCCGGTCAGTTCAAAAAAGTGAAGCTCCTTTCTTTTGGCCAGGGGACTGCGCCCGTTCAGCAGCGCCCATACACCGCACTGCTCAACGGTGGCAAACTCTGCCCAGGAAAGGCTTTTGGCGTGGGGGAGGTTGGTGAACATGCCGTCCAGCCTTCCTTCAAACAGGTAGTGTTCCAGCCGGGGCGGCTCAGCACGCTTGACCAGGCAGTCCATTC
>CALWSW010000169.1 GCA_944384305.1 uncultured Christensenellaceae bacterium
AAGCGCCTGGGCGTGAAGCGCGCCGACGGTCAGTTCGTGCTGGCCGGCAACATCCTGGTGCGCCAGCGCGGCACCAAGCTCCATCCCGGCAACAACGTCGGCATTGGCAGCGACGACACGCTGTTCTCCAAGGTAGACGGCATCGTGAAGTTCGAGCGCCTGGGCCGCGACCGCAAGCAGGTCAGCGTGTACCCCTGCGACGACGAAGCTCCTGAGGCTGTCGCCAACTAATCGCATTTTCAAAAAGGCAGCTGCGGCTGCCTTTTTTGCTGCTTGAATAAATTTTGCACAGAGGGGAGGCGGCCATGGAAGAATTGGTGCTGCGCGCGCAGGGGTGCGACCTTGCAAAGACCCTCTCCTGCGGGCAGGCTTTTCGCTGGCAGGAAAAGGACGGTTGGTGGCAGGGCGTTGTGCGTGACCGGCCGGTCCGCATTCGGCCGGTGGGCAAGTGCCTGATTCTTTGTGCGCCCCCAAAGGAGCGGGCATTTTGGCGTCGGTATTTCAGCCTGGACCGCGATTACAGCGAGATGGAGGCTTTGCTGGCGGCCGACCCCAAAACCGCACATTGCCTGCCATATAGCAAGGGCATCCGTATCCTGCGGCAGGATCCTTATGAAGCATTGATCTCGTTCATTCTTTCGGCCAACAACAACGTCAAGCGCATTGCGGGCATCATCGAGCGGTTGTGCGCGTGCCTTGGAAGGGAGATCGAAGGGCCTTTTGGCCCCTGCTATGCCTTTCCGGAACCCGAGCGGCTGGCAGGGGCAGAAGAAGCGCAGCTTCTCGCCTGCGGCGCAGGCTACCGCGCACCTTACGTCATAGAAAGCGCGGCGCGCATCGCCTCGGGCTTTCGGATCAAAACGCTTGCCAGGCAGCCGTTTGAAGAGGCGCGGCGCGCACTTTTGAACTTCCCCGGCGTGGGCCCCAAGGTGGCGGAATGTGTCATGCTTTTTTCGCTGGGGTTTGACCAGGCCTTTCCTGTAGACGTGTGGGTCCGGCGCATTTCGCGCTTTTTGTACCCGGGGCAGGAAGGCAAAGAAGCCGCGCGTGCGGCCGCGCTGCGCTTTGGCCCGTGGGCGGGCGCGGCGCAGCAATACCTGTTCCATTACGCGCGCCAGACCGGCTTGAAGGAGGAATGAACCATGCTCGGCGTGTTGGTCAACACTGCCGCCATTTTGGTGGGGGGCGGCTTGGGGCTGTTGTTTAAAAACCGCATCAGCAAGCGGTTTACCGATATTCTGATGACCGCTTTTGCTTTTGCGGTGTGCGTTATGGGTGTGTCGTCGGCCATTCAGACTGCCGATTCACTGGGAATGATCGTTTGCCTGGCACTCGGCGCGCTGCTCGGCGAGGCGCTGCGCATCGAAGACCGCGTGGAAGGGCTGGGCAACCGCTTAAAGCGCCGGTTCGCCCAAAAAGAAGGCGAGGGCTCGGCGCGCTTTACCGAGGCATTTTTGTCGGCTTCGCTGCTGTTCTGCATCGGCTCCATGTCGGTCATGGGCCCGCTGGATTCGGGTTTGCGGGGCGACAACGCCGTGCTGTTTTCCAAATCGCTCATCGACGGCGTCACCAGCATTTCCTACGCGGCTGCGCTGGGGTACGGCGTGCTGTTTTCCGCCCTGCCGGTGCTGGTGTACGAGGGGTTGATCTTTTTGTTGGCGTCGGTTCTTGAGCCGGTGCTTTCTGCCGCCGTCATTTTGGAAATGAGCGCAGTGGGCGGCGTGCTGCTTATGTGCGTGGCCGCCAATATGCTCGAACTCACCCAAAAGCGTATCCCGGTGGGCAATATGATCCCCTGTATGCTGCTGCCCATTTTGTACCAGCCCCTGGTGCAGTGGCTGGAAACGGTCTTCTGACGCCGCACGGCCCAAAGCCGGGCAGAGCGCCGGTGGTCATTCAAGCAGCGACGAAAAACACCCCCTTGCTGTTTGGGCGAGGGGGTGTTTTTCAGCCGCGCCTTAAAGAGGCAGGTGGCCTGGCAGCACTGCGCGGGCAAAAGCGGCAGGCTGCGGGTCTGGGCGGCTGCTGTTAAAGCCGAGGACCAGATAGAGAACGAAGAGCAGATAAACCAGGCTGAGCACCAGGCCGAACGCGCAGAGCGCCTTCTGCGCGCCGGAAAGGCGTTTGCGTCGGGCGATCAGCAGCGCGGCCATGGCCAGAAATAGCGCGGCGGCGCAGGCGACCGCCACAGGGTTGAGGAGAAGGTCGAGGTCAAAGAAAAAGCCACTGTTCATGGAGTACCTCCTTCGGGGGCAAAAAGGGCGTCTACCGTGGTGTCGAGTTCCCGGGCCAGGCGAAAGGCAAGGGAAAGGGTGGGGTCGTATTTGTTGTTTTCGATGGCGTTGATGGTTTGGCGGGAAACGCCGCAGCGTTTTGCCAGCTCGTCTTGCGAAAGGCCGCGTTCCCGCCGCAGGGCACGAATGGCGTTTCGCATGGCGCTACCCTCCGTATTTTTTGCTGTAGTGTGCAAGGAAGACGCTGAAGGCCACCAGCGCGCCGCACAGCAACGCCATAGAGCCCAACCCCCGGCCGGCCCTCAGAAGGGGAAGGAGGGCGTCGAGCACGAGCAAAAGGAGGGTGAACAGAAAGCTGGCGGCAGCACTTTTGAGCAGGATCAGCGCGCGGCGTTCGTCCTTCTTTTGAAAGAGCGACCAAAGCACGACGGCGGAAAAGCAAAGGCAAATGCCGCACAAAATGAAAAGCAAAATGGTGGGCAAAGAACCGCCCTGCATGGCGCACCTCCTAAATGTCAAAAGAGTTTTACATTCTATTTAGACACATCATATTGGGAAGACGAATAAATGTCAAGAACTTTTTACATTCAGGGAGAAACACTTCGTCGGCTTTCTTTGCGCTGGTCAGAAGAGGCAAAACCGCGCGAAAGAGAGGACAAAGTGAACAGAATTTCAGTCACTCAGTAATGATATTAAATTTACAAACATTTATTCAAAAAATGGGGAATCGCTTCGCGTTTTTGGTTGACGGCGCTGTTTGTAGATGGTAAACTAGCTTCAATCTCAAGTTTTCACTTTCGACAATGGAGGTACTTTATGGCTAACAAGATCGTAAAGGAAGGCTACACGTTCGACGATCTGCTGCTCATCCCCAGCAAGTCCAGCGTCATTCCCAAAGACGTCAATCTTTCGACGCAGATCACGAAGAAGATCAAGCTGAACATCCCCTTGATGTCTGCCGCGATGGATACCGTCACCGAATCCCGTCTGGCCATCGCCATGGCGCGTGCGGGCGGCATCGGCATCATCCACAAGAATCTTTCCATCGCCGAACAGGCCTCCGATGTCGACAAGGTCAAGCGCAGCGAAAACGGAGTCATCGTCGACCCCTTCTTCCTCGGGCCGGACAATCTGGTGACCGACGCGCTGGCGCTGATGGCGCGCTACAAGATCTCGGGCGTTCCCATTACGGTCGACGGCAAGCTCGTGGGCATCCTCACCAACCGCGACCTTCGTTTTGAAGATAATTTCGACCGCCCCATCCGCGAGGTCATGACCAGTAAAAACCTCGTGACTGCCCCCGAGGGGACCACCCTTGCCCAGGCGCAGGAGATCCTCAAAAAGCACCGCATTGAGAAGCTGCCCATTGTAGATGGGGAAAACAACCTCAAGGGGCTCATCACCATCAAGGATATCGAAAAAGCCAT
>CALWSW010000170.1 GCA_944384305.1 uncultured Christensenellaceae bacterium
ACAAACTCAGCATCACCTCCTTTTCCGAAAACTTTACAGTGGAACTGGACTTGGGAAGGATCGCTTTGGATATACGTGAGGAAGAGGAACCGCAGACCGGGGACCTGAGCATGAGCCAGTTTTGGGGGAAGGACACAGACCTTTCCAAGTTGCGCATCTCCTATGTGAATCACACCGATCAGGAGATCAGCATTGAAGGCTTTACGTATCCGTCCGATATTTGTTCTGGAGTTAAAATAGAAAAATATGACGATTTTGAGTTGACGGCAAAAGAAGAAGGGTTGACCATTCCGCCCCAAGAGGAAAAAACATTTTTGGTCACGTTTGAATTTGAAGATAACTTTGCGGAAAACGAAGGAAAATTCTTTTACTTGCTGCCCTTTGTGGCGTATGAAATAGAGGGGGAACAAAGGATCATGCCCGCCCAAATACAGGCAACCGTTTCGGAGGCTTTCCTCAGTGGAACCGTTGTAGCTGAAATCGTGAACTAACGTGGCAAAGGGCCGCCGGCCGCGGCGGCGGCGCAGCCTTAAAAACCAGGTCTGGGGCAATCGCCCGGGCCTGGTTTTTATATTGGGGGCAAGACCGGCGCGGGACCGAAGAAATGTTCGTGCGCTAACAAGCCGGCCAAGCGACAATTCAGACAGCTCGGATTGAAACGCCCGGCGGGGCGGATTATGATACTTCCCGCAGAAAATTTTGAAACGAAGGGAAGGGAAAAGCCACATGTCCAAGGTGTTTCGGCACTTCAGGCCGTGGGATTGGCTGATGACGGCGGTGATCACCGTGCTCGTGGCCGCGCAGGTTTGGCTGGATCTAAAACTGCCGGATTACATGTCCGAGATCACGATGCTGGTGCAGACCAAAGGCAGCGCCATGGGCAGCATTTACGCCGCGGGGGGCAACATGCTGCTCTGCGCGCTGGGAAGCCTGCTATCTTCGGTACTGGTAGGGTTCTTGGCCGCGCGGGTGGCCACGCGGCTCTCCATGGTGCTGCGCAGCAGCCTGTTTTGCAAGGTGCAGGAGTTTTCCATGGAGGAGATCAACCGCTTCTCCACGGCCAGCCTCATCACCCGCTCAACAAACGACGTCACGCAGCTCGAGCGCATGGTCACCATGGGCCTTCAGCTGGTGGTGCGGGCGCCCATGATGGCGGTATGGGCCATCGTCAAGATCTCCGGCAAGAGCTGGCAGTGGTCGGCGGCGACGGCCATCGGCGCGGGGCTCATCATCCTCATGATCGGGCTCATCATGGTGTTCGTGCTGCCGAAGTTCAAGAAGATCCAGAAGCTGACCGACAACATCAACCGCATCACGCGCGAAAATTTGACCGGTCTTCGGGTGGTGCGTGCCTACAATGCCGAAAATTACCAGCAGGAAAAATTCGAAAAGGAAAACTCCGAGCTGACCAATTTGCACCTGTTCACCTCGCGCATGCTGGCGGTGATGTCGCCCGTGATGACGGTGGTGATGTACGGCCTGACCCTTTCGATCTACTGGATCGGCGCGTATTTGATCAACGCGGCCGGAGCGGCCGAACGGTTGGGCCTGTTTTCCGACATGGTGGTCTTTTCCTCTTACGCGATGCAGGTCATCATGGCGTTTTTGCTGCTGGTCATGATCTACATTATGTGGCCGCGGGCGGCGGTTTCCGCAGAACGCATCAACGAGGTGCTCGATACCGAGGTTCGCCTTAAGGACGGCAGCAAAAAAGAAGGCGAAGAGCATGGCACGCTGGAGTTTAAAAACGTCAGCTTCCGCTACCCCGACGCCGGGGGCAACGTGCTCAAAAACATCAGCTTTACCGCAAAGCGCGGCGAGACCGTGGCCATCATCGGCGCGACGGGGAGCGGCAAGAGCACGCTGGTGGATCTCATTCCGCGCTTTTATGATGCGACAGAGGGCGAAGTGCTCATCGACGGCGTGAACGTCAAGGAGTACCGGCTTTCGGCCCTGCGCAAAAAGATCGGGTTTGTGGCGCAGCGCGCGGTGATGTTTTCGGGCAGCGTTGCCGAAAACATCGCCTATGGCTGCGACGAAGACGAGGTGAACGCCGAAATGGTGGAAGAGGCGGCGGAAGTTTCGCAGGCCGGGGAGTTCGTGAACAAAATGGAAGGGGGGTACGGGGCGCAGGTCGCCCGGGGCGGCACCAATCTTTCGGGCGGGCAGAAGCAGCGGCTCTCCATTGCCCGCGCCGTTTACCGCGAACCGGAAATTTACGTGTTTGACGACTCGTTTTCGGCGCTCGATTACAAGACCGACCGCGTTCTGCGCACCGAACTGCGCAAAAAGGCGAAGGACGCCACAACGGTGATCGTGGCGCAGCGCATCGGCACCATCAAGGACGCCGACCGCATCATCGTGCTGGATTCGGGCAAGATCGCCGGCATGGGCAGGCACGAGGAATTGATGGCAAACTGCGCGGTGTACCGCGAGATCGCCTATTCTCAGCTTTCAAAGGAGGAACTGGAAAATGCCGCACGGTAAAAGAAAAGCCTCTGCCGGCCGGGCCAAAGACTTTGGCGCCTCTATGAGAAAGCTGCTGCGATACTGCAAAAAGTACACGGCGGCGGTGGCGGTGGGCTTGGCGCTCGCCGTGTTGGGCGCGGTGTGCACCATCATCGGGCCGGACCGCATCAGCGACCTTACCGGCGTGATCGAGGCCGGCATTTTCGGCGCCATCGACCTGGGCGCAGTGGGCAGCATCGCCCTTTCGCTGGTGGCGCTCTACGGCTGCTACGCGCTCTTTTCCTACGTGCAGGGCTTTATCATGTCGACGGTCACACAGCGGGTGTCACAGCGGCTGCGCAGCGATATTTCTCAAAAGATCAACCGCCTGCCGCTGAGGTACTTTGATACGCACAGCTACGGCGACGTGCTCAGCCGCGTGACCAACGATGTGGATACCATCAGCCAGACCATCAACCAAAGCGTAGCCGCTTTGGTCACCGCGGTGGTGACACTTTTGGGCTCTTTGGTGATGATGCTTGTGACAAATGTGCACATGACCCTTACGGCAGTGCTGGCGAGCCTGGCGGGGTTCGTGCTGATGATCTTCATCATGGGCCGCTCGCAGAAGTACTTTCTGGCGCAGCAGCAGGTGCTGGGCAGCCTGAACGGCAATATCGAAGAGGTGTATTCCGGGCACGACGTCATCAAGGCTTACAACGCAGAACGCAAGGTCACCGAGGAGTTCGAGGCGCTCAACGTCAAACTCTTTAACAGCGCGTGGCGGGCGCAGTTTTTTTCGGGGCTGATGATGCCCATCATGAGCTTTATCGGAAATTTCGGGTATGTGGCGGTGTGCGTGGTGGGCGCGGTGCTGGTGCAGAATGGGACCATCGGCTTTGCTACCATCGTCGCCTTCATCATGTATGTTCGCCTGTTCACCAACCCGCTTTCGCAGATCGCACAGGCGGCCAACAGCCTGCAGGCTGCTGCGGCAGCGAGCGAGCGCGTGTTCGAGTTTTTAGACGAGCCCGAACTGAGCGACGAATCGCAAAAAACTCGCCGGCTCGTTTCGGTCAAGGGCGAAGTGGAGTTCGATCACGTGAAGTTTGGTTACGACCCGGAGCGCATCATCATCCACGATTTTTCGGGCAAGGTAAAGCCGGGGGAAAAAATCGCCATCGTGGGGCCGACCGGCGCGGGCAAGACGAC
>CALWSW010000171.1 GCA_944384305.1 uncultured Christensenellaceae bacterium
CTCCAACTCCCGGAAAAGAGCGTAAGCAAAGGGGTTTTGCCCTTGGTAAAAAGGCAGGCCGTGCACGCTGTGCAGGCAGGGGACCCCGCAAATGCGCGCCGCCGCCCGCCCGATCAGCCCCGCTTTGGAGCTGTGGGTGTGCACGGCGTCGTATCTGCCGCTGTGCAGCAGCTTGACGCAGGAGCAAAGCGAGGCTAGGTCAGCCCCTGGGCGGATGCTGCGCGCCATGGGCAGTGGGTGGAACGGGCAGGGAAGAGAGGGGGCCTGCCCCGTGGGCGGCGGGGCGGCGACCTCTACAAAATAGCCGAGCGCTTGGAGCCCTGCAAGCTTTCCGGCCAACAGGCGGCCGGCAAAAAAATAGGAGTTGGCAAGATGCAGAACGCGCATGGTGCTCCTCGTTTTTGGCCTTAGGATGTGCTATACTCAAAAAACGATGCGCTCCGCGCGAAATGAGAGCCCCGTGGCCACGGGACGCGGCAGGCGCAAAATAAGGACAAGGCGCAGGTGCTTTATGCCTATGCGCCGGCAAGGAGGATATGCTTGGAGCCTTGTGAGATCTGCCCCCGGCTGTGCCGTGTGGACCGCGTGACGCGCACGGGGTTCTGCCGCGCGGGGGAAGTGCCCAGCGTGGCCCGCGCCGCGCTGCATTTTTGGGAAGAACCGCCCATCAGCGGCACGCGGGGCTCGGGCGCGGTGTTTTTTTCGGGCTGCAATCTGCGGTGTGTGTTTTGCCAAAATGGCGAGATCAGCGCGCACATCAAGGGCGCGCCTAAAAATGCCGAAGAACTCGCACAGATCTATTTGCGGCTCGAAAGCCAGGGCGCGCACAACATCAATTTGGTCACGCCTACGCCGCACAGCCTCGTGGTGGCTGATTCCATGGAGCGTGCCCGCGCCCAGGGGCTGAAGATCCCCTTTGTGTGGAACAGCAGCGCCTACGAGCGCGTGGAGACACTGCGCCGCCTGGAAGGGCTGGTGGATATTTATCTGCCCGACTTTAAGTATTCTTCGGATCTTCTGGCAAAGAAGTATTCTGCTGCGCCGGATTACTGCAGCATTGCCGAAGCGGCTTTAAAAGAGATGTGGCGGCAGTGCGGACCGCTTTTGGTGGACGGCGGAGGCGTCGCAGTAAAAGGTGTGCTGGTGCGCCACCTGCTGCTGCCCCGCGGGGTAGAAAATGCCCGCAGGGTGGTGGACGCCCTGGCAGGCTGGTTCGGCGGCGGAGAAAAGGGCGTGGCGCTCTCTTTGATGCGCCAGTACACCCCCATGCACCTCGTGCTTTCCGAACCACAGAAATTTGCGGCGATCGCCCGGCGGGTAACGCCGCTCGAATACGACCGTGCCGCCCAATACGCTATGGACGCCGGCATCAGCCAGCTGTGGCTGCAGGGAAAAGAGGCGGCCAGCAGCGAGTTTACCCCGCTTTTTAACGGCGAAGGGACTTAGAACGCAAACAAAAAGAGCAGCCCATGGGCTGCTCTTTTTGTTTGCGGGCCTACGGCAAGGCAAACGGCTGGTTCAGGCCGGCGTGTCTTCTGGCGGCCAGGGCATTTTTTCTACAGAAATGCCCGCCTCATTCAGAATCTCCATGGAAAACTCGTCGGGGTAGCCATTGGCGTATACCACCCGCACAATGCCGGCGTTGACGATCATTTTGGCGCAAAGCACACAGGGCTGGTGGGTGCAGTAAAGAGTCGCGCCGTCGATGGAAATGCCGAGCTTTGCCGCCTGTACAATGGCATTTTGTTCGGCGTGAACGGCGTAGCACAGCTCGTGCCGCGTGCCGGAGGGAATGCCCAGCTTTCGGCGCAGGCACTCGCCCTTTTCCACGCAGCTTTTGACCCCGGCAGGCGCGCCGTTGTAGCCGGTGGTCAAAATGCGCTTGTTTTTGACGATGCAGGCCCCAATCTTGCGGTTTTCCTGAAAACAGCTCGACCAGTTAGCAATGGTGTGGGTCAGCTCCATAAAGCGGTAGTCCCATTTATTCACGTTCTGTCACCTCTTTCGTGGGTGGGTTTTTCCCAGTATAGCACAACTGCCGCCCGACGAGAAAGCCGGGATTTTGCCGCACGCCGGGCTTTTTGCCCACGAGCTTCCCGCACCGGCCAGCAAAAAGGGAACGAACGTTCAGAAGTGTGCAAAAAATTTTTCCAAAGGGGTATTGCTATTTTGGCAGGAGTGTACTAAGATAATGCTGTTAGCACTCAAGAGTATTGAGTGCTAACACCGGATTCGATCTCAGTTACTTCAGATATCCAGAACAGGAGGAACCATTATGACAATCAAGCCTTTGGCTGATCGCGTCGTCATCAAGAACGTCGAAACCGAAGAAACCACCAAGAGCGGCATCGTGCTGCCTGGAAGCGCCAAGGAAAAGCCGCAGATCGCGGAAGTGGTCTCTGTAGGCCCCGGCGGCAACGTGGACGGCAAGGACATCGTCATGCACGTGAAGGCGGGCGACAAGGTGGTTTATCAGAAATATGCCGGGACCGAGATCAAGGTCGACGGCGAAGAGTATATCATCGTGCGCCAGAGCGACATTTTGGCCGTTGTGGAATAAGCGCGGAACAGTTTAGGAGGAATACATTATGGCAAAGCAGCTCAAATACGGCGACGACGCCCGCAGGGCCCTGGAAGCTGGCGTCAACGCCCTCGCAAATACCGTCAAGATCACCCTCGGCCCCAAGGGCCGCAACGTCGTGCTCGAGAAGAAATACGGCGCGCCCCTCATCACCAACGACGGCGTGACCATCGCCAAAGAGATCGAGCTTGAAGACCCCTTTGAGAACATGGGCGCTCAGCTGGTGAAGGAAGTCGCCATCAAAACCAACGACATCGCCGGCGACGGCACCACCACCGCCACCCTGCTCGCCCAGGCCATGGTCCGCGAGGGCCTGCGCAACCTGGCGGCCGGCGCCAACCCCATGATGCTCCGCCGCGGCATGGATAAGGCTGTGGAAGCGACCGTGGGCGCCCTTGCCGACATGAGCAAGAAGGTCGAGAGCAAGAACGACATCGCGCAGGTCGCCGCCATTTCGGCCGACAACCCCGAGGTCGGCACCCTCATCGCCGACGCCATGGAGACCGTGGGCAACGACGGCATCATCACCGTGGAAGAGTCCAAGACCATGAAGACCGAAGTCGAGACCGTTCGCGGCATGCAGTTTGACCGCGGCTTCATCTCCGCTTACATGGTCACCAACACCGACAAGATGATCGCCGAGCTCGACAACCCCGTCATCCTCATCACCGACAAGAAGATCTCGAACGTGCAGGAGATCCTGCACCTGCTCGAGTGGACCATGCAGTCCGGCCGCAAGATGCTCATCATCGCCGAGGACGTCGAGGGCGAAGCGCTGGCTACCCTCATCGTCAACCGCCTGCGCGGCACCTTCACCTGCGTGGCCGTCAAGGCGCCTGCTTTTGGCGACCGCCGCAAGGCCATGCTCGAAGACATCGCCATCCTCACCGGCGGCCAGGTCATTTCGAGCGAACTCGGTATCGAACTCAAGGACGCCACGGTTGACATGCTCGGCAACGCCAAGCAGGTCAAGG
>CALWSW010000172.1 GCA_944384305.1 uncultured Christensenellaceae bacterium
CCGTTAAATGGCGCGGTTGGCAAAGCCGATCACAACTTCGTCGATGTGCAGAATGCCCACGCCGAAAAACAGGCAGACCGCAATTTTGGTCTCTGTTCTGGCGATGCCGATCTTGCCGCCCACCGAAAGGCCGATGCTCTTGTCGCTGATGACGGCAATGGCCTCGCGCGTTGCGCCGGCGAGCGCCGCTTCCAGGTGGTAGTCGTCGTCGATCAGGCCTTCCCGGCGGCTGGCGACCACCGCCCGTTCCACGATCTTGCCGATGGAAGAGAGAAAATCGCCCCCAAAGTCCACCGCCGCCGCCATGATGCCTTTGCTTTTGAGCTCTTCTTTGATCTCGAGCTCTTCGGCGCGGTTTTCGGACATGGCGATCTTTACCGCGGCCCGGGCGATGCACTTGGCTTCTGCCGAGGTGGGAAAACTGTTTTGCGCCATTGCTGCTTTTCCTTTCTGCCCGGCCTTCAGCGCGGCCTGCGGGCGATGGAGCTGCCGGCGAGCACGCCGGTAGAGTAAGCGATCTGCAGATTAAAGCCGCCGGTAAAACCGTCTACATCCAAAAGTTCGCCGGCAAAGTACAGCCCGCTGATCAGCTTGGATTCCATGGTAGAGGGGTTGACTTCGCGCACGCTGACGCCCCCGCGGGTAACGATGCCCTCTTCCATGGGGCGGTGGCCCGCAACGTGCAGTTCCAGGCCCTTGAGAGCGGCCACCAGGGCGGCGCGCTCGGCGCGGCTGACGGAGTGAACGGGTTTTTCGGGGTCCAGCCCGCTCTGGGCAATGACCACCGGGATGAGCCGGGCGGGCAGCAGCGCGCCCAGGGCGTTTTGGCACTGGCGGCGGGTGTTTTCGCCGAAATCGCGCAGCACCCGGGCATCCAGCTGCTCCACAGAAAGCGCGGGCTTCAAATCGATGAACAGCCGGGCGGGCCGGTCGTAGCGCAGCAGGCTGCTCGCCGTGAGCACCAGCGGGCCGCTCACGCCAAAGTGGGTAAAGAGCATTTCGCCCATTTCAGAAAAGATCTTCTTTTTGCCGTTTTCCACGGTGAGGCGAACGTTCTTTAAGGTGAGCCCCGCAAGTTCTGCCGGCCAGCGCTCGGCGGTGACGAGCGGCACCAGGCCGGGGCAGCGGGGGGTAACGGTGTGCCCCAGGCTCTGGGCAAAGGCGTAACCGTCGCCGGTGGAGCCGGTTTTGGGGTAGGTCGCGCCGCCCGTAGCCAGCACCAGGCACTCGCAGGGAAAACGGCCGGCCGTGGTAACGGCCCCCGTCACCCTTCCCCCGGCTGTTTCGATCTTCAAGACCCGCGTCTTCAGCAGCACCTCTGCGCCGCTTTCCTTCACATAGCGCGCAAGGGCAGAAAGCACGTCGCTCGACTTGTCGGAAGCAGGGAACACCCTGCCCCCGCGCTCGACCTTGGTGGGCACCCCCATACGCTCGATGAGGGCGATGATGTCGGCGTTCGTAAAAGCCGAAAACGCGCTGTAAAGAAACTTGGCGTTGTGGGGAATGGACTCGAAAAACTCTTCCTGCGAAGCGATGTTGGTCAGGTTGCACCTGCCCTTCCCCGTAATGAAGAGCTTTTTGCCTAATTTTTCGTTTTGTTCCAGCAGAAGGGTCTGCCAGCCGTTTTGGGCCGCGGCCGCCGCGGCCATCATGCCGGCCGGGCCGCCGCCCACCACGATCGCCTTGGGCAAGGTCTTATCCTTTCTCTGCCGTGCCGAAGCCCGCAGGCGGCTACCTGTGGCAGGCGGGCAGGTTCAACAAATGCGCGGTGTCGTTGAAGTGCCTGAGCACCGCGCGCTCTTCGTAAAAGTCCAGCACGGTCATGGAAGCGTTGTCCATGCGCAGGGAATGGATGCCGTCGAGCGGCAGCCCAATGCCCAGCGCCACCATGAGCTTGCAGGGGATGGAATGCGACACCGCCGCCACGGTCTCGCCGCGGTGGCGTTCGCAAAGGCCGCTCAAAAACCCCCGGAGCCGGGCGGCTACCTGCGGCAGGGTCTCGGAGTCCCCCGGGGGAACGCACTGCGCGGGCGCACGGTTCCAAAGCTCGAGCTCTTGGGGGTAGCGGGCGGCGATCTCTTCAAAAGTCAGGCCCTCCCACGCGCCAAAGCGGATCTCTACCAATGCGGGCGCAAGCTCCAGCCTGGCCGCGGGCGAAGCCAGCGCAATGGCGGCCGCGGTCTCTTTGGCGCGGCAAAGCGGGCTGCTGTAAACGCAGCGCAGGCCCGCGCCGCTCAGGCGCGCGCCCAGCCGTTTGGCCTGGCGGCGGCCCCGCACAGAAAGCGCGGTATCGGTCGTGCCCTGTGTGCGGCGCAGCCGGTTCCACTCGGTCTCGCCGTGGCGAATGATGATCAGCCGCATGGATGCCCTTCCCTTCGCTTTGGGTGTGTTCAGCCGTTTTCCCGCCCGGCGTAGACCCGGTTTTTGTGCCAAATGCCCTCCAGCTGGGCAAAACGGGCCGAAACTTCGTCTTTTTTGCGCATGCTCAGCGCGACGATGACGGCATTGATGAGCGCCATGGGCGCAACGAGCGAGTCGGCAAAGGAGACCATGTCGCTCCGGGCGAACAGGGTGATGTCGGCGGTCTCAGCCAAAGGGGAAAGCTGGCTGTCGGTAATGGCGTATACCTTGGCCCCGCGCTCCTTGGCAAAGCGCATCCCCTCGAGCGTGCGCGAGGAGTAGCGCGGGAAGCTGATGCCCAGCACCACGTCTTCTGCGCTGACGCGAATGAGCTGGTCGAACACGTCGCTCGTGCCGGAGGTAACGGCGTGCACACCGTCGAGCACGAAGTTGAGGTAGTAGCCAAAAAACTCCACCAGCGGCGTAGAGGCGCGCGTGCCGACGATGTAGACGTTTTTTGCCTGGATCAGCCCTTCGACCACCTGCTCGAACGAGGTGGGATCGACGCTTTCGATGGTGGCGCGGATGTTGTTCATGTCGGCCTTCAGGACGGTGTTCAAAACCTCGCCCTGGTCGATCTCGTCGGTGAGCTGGATGCGCTGGACGCTGGTGAGCTTGTTGCGGATGAATTCCTGCAAGGAGCGCTGCAGTTCGGGGTAGCCGTCGTAACCCAGAGCATAGGCAAAGCGCACCACCGTCGACTCGCTCACCCCCACGACGCTGCCCATTTTAGAAGCCGTCACAAAGGCCGCTTTGTCGTAATTTTCCAAAATATAGCGGGCGATCTGCTTTTGGCCTTTGCTCATGGTCTTGTAGGCCTGCTCGATCTTTTGAAGAAGATCTCCGTCTTGAGGTCTCATCTCCTGCATTGCAACACAATCCTTTCCAAACTTGCGTAAACCCGGCGCTTCTGTGCGGCGCACCGCTTAAAAATAGCGGGAGGCCTCCTGCTGCATGAGTTGAAGCTGCGCGCGGTCGGTCAGGTCAAGGTCGAACGGCGTGACC
>CALWSW010000173.1 GCA_944384305.1 uncultured Christensenellaceae bacterium
ACAGAAGTTAAGCTCTCAAACGCCGATGGTACTTGGCTGGCGACGGCCCGGGAGAGTAGGTAGCTGCCGGTTACCACGATAGAGCAGAGTCATTCACTCTGCTCTTTTCCTTTCTATATTATAGTATTTGGAATGAAATTTATCCCTTCCTTGCTGCGGGCGCCTGTATGGCCGATAGGCCTTGGGCAGGAAGGGAATTTTTTTGGCTTTTTGGGGAGAACGTTTGTTCCTATTGTGGTATGGTGGTCGTAACAAGAACGGAGGGCAGCGCTTGCCCTTGATCGAAAGGAGAACGACCATTCACCCCCACATGGAAAACAGAACCATCACAAAAAACCGGCTTTTAGCCTATGTTTCCGACCTGCCGGCCGGCACCTTCTACACCGTTTTGGTCCCCGGCGGCACGGTGCTCAATAGCGATAACCTGAGCGGCATCATCCCCGCGGACGGGGCCGCTCAAGCCGGCTTCACCGCCATTCCCGGCAACGACAACTTCTAGATCGTCGAAGGCGAGGGCGATGAAGAAGGTGACGTGCAGGAAGGCACCGAAGAAACGCCCCCCGAAGAAACTGTGCCCGAAGAGGGCTTGGAAGAACTCCCCGAAGAGAGCGAAACGCCTGCCGAAGAGGGACCCGTGGACGTGCCTAAGACCGGCGACGTTACCCCCGCGGCAGGATTGACCCTTCTCCTCGGCCTGGCGGTGTGCGCCATCGCCTGGAAGAAGGTGCGGGCGAAGTAAACTGCTGGCAAATAACCATATAGCGAACCACAACGGCCCCGGAACTGTTCCGGGGCCGTTTGCCGTTTTCCGCCGGGGCGGGTAGGCGAAAGGTACAGCAAAGGTGCTTGCAAAGCGGGTTTTAAGAGGCGCCTTCCCGCGCGGTCAAATTCTCAAAGCGCCCGGGACCCAGGGGCCCCGCCGATCGAGCTTTGCCGGGGTCCCCGCATCATCGAGTGAAGCGGGATTATGTGGGGTGGGTTAGCGAGATCACGCTTTGCGGGGAAGGGCCGAGACAGCGTATTGGAACTTTGGCCGCAAAAAATCCCGCAGATCACAACCGCCTTCCCCCTGGGGCTGCTCAAGCCCCTTCAAAAGGTCCTTTTTTTAAAGGGGGCTTTGCACACCTTATGTAAAATTTCACCGCATCCGAAAAAAACACTGGAAATATAAAGGTGAGTATGCTAGAATAACGGTGTGCAGCGGAAGCTGCGATCAAACTGTGGAGCAAAATACGATGCGTAGCATGAATCGCGCAAACGAATACCGCTATTACTTTAGCTTTGCCGGCTTTTATTACGGCAAGGCTTGTTTGGGTTCGTTTGCGATTCTTGCATGATTCCTAAAAGGCTTCCTGTAAGGGAAGCGGAATAAGAAATGTGCGATCTGCAGCGAACCGGCTGCAGATTTTTTTATGGATTCCAACACTTTGACCGATTTTTAAAAGGAGAACAGCCATGATCGTTATTTTAAAGGAAAACCCGAATCCCCGCCAGCTGGACAGCCTGATGACCTGGCTCAAATCCAAGGGATTGGAGATCCACAAGTCGGTGGGCGCGACCCACACGCTGCTCGGCCTCATCGGCGATACTTCGTCGGTGGATATGAACCTCATCAAGGCGCTGGACATTGTGGAAGACGTTACCCGCATCAGCGAGCCCTACAAAAACGCCAACCGCAAGTTCCACCCGCGCGACACCGTCATTGAGGTGGGCAACACCAAGATCGGCGGCGGCAGCCTGACGCTGATCGCCGGCCCGTGCTCGGTGGAATCGGAAGAGCAGATCTGCGAGGTGGCCCAGCGCGTGAAGGAAAGCGGCGCAACGCTGCTGCGCGGCGGCGCGTTCAAGCCCCGCACTTCGCCCTACGCCTTCCAGGGCCTTAAGGCAGAGGGCATAAGGCTGCTCAAAAAGGCCCGCGAACTCACCGGGCTTCCCATCGTGACGGAGATCATGGACGCCGATTTGCTGCCCATGTTCGACGATGTGGACATCATTCAGGTGGGGGCGCGCAACATGCAGAACTTTGAGCTGCTGCGCCGCCTGGGCAAGATCGACAAGCCCATCCTTTTAAAGCGCGGGCTTTCGGCCACCTACGAAGAGCTGTTGATGAGCGCAGAGTACATTATGGCGGGCGGCAACGAGCGGGTCATTCTGTGCGAGCGCGGCATCCGCACCTTCGAGACCTACACCCGCAACACCCTGGACATTGCCGCCATTCCCGTGCTGAAGACGCTGAGCCACCTGCCGGTCATTGTGGACCCCAGCCACGCCACGGGGCGTTCCAAGCTGGTGGAGCCGCTTTCTTACGCGGCGGCGGCAGCCGGGGCAGACGGCCTGATCATTGAAGTGCACAACGACCCCGAACACGCGCTGTGCGACGGCCCGCAGTCCTTGACCCCCGAGGCCTTCGACCGCATTGCAAAGAACCTGCAGACCATGTTCGGCCGCAACGCCGTGGCCGAAGCGCAGGGTTAAAAAAGGGGGCGCGAACGATGAAGATCGGCATTGTCGGCCTGGGGCTTATTGGCGGTTCGCTGGCAAAAAGTGTCAGTTTGCGCTCGGGGCACGAGGTTTACGGTTTTGACGTCAACGAAGAGACCATGCAAAAGGCGCTGATGAGCGGCGCCATTGTGGGGGAACTGGGCGAGAACGAGCTGAAGGATACGGACATTCTCCTGGTGGCGGTGCGGCCGCAGGCGGCCATCGACTACGTGAAAAGCCACGCCGCGCAGATCGCAAAAAAGGCCATTGTGGTGGATATTTGCGGCGTAAAGCGCCGGGTGTGCCGCGAGCTTTCGGCCATTGCCAGGGAATACGGCTTTGCCTACATTGGCGGGCACCCCATGGCGGGCACCGAAAACAACGGCTTTGACAACGCGAGCGCTTCGCTTTTTGCCGACGCTTCCATGATATTGACGCCCGACGAGCACACCGGTATTGAAATGCTCGTAACGCTCAAAGAGTTCTTTTTGGAGATCGGGTTTAAAAATCTTACCTTTTCTACGCCGGAAGAGCATGATAAAATTATTGCGTATACCTCTCAGCTCGCACACATCACTTCCAGCGCTTATGTCAAAGACCCTTTCGCGCAGGAGCACATGGGTTTTTCGGCGGGCAGCTTTAAGGATATGACCCGCGTCGCCAAGCTTGACGAAAACATGTGGACCGAGCTGTTTTTGGAAAATACCGACAATTTGATCGTGGTCTTGGAACGGCTGATCGCCGATCTGCAGCCCTATTTGGAGGCGCTGAAGGCGCGCGACGCGGAAACGCTGCGCGCTCTGCTCAAAGAGGGCCGGGAGATCAAAGCGGCGGCCGATGCCAGAAGGTACACCAAGACCGAGCCAAAGGCAAAGAAGGAGACCCCAAGATGCGAACCGTGACCA
>CALWSW010000174.1 GCA_944384305.1 uncultured Christensenellaceae bacterium
GCCCCGCGGCTCTGCCCAGTAGCTGTGCGCGCCCCGCCCCTGGGCGGTTCGGGCAGCTCCAACAGCTGGGGGGGGATCTCCTCCAAAAAGCGCGATTCGCGGTTTCGCTGCACATTGTTGTACAAAAACCTGGACTGTGCGCTGCACAAATACAGCTTTTTCCTTGCGCGGGTAATGGCCACGTAGCACAGCCGCCGCTCTTCTTCCACCCCTTCGGGGGTCATGGCCGCCCGCGCCGAGGGGAAGATGTTCTCTTCCATGCCCACCACGAACACCACCGGGAACTCCAAACCCTTGGCGCTGTGCATGGTCAAAAGCGTCACCGCGCTGTCGCCGGTCTCGTCGTTGACGTTGGCCACCAGTGAAATGTTTTCCAAAAAGGCCGAAAGCGTGGCCTCCTCGCCGTTCTTTTCAAATTCGCCGGCCGCGGTGATGAGCTCCTTCACGTTGGCCATGCGATCCTCGTTGCGGCCGTCTGCGCGCTTTTCCTTTTCCAAATACTCCCAGTACCCCGTCAGCTCCAGCAGCTTTGCGATGAGGTCGGAAAGGGGCAGCAGCTCGGAAAGCGCCGCCAGCTGCTCCATAACGTCGCCAAAGGCCTGCACCTTTTTTTGGATGCGGGCAGAAAGCGGCAGCTCCGAAGCGTGGGTGCAGGCTTCAAAGGGCGTCATGCCCGCCTGCGCCGCCGCCGAAAGCACCTCGGCCACCGCCGCCTCGCCCAGCCCGCGCTTGGGGGTGTTGATGACCCGCCGCAGGCTGACTTCGTCCTGCGGGTTAACCACAAGGCGCAAATAAGCGAGCACATCCTTGATCTCGGCGCGGTCGTAAAAGCGCAGCGACCCCAGCACCGCATAAGGCAGGCCGTAGGCCGTAAAGGCTTCTTCCAGCACGCGCGACTGGGCGTTGGTGCGGTACAGCACGGCAAAGTCGCCAAGCGGCGCGCCCTTTGCCGCGCCGGCCGAAATGGTGCGGCACACAAAGTCCGCTTCGTCGCGCTCCGACCACGCGGCATAGCGGGTGATCTTTTCGCCCCGGCCGCTGTCCGTCCACAGTTTTTTGGGCTTGCGCTCGGTGTTGTGGGCGATCACGGCGTTGGCCGCTTCCAAAATATTGGCCGTGGAGCGGTAGTTCTGTTCGAGCCGCAGGGTCACGCACCCCGGGAAGTCCCGCTCAAAGTCCAGAATGTTTCGAATATCCGCCCCGCGCCAGCCGTAAATGCTCTGGTCGTCGTCCCCCACCACGCAAAGGTTTCCCCACTTGCGGCTGAGCAAATACACAATGCGGTACTGCGCGGCGTTGGTGTCCTGGTACTCGTCCACGTGGATGTAGCGGTAGCGGTCCTGGTACTTTTCCAGCACGGCGGGGCACTGTTCAAACAGCTGGATGGTCTTTAACAGCAGGTCGTCAAAATCCAGCGCGTTGTACTCGCGCATCTTTTTTTCGTACAGGCGGTACACCGCCATGAGCTTTTCGCCCCGGAAGCCCCCGTCGCGGCCGATGTACTCCTCCGGCCGCACCGCGCGGTTCTTGGCGTCCGATACCTTGGCCCGCAGCATCCGCTTGGGCCACTCCTCTTCGCCCAGATCGAGCTCCTTTTGGATCTCGGCAAACAGCGCGAGCTGGTCGGCGTCGTCGTAGATCACAAAGTCGCGGGTAAAGCCGATCTCGGCAATGTCCGCGCGCAAAAGCCGCGCGCAGAAGGAGTGGAAGGTGCTGGCCGTCACCCGCCGCGCGCCTTCCCCCGCCAGCTGCTGCACGCGCTCGCGCATCTCGGCCGCGGCCTTGTTGGTAAAGGTGAGCGCCAGAATTTCGTAAGGCGGCACGCCCAGATCCAGCAGGTGCGCAATGCGGTAGGTGAGCGCGCGGGTCTTGCCGCTGCCCGCCCCCGCCAAAATGAGCACCGGGCCTTCGGTGGTCTCGGCCGCTTTGCGCTGTTCGGGGTTGAGTTGTTTCAGGTCTGTCATGTTCTTCTCCTGTGAATGAGCTCTGCCCATTATACCATACTCCCGCCCTGTGCGGCGCGCGCAGCAAAAAAAGAGGGCCGCAGTTCACGTTCCGCAGCCCTGTTTTCCTTCCGGCCTTTTTGCAGGCGTCCGGTCACTCTTCCCCGCCCTGCGCCTTTTCGTCCTGCTTGATCAGGCGGTCCAGCACCAGGCGGTAGCCGCCCGAACCGTACTGCAAACAGCGGTTGACCCGGCTGATGGTGGCCGTGCTCGCCCCCGTGGCCTTGGAGATCTCCTGATACGTCGCCTCGCCGTCGAGCATGCGGGCCACGCTCAGCCGCTGGGCGATGGACTTGATCTCGCTGATGGTGCAAATATCCTCAAAAAACCGGTAGCATTCCTCTTCGCTCTGCAGCAGGCAGACCGCCTGGCACAGCGCCCTTACTTCCTCCGACTTCAACTGCGGCGAATGATCCATAGCCGACCTCCCTGCCTGTTTTGATCGCTCTGTTTTACATTTTAGCACATTACAGCAAAAAAGTGTAGAGCAAATTGCAAAAAGGCCGGCCGCTTTCGGCTATTCCAGCACGCGCAGGGAAGCGATCGAGACCTCATACGCCGTGCGGCGCTCTTCGCCCCCCTCGGTGCGCTTGATATATTCCCGGCTCTGCACCCTTCCGGCCGCGTCCAGGCAGGTCCCCACGCTCAGCCGGCCGGCAAAGCGGGCGTTGCGCCCCCAGGCAATGCAGGGAATGTAGTCGCTCTTGCCGTACTGGCGGTTCACGGCGAGCAGCAAGTCAGCGATCTCGCGCGAAAAGGGCGTCACCCGAAAGACCGGCGGCTTGCAGACGTAGCCCGTCAGGCGGATCTCGTTCCTGGGCGGCGCCGCAGGCCCAATGTGCTGCACGAACACCGTTAGGATCAGCCGGCTCACGCCCTCTACCGGTTTGTTGTAGGAGCGCAGCTGCCCCGTGACCGTCACGCCCTCGCCCTGCGAGAGCGCACAGCCCGCAAGGATCCGCGCCGAAACGGTCAGCGGCAGGCGGTCCACCGCGCCCGAAAGGCGCTCTACCTCCAAAAAGCACTGGTAAAAATCCTCGCCGCACACCGTGTGGCTGTACTGTTTTTCGCCCGTGATCACGCCGCTGAGCGTCACGCGGTTGCCCGAATACTCCATGCCCCGCCCTCCTGTGTTTTTCACTCTGGTGGTACTCACTATATGCAGGCAGGGTGTGGGATAGTCCGGGGGGCGGGGCATGCCGCCAAACGCCGCAGAAAGGAGCTGTCGCAAAATAGGCTGCCGCCTATTTCGCGAGAGTTTTCGGGGTCCCCAACCATTCCCCGCAGGGGAATGGTTGGGGTGGGTTACACCGTTCGCTT
>CALWSW010000175.1 GCA_944384305.1 uncultured Christensenellaceae bacterium
CGAATCGGAACCGGCGTGATTTAACACACCGGTTCCTGCCAAATTTCTTTTTACTTCCTTATGGGACGCTGCATAATTCCGAGTCCTGTCTTTTGCGGTTGCTTAAATCTGCACAAACCCCGCCGAACGCAGCGCGTCGAACAGAATGAGCGCGTGGTCGCCGGCGATCTCGCCCAGGCCCTCTATCGGGCCCAACAGGGCGCTCTGCCCGCTGTCACAAAGGGCGCAGCGCGCACCCAGCCGAACGCCCTCCGCTTCCCCACGCCCTGTAAGGCGCAGTTCAAAGCCCTTGGCAAGGCCTTCTTTGGGCGTGCCGCAGGCCGCGCAGGGCAGGGCGACCTTTGTTCCGCGCAGCTGCTGCCGCTCCACGCAGGCCTCCCCCGCCGCCCGGCACTGCACCGTAAACAACGCAGCGTCTGCGGCGTCGTCCCCCGCTGCAAAGCGCAGGCTATCCCGTCCGATCACCGCGCAGAACGCACAGGTGATGATGCGGGTGCGCGGGTCGCGCGTGGGCTCGCCGTACATGCCCAGGGGCAGCAGCGGCGCGCCGATCACGCTGGTCTCCTCCTCCAATTCGCGCGCCGCAGCGGCATAAAGGCTCTCGTCCATGTTCAAAAAGCCGCCGGGCAGCGCCCACATGCCGATGTTCGGGTGGTCCCTGCGGCGAATGAGCAGCGCCTCCCCCTCTGTTGTGAGCACTGCCATATCCACCGTGACCGAGGGGCGCTCGTATTTTGCCGGGTCGTAAGCAGCCAAAAATTCGGCCAGGGTCTCACCCCGCTCATTTCTCCGTTCTTCCACCATGCGCCTTCCTTTCTTCTTTTGCCTTGTTTGGCCGGCGCTGCTCATTTTGCTTAAAATACTGGTACAGCTGGCAGGGGATGCCGGCATTGTAGAGCTTGCGGCGCTTATCCGCCCGCTGCCCAAAGCTCTTTTCAAAGCCGGGGTGGGCGCACAGCACAAAGGCCTTCCAATCCTCGTGCGCGCGGTACAGCCGCCCCAGCGCTGCGTAAAGCGCCTCGCAGGAGCGGCGGTCGAGCAGCCGTTCGCCGTAAGGGGGATTGGTGACCAGCGTCACCCGGCTGCGCCCGTCCTTTCGCTTGGCAACATCCTGCACGGCAAAGCGCACCGGCACGCCGGCCTGTTTTGCGTGGATCTTCGCAATGCGCACAGCTTCAGGATCGATATCGGAAGCAGTTATCTCCTCTGCCTGGGGCTTTCGCAAAGCGCGTGCCCGCTCGCGTTCCATTTCAAACACGCCCGCCGGCAAAAAGCCCCATTCTTCTGCCGCAAATCCGCGCGCCAGACCCGGCGCAACGTTATAGGCGCAAAGCGCTGCCTCGATGGCAATGGTACCCGAGCCGCACATGGGGTCCAAAAAGGGCCTAGTGCCGTCGCAGCGGGCCAGCAGCGCCAGCGCACCCGCCAAAGTCTCGGCCAGGGGCGCCGCGCCGTTGAGCGTGCGGTACCCCCGCCGGCCCAGCCCTGCGCCGCTCGCGTCGATCGCCAGGGTAGCAACATCGTCGAGCATCCCCACTTCGATCACGGTCTTTTTGCCGGTCTCAGCGAACCAGTTCACGTGGTAACGCGACTTTAAGCGCTCCACCACGGCTTTTTTGACGATGGACTGGCAGTCCGACACGCTGTGCAGGGCGGATTTTGCGGTTTTTCCCTTTACGGGGACCTGACCGTCCTTTAAAATGTAGTCCTCCCACGGCAGAGCGCGCGCCCCCTCAAACAGCTCGTCAAAGCTGCTTGCCGGAAACTCGCCCACCACCAAAAACACGCGGTCGGCCGCACGCAGCCAAAGGTTTGCCCGGGCCAACAGCTCGGGCGCTGCCAAAAAATCCACCCGCGCGTTTTTTGCGCGCACCTCCTGCGCGCCCAAGCCGCGCAGCTCGGCCGCCACCACGCTTTCCAGGCCCAGGCGGCAGGTGGCCATACAGTTCAACTCGTTCATTCTCCGGCGTTCTTCTTTCGCTGTTCTTCCTTCTCCTTGCGCACTGCCTCGTAGTCCGGGTCGCCCGCAAAGGAGCGGCGGGGCTGCTCCGGCCCGCCAAGGGCCTCAATGGCCTCGCACATAGCGGTGTATTCGCGGTATTTTGCCCCGGCCAAGGCGTCGGCCAGCACAGGGATGGCGCGCTCGTCGCCGTAGCGGGCAAACGAGGCGGCGCAGGAGGAGCGGTCCTCCACGCGGGACTGGAAGCAGTGCAAAAGCGCCTGGTAAATGCGCTCGTCGTGCGGCAGTTCTGCAAGCAGGCTCAACAGATCGTCGCTCGCGCTCTCATCTGAGGCGCGCGCCACGGCCTGCAGCAGCTCTTCCTTCACCTCTTCGCCGCGCGCCGCCAAGCCTTCCAAAGCAGCCTCGCGCAGCGCCTTGGGCGCCCCGCCCCGTTCCAGAATGGCAATGTAATCCCCGGCGGTCTGCTTGCTCTCTTTTTGGTTGAGCAGCGAAGCAGCCGCCGTCTGCACCGTCGCGCGCATCTCAGCGTTCAGCCCCTCGTTTTTAACATCGCGCAGCAGGTCCAGCAAAGCGGCTTCGCTTTCGCTGTCCTCCAGCGCGTCAAGCAGCGGGTCGGGCAGATTGGCGCCGCTCTCTACATATTCCACCAGCGCGCCGCAAAGTTCTTCCGGCGTCATCCGCGTAAAGTACTCGTTGGGCGAGACCCCCTCCAACGCCTCGTTGGGCGTGTTGAGCCAATCCAAAAAAAGGTCCACGATCTCGTCTTCCAGCGACTCGGCGCTCTTTCCCTCGGCGAGCATCCGCAGGATCTCTTTTTTAAACAGCTCGTCGATATCGATCAGTTTCATGGCGCATCCTCCTGTTGGCAGACGCTCTTAAGGTGCGCGAGCGCCTTTTTAAAATGCCAGAGCGACACGCCGTATTCCCTTGCCGCCCGGCTTTGACTGAGTGTGTGATGGCCGCCTTCCTGCTGGCCGGAAAGGTAGCTGAGCGCCGCGGCATAGGCCGGCACGTTGAGCTTTTTGGCCGGCTCGCCCTTTTCCACTACGGCGGCCACGAATTTGCGCCAGATCTCCATGCCGTTTTTGAGCTGGCTTTCGGGCGCGCCCTGCTCCGCCGAGCGTTTGATGAACACTTCCGGCACAGAGCGGTATTCCTCGGAAAGCGCTTCCAAACCGCCCAGAACGTTGACGGTGATGTGCGCAATGCCGTGCTCCAGCAGCGCCATAAACGGCCCCTTGCATCCCAGGCTCGCGAGCAGG
>CALWSW010000176.1 GCA_944384305.1 uncultured Christensenellaceae bacterium
TTTGAGGACTTCAAAAAACAACTTGCTGTCCGCGAACGCTCTTACAACCACTTCCCGATGCGTCCTTTGAACTGGCTATCCCCTATGCAGGTGCTTTCCGCCTTCCCCACTCTGTAACACTTCATTGACAAACCTACACCTCCTTTGCAAAGAGCGCCCAAAGTCCGTTGCTTTTTTTGCCCCGCGTGTTATAATGATCCGATACGTGGGAAACGCCTGCCGCGCCCCGCGTACAGTGTGTATTGTGAAAGGAGCCTCCCCATGAAAGATCTGAGCCCTGCCGTGCGCCAGAAACTTCTGCGCATGCAGCAAAACGAAGTTACGGAAAATCTCATTTACAATAATCTCGCCCGCCGCGCCAAGGACCCCCACAACAAACAGGTGCTGGAAAGCATCGCCGCCGAAGAGCTGAGCCATTCCAAAGTATGGCAGCAGTACACCGGCGTGGCCGTCAAGCCTAAGAAGCTGCGCGTGTGGTTCTACACCATGCTCGGCCGGGTGCTGGGCATCACCTTCGCCCTCAAAAAGATGGAAAGCGGCGAAGACACCGCCGGCGCCGCCTACGCCGAACTCGTCGAAGTGCTGCCCGAAGCCAAGAAAATCTCGGAAGATGAGGACCGCCACGAGCAGGAGCTGCTGGCCATGCTCGACGAGGAGCGCCTGCACTACATCGGTTCCATGGTGCTGGGGCTCTCCGACGCCCTGGTGGAACTCACCGGCACTTTGGCCGGCCTGACCTTTGCCTTGGCCGATACCCGGCTGGTGGCCCTTTCCGGCCTCATCACCGGCGTTTCCGCCACGCTTTCCATGGCTTCTTCAGAATTCCTCTCGGCCCGCAGCGAAGGCCGTTCCGACGCCTTAAAGTCCTGCCTGTACACCGGTGTGGCCTACCTCATCACCGTCGCGCTGATGATCCTGCCCTACCTGCTCCTCTCCAACAGCGTGGCGGCGCTGGTCATCATGCTCGTCATCGTCGTGGCAGAGATCGCGCTGTTCAACTACTACACTGCCGTCGCACAGGACCTGGTGTTTAAGCGCCGCTTCCTCGAAATGGCCGGCATCAGCCTGGGCGTGGCGGTCGTCAGCTTCCTCATCGGCCTGCTGGTCAAGGCCTGGCTGGGGATCGACGTGTAAGCAGCGCCTCTGTTCCCACAACATCCAACACCGCGCCGCGGGGCAGTTGCCCCGCGGCTTTTTATGTTGCCCGCCGTTTTTCATAGGGCACCGGTCCTGCCCTTGCTTTTGTCCTCTCCCCTTCTGTTCATTTTGCGCCTCGATCCGCTTTTCCCCTTTTCGCCCCGCCCGCTACCGTGTATAATGAACGGGTATACGGATCAGGAGCGTTCTTTTGAATGAGGACTTGTTTTATCGTCAACCCCGTTGCCGGCCGCGGCAAGTCGCTCACCGCCATGGAAAAGTGCGGCGCGCGGCTCGCCCAGGCGGGCTTTTCTTACGATGTGGTGCGCACCAGCCGCCCCGGCGACGCCACCGCGCTCGCCCAAAAGCTCAGCGCCGAAGGGTACGAACTGATCGTCGCCGCAGGGGGCGACGGCACCATCTGCGAGACCGCGCAGGGGCTGATCGAAGCCATCTCCCCCGCTGTGCTGGGCATTTTGCCCGGCGGCACGGGCAACGACTACTGCCGGTGCCTCTCCATTCCCTCCCGCCCGGCCGAGGCGGCCGAGGTCCTTCTTTCGGGCGCGCCCCGCACAGTGGACGTCATGCAGGTGGATGAGTTTATCGGCCTGAACATCTCCACCATCGGGTTCGACAGCGCCGTGGCCCAAAACGCCGCAAAGTTCCCCGCTCTGGGCCGGTTCAGCTACCTGTTTTCGGTGCTGTACACCGCCGCGCGCTTCCGCCGGCCGGAGCTCACCATCTCGCTCGACGATGGGCAGGTGTTTACCGGCAAGCGCTACCTGTTTGCGGCCGGGTGCGGCACGCACTACGGCGGCGGCATCCGGGTGCTGCCCGGCTCCGACCCTGGCGACGGGCTGCTGGACTACTGTATGCTCGACCGTATCCGAATGCCCGGCGACCTTTTTACCACCCTGCCGCGGTTCGTAAAAGGCACGCTGGCCCCTTCCGAGCGCCTGCACCGCGGCCGCGCCAAATCGCTCACCATCGAAAGCCCCCAGGGCATGACCCTGAACTTAGACGGCAACCTCTTCCCCGGCCGCACAAAGATCACCATGCGTATTTTACCCGGCAGGCTCCGCATCATGGCGCCCGCCGGTTTGGAAAGGAAAGAGCCATGAAACTGCTTTATGTTCGCCACGGCCAGACCGACTGGAACCTTCAGCACCGTTTCCAGGGCCAGACCGACATCCCCCTCAACGACGCCGGCCGCGCCCAAGCCGAAAAGGCCGCCCAAGCCTTAAAAGACGAGCACATCGACGTGGTGTACGTCTCGCCGCTTTCCCGCGCGCAAGAGACCGCGGCCATCATCAACCGTTTCCACAATGCCCCCGTCATCGTCGACGAACGCATCGCCGAGCGCTACTTCGGCCCCACCGAAGGCACTCCCGTTTGCCCCGAGACCCTGGAGCGCATCTGGAAATACGACGCCACCGACCTGCGCGGTGAAGAATCGCTGCCCGACCTTTTCC
This sequence comes from uncultured Christensenellaceae bacterium, assembly GCA_944384305.1. Lineage (GTDB taxonomy): Bacteria > Bacillota > Clostridia > Christensenellales > CALWSW01 > CALWSW01. The sequence continues at coordinate 2,610 of CALWSW010000176.1, forward strand.
GGCGCGTATATGATTTTTTAGACAGTTTTAAAGGCAAAACCGGCACCGCTTTGGTGGCCGCGCACGGCGCGGTGGGCGCCTGTGTGCGCTGCTATGCCGACCACATCCCGCCCGAAGAGGTGAACGTTCAGCTCATTTTGCAAAACGGCGAGGTGCTGCGTCTCGAGGTAAAGTGACCAAAGCGCCGCCGCAAATCCCCTTTTGCAAAAAAAAGAAGCCCGTTTGTTCGGGCTTCTTTTTGTGTAGATCCGGCTCAGAACTTCAAATCTTCGGGCACGTTGGGCAGGCCGTCAAAGCCCTTTTGCAGCTCTTCGTCGGTGGGAATGTAGTCGCTCATTTTGCCGTCGTTGTACTTTTCGTAGGCGACCATATCGAAGTAGCCGGTGCCGGTCAGGCCGAATACGATGGTCTCCTCCTTGCCGGCTTCCTTGGCGCGCAGCGCCTCGTCGATGGCCGCGCGGATGGCGTGGGCGCTTTCGGGCGCGGGCAGGATGCCCTCGGTGCGGGCGAACAGCGTGGCCGCCTCAAACACCGCGGTCTGCTCCACCGCGGTGGCTTCCATCAGGCCGTCGTGGTACAGCTGGG
>CALWSW010000177.1 GCA_944384305.1 uncultured Christensenellaceae bacterium
GATGTGGGTCAGGCCGTCGATGGTGGGCTCAAGCGACACGAACGCGCCGAAGTTGACGATGCGAACGACCTGCCCTTCCACAATGGAGCCAACGGGGTAACGCTCGGCAGCGGTGGTCCAGGGCTTGGGCTGCAGCTGCTTGTAGCTGAGGGAAACGCGCTCTTTTTCGGGGTCGACCGAAAGGATGAGCACTTCGATCTCGTCGCCGATCTTGAACACGTCGGAGGGATGCTTCACGCGGCCCCAGGCCATTTCGGTGACGTGCACCAAACCGTCGATGCCGCCGATGTCTACAAAGGCGCCAAAGTCGGTCAGGCGGCGCACAATGCCCTTGACCTTCATGCCGGGTTCCAAAGACTGCCACAGTTCCTTCTTCTTGGCCTCGGCTTCGGCGAGCAGCACCTTCTTCTGCGAAGCGACGACGCGCTTCTTTTTGTCGTCCACCTCGATGATGGCCAGGCGCATGGGCTTGCCCACGTATTCGTCGAGCTTTTCGACGTAGCGGGTAGAGACCTGCGAGGCGGGAACAAACGCGCGGATGCCGTTGATGTCGGCGATCACGCCGCCCTTGACGACTTCCTTGCCCACGGCGTCGTAAACGGTGTCGCCGTCGCCGGCAGACTGAATGAACCGCTCCCAAGCTTTCTTGGTCTCGACATTCTTGTGGGAGAGGAGCACATTGCCCTCGCCATCGTTGACCTTCACGACTTCGACTTCGATCTCGTCGCCGACCTTCACCATGTCTTCGGGGTTGGTGTCGGCAGTGTAGTCAAATTCGCTCTTGGGAATGAAACCGTCGGACTTGTAGCCAATATTGACGCAGACATCGCTGTCGGTGATCTGCACAATAGTGCCCGTCAGTATCTGTCCGTTCCGAATGCGGACAAGGGTCTTTTCAAAAGCCTCGGTGAAATCGTCCTCCGCGGCGTCGTCAGCCTTCTGGGCTTCGGCTTCCACAGCGGCCTTTTCTTCTTCCTGGGCAACGGTCTTTTCGAGTTCACTCATACTGGTACGTACCTCCAAAATCATGCAATTCGGCGTCGAAGCGCCGGCAACAATACTAATTATATCATGGGAATCGAGATTTGCAAGTATGGAAGGCACTTCTTTCGCACTTTCTATACAAAAAACTTTTGGGCAATACAGCCTGGAAAGCTCGGCCAGCTTGGCGGTGTTCGAACTGTTTTTACCGCCGATGACCACCACAGCGTCGGACTGCTTCGCAAGCTCCACGGTCTCGTCTTGGCGGTCCTGGGTGGCGGTGCAGATGGTGTGAAAGACTTCTACCTCGTTGTATTTTTGCCGTAATGCATCAACGCAGCTTTCAAATTGCATTTTTGTGATGGTGGTTTGGGCCACGACCGAAACTTTGGCGCCATTTTCGAGTTTTTGTACCTCGCTTCTGTCATATACGACGAAGGCACGCTCCCCTGCGCGCGAACGGATGCCCACCACTTCCGGGTGCAAAGCGTTGCCAACGATCACAACATCCCGCCCTTTTTGGGCTTCGCGCTGAACGATGCCGTGGATGCGCGCTACAAACGGGCAGGTGGCGTCAAACACCTGCACGCCCTTTTTTTTGCACAGCGCCAGGGTTTCAACCGGCACGCCATGGGCGCGCACCACGGCCCGCGCGCCGTTTGGCAGGTCCTCTGCCGAAGCCGCGGGAACCGCGCCGCGCGCGCGCAGGTCTTCCACCACCGCGCGGTTGTGGATGATCTCGCCAATGGTGTACACAGGGCCGCTTTTCAACAGCTCTTCCACCATTTCTACCGCGCGCTTTACGCCAAAGCAAAAGCCGCTGTATTTGCCCACCGCAATGTTCACGTCCAGTCCTCCGGGCCGTCGAGCTTAGAAAGTTCCTCAATGCTTTGGCGCATGGCGGCCGTAATGTCTTTTAAGCGCTCTGCGCTGCGCTTTTCGGGCGAAATGGCCGCAAGGTCCAAGGGCGGGCCAAAAGCCACGCGCTTTTTGCAGGTCTTTTTGCCGCGGATCTGCACGGGGTAGACCGGGCAGCCGCACTTGAGGGCGCAGAAGGCCGCGCCGTTTTCAAAGGGCAGCATTTCCTTTTGCTTGTTGCGGGTGCCTTCGGGGAAAATGCCCAGCACCTCGTTTTTTTGAACGACCTCGATGCACCAGCGCACCGAGGCGGTGTCGGCCCTGGAACGGTCGACGGGGTAGGTGCCCAGGCCGCGCAGCACCGCCGAAAAGAGCTTGTTTTTGTAAAGCTCCTTTTTGGCCAGCCAGTTGACAGTGAGCCTTGGCGCGCACACGGCGATGAGCAGTGGGTCCCACCAGCGGCGGTGGTTGCTGATCAAAACGCAGCCCTGGTTGTGGGGGATGTTTTCCCTTCCCACGATGCGCGGCCGCCAGATAAGCCGTAGAATGGGGGTGCACACAAAGACCGCGGCGTCATACAGTTTGGTCATGCCCAGCCTCCCCCTCCTGCACCCGGCGGAGCATGTGGTCGATCACTTCCTGGGCGCTCATGCCGGTGGTATCGATGTATTCGGCGTCCTCCGCCTGCCGCAGCGGCGAATGGGCGCGGTGGGTGTCGTCGTAATCGCGCTTTTCGATCTCGGCTTCCAGCTCCTTTACGGGCTTTGCGGGCAGGCCCTTTTCCACCAGCTCCTGGTAGCGGCGCTGGGCGCGCACCGCCGGCGAAGCGGTCACAAAAAACTTGTACTTGGCGTTGGGCAGCACGACCGTGCCGATGTCGCGGCCGTCCATAACGACGTTTGCGCCGCGGGCGATCTGCTGCTGCAATGCCACCAGCTTTTCGCGCACGGCGGGAATGGCCGAAACGGCCGAGGCCGCCATGCCGCACTCGGCGGTGCGGATGGCCGAAGAAACGTCCTCGCCGTCGAGCAGAAAGCGCTGCTCGCCCCCCTCTGCCGCGACCTCTATGCGGGTGCTTTCCAACATGGGCAGCACCGCCGCTTCGTCGCCCGGGTCGGCGCCCTGCCTGAGGGCCTTTAAGCCCATCATGCGGTACATGGCGCCGGTGTCCAAGTACACCAGGCCGAGCGCGCGGGCGAGCGCCCTGGCCGCCGTGCTCTTGCCCGCGCCGGCGTGGCCGTCTATTGCAATGGTGATCAATTCGAACCCCCTATATTCTTATAAAATACTGCCGCGCCCGTTA
>CALWSW010000178.1 GCA_944384305.1 uncultured Christensenellaceae bacterium
ACTAAGAAGTCCATCATTTCGCCCGAAAGATCGACCAGGTTGTTGTTGAGCGCTTCGTTGGCGTTGCCGCGCGAGGATTCCACCAGGTACTCCTTCATGCGCTCCGCCGTGTAGCCCACGCCGGTCTGCTGGTTCAGTTCGGAGTCGCAGGCCCAGAGATACCCTTCGTTGAGCGCAGAGGAGCCGCCGGCAAAGCTGAGCTTCTCGAGAAGAATGACGCTCTTGCCCTGGCGGGCCGCTTCGGTGGCAGCGGATACGCCCGCCGCGCCGGCGCCTACCACGACAAAGTCCACTGTTTCATCCCGCGAGCCCTCCTGTCCTTCTTCGGGGGCAGGGGTGTTCTGGGAAGCGTCGGGTGTGGGGGATTCGGTTTCCTCAGCGGCAGGCTGGCAGCCAAACAGTCCGAAGACCATCAGCAGCGCCAGAGCCAAGCAAAGGATCTGTGTGATGCGTTTCATCATTTTTTCCTCCTGTTTTTTTCGGGCAGAAGATTTCTGCCGGATTTTCTTCGTGAAATCTGCGGGAAGTCTGCTGGAATGGGTTGTTTTTGTTTTCTTTGTATCAATTATCCGCTATGCCCTAAGGGAAATGTCAAGAAAAAAACACATTTAATCCACAATTTTTTTGAGGAAGGAGATCCAAATGATTTTTTGCGATGGCGATAAAAAATAAAAATCGCGGCATGGAGGCGGGCGCACAAAAAGCCGCGCGGGCTTTTGTGCCCGGCGGATTTTGCGGTCTTTTAATGATTCGATGGGTCACGGCTGTGGGGAAAAGCCCTTTTGAATTGGGGGGACTGCGAGAAGAAGGAAAGCCTTTTGTGTCTTTCACCGAAGGAAAGGATGCGCTGTTGTGGATTTGCGCCTTCGGTGCAGAAGGCGGCTACGGCGTTTTTTCAAAATCCTGCTGCACCAGCTGTTTCCCGTTGGGGAGCGGGCGGCGAAGCGTTCGAACATGGCGGTACCCAACGGCTTGCACAGCTTCTTGCAAAGAGGCTTCATCCATGTCGTGGTGAACTTCGTTTAACCGGTCGAACACGTGCAAATAGGGAGAGGCGGACACCCATTCCCGCCCGGTATTCAGTTGGATGATGCAGGAAACAAAGCGGGGACTGACCTTTTTTACAACCTGCTGGAAGCAGGCACAGCCAATGTATTCCACCAGCAGATCCGCAAGGAGCAGATTGGCGTGGGGCAGCACGCCGGCCTCTTTTGTAAGGTCAAGGCAAAGGCATTCCAGCACGCCGTCCAGGTGGGGGTACCTGCACCGCACTTCTTTCAGATACGCAGAATTGACGTCCACACCGTAGACTTTTTGAAATTTACCCGCGGGCAAATGTTCCAGTCCATTGCCGCCGGCAATGCCCAGAATCATGACGCTGCGGGCGGGAGCGATTTCAAACTGCCCTCGCATCATTTTGTTCAGCGTCTGCAGCTGCAGAACGGAATCCAGGCTCATATGCGCCTCGTAATCGGATAACGCGATTTCTTCCCATGGATTTGACAAAAGAGACCCCCTGACCTGCCCGCGCACAGCAGGCAAAACCGTGTTTGCCTACAGTGTAGCATAACGCCGAAGGGGAATCCACTGGGCTGCGGCTGACGCATGCAGGGGCTGTTGCACCCCTTGCGAATGTGCTAATATAAAAAAGGCTCCCCCATGGCCCATTCGGCCGCCCAGACTCCTTTTTGCGGGCGGCGGAAACGGAACGGGGGCTTTCGTTTGGCTTTTTTATACCGAAACAGGAAAGAGTACAAGCATGAGATCCATTCTGCCGTATTTGAAGGCTTACCGGGTAGAGAGCGTGCTGAGCCCGCTCTTCAAAATGCTCGAAGCGCTCATGGAGCTGTTCGTGCCGCTGGTCATGGCCCGCATCATGGACGAGGGCATCGCGTTGGGCGATACCGCCCTCATCACCCGCATGGGGCTGCTGCTGGTGGCGCTGGGCGCGCTGGGACTGGCCTTTTCCATCACCGCTCAGTACTTTGCCGCAAAAGCCGCCGTGGGCTTTGCCACCAAGCTGCGCCACGAGGTGTTTGGGCACCTGGGCCGGCTTTCGTATTCCGATTTGGACACGCTGGGCGCGCCCACCATGGTCACCCGCATGACCAGCGACATCAACCAGGTACAGACCGGCGTGAACATGGCCCTGCGGCTTTTTTTGCGCTCCCCCTTCGTGGTGTTCGGGGCCATGATCATGGCTTTCAGCATCGATGTGCAGGCGGCGCTGATTTTTGTTGGCACCATTGTGCTGCTGTTTGCGGCGGTGGTGGGCATCATGCGCATCACCGCGCCCAAGTACCGCAAGGTGCAGGGGCTGCTGGACCGCGTGCTCGCCGCCACCCGGGAAAACCTGACCGGCGTTCGGGTACTGCGCGCCTTCAATATGCAGGAGGAAGAGACCGGCCGCTTCGTGAAGGAAAACGGCGGGCTCACCGCCGCGCAGCTCAAGGTGGGCCGCATTTCGGCGTTGATGAACCCCTTGACCTATGTCATCATCAATTTGGCCACCATCGCCGTGCTGCAGGCCGGCGGGGTGCGGGTGAGCGTGGGTGCGCTGACCCAGGGCCAGGTGGTGGCGCTGGTCAACTACATGTCGCAGATCTTGGTGGAACTGGTAAAGCTCGCCAACTTGGTGGTCACCATCAGCCGGGGATTGGCCTCGGCCAACCGCGTCTCCTCCGTGTTGGCTCTGCCTTGTGAGGACCGCAGCGGCGCGCCCTTGCCCACAGACCCTGCGGGCGCGCCTGCCGTGGAGTTCTGCGCGGCCGGCATGAAGTACCAGGGCGCGGGCGGCGAGGCCGTTTCGGGCGTGACGCTGACGGTGCCGCACGGCGCAACGGTGGGCGTTATTGGCGGCACGGGCTCGGGCAAGTCCTCGCTCGTCAACCTCATTCCCGGGTTTTACCCCTGTTCTTCCGGCCAGGTGAAGGTGGACGGTGTGGATGTGGCCGGGTGCGACAAGGCGCTTTTGCGCGCCCGCGTGGCCGTGGTGCCCCAAAAGGCCGTGCTTTTTCACGGCACGGTACGAAGCAACCTGCTGTGGGGGAACCCCAACGCCACCGACGGCGAATTGTGGGCTGCTTTAGAGAC
>CALWSW010000179.1 GCA_944384305.1 uncultured Christensenellaceae bacterium
CCGCACAAACGGGCCCCCAAAAACACACGGCAGCGCAAAATCCCAGGCGTTACAGCATATAGATGCTCTGGTTGCCGAACACATCGGAAGCAAACAGCGCCAAAGAAGTCTTATCCGGCGCGAGGTAGGTAGGCGAAACGCACCCGCCCCGCAGGCCGCGCAGGCTGTGGTAACAGGAAGAGAACACGCCGTTTTCCAGAAAACCGACGGCGCAGTAGTCAATGAGCTAAAGCCCTGGCACGCCCTCGGGCACGTGGCAGTGGCTGGGCGGGGCGTAGTTTTCGAGCGTGACGTCCACGCGGTTGTTGGCCCGGCCGCAGCGGAAGGAAAATTCCCCCAGCTCGTGGGGCTGCGCGGCGTCAAACAGCAGCATGGTGCCAGGCGCTACCATCTCCATCAGCGTGGCCTTGCGGGTGAGCAGGCGGCGGCGCAAAAGGTTTAGGGCGAGGGGAGAAGAATCCAGCACTACGAACCGGCGGTCGAGCTTGGTGGCGGCCATAGCGGTGGTGCCGCTGCCCGAAAACAGATCAAGCACCAAGTCTCCCGGCCGGGTAGAAGCGAGGATCATGCGCTGCAGCAGCGCCTCGGGCTTTTGGGTATCGTACCCCGTGCGTTCCGGGTCTTTTTGCTGTAGGTGGGAAATATCGGTCCACACATCGGAAGGGTAAACCGGCGTGTCTTCGGAATAGGTATAGGTCTTTCCGCCCGATTTGATGGTATACACCAGCCGCCCATTTTCGTCGGTGGTGCGGCGCATATGGTTCTGCATATCCTTTCCGCGGGGCATGCCGACGCTGGTGATGTCGAAATAAACGCTTTTGCTCTTGCGGTAAAATAGAATGTTGTCGTGTTTGCGGGAGAAGTGGTTTTTGGCGCGCCCGCCAGACTTATAGTGCCAAATGATCTCGTTCATAAAGTTGGCTTCGCCAAAAATATCATCCAGGATCAGCCGCAGGCGGGCCGAAGCGCGAGTGTCGACGTGCAGATACAGGCTGCCGTCCTCTGCAAGCAGCTCGTGGCAGGCTTCGAGCAGGGTGCGCATCATGCCGTAATATTCCGGTGCAGGCAAAGTGTCGCTGTAGGCCGGCAGGCTGAGCGTCGTGGCCTTGTGCTCGCCGAGCTGCACCCGGCAGGAAAAATTGCCGCCAGTCAAAAAAGGCGGATCCAAATAGACCATTTTGACGCTGCCGGCATAAGAATCCAGCAGGCGGGGGAGGTTCTCGAGCGCATCGCCAAGAATAAAAAGATTGTGCATGCCGGAGCCAAGCAGTTCGCCCGTGCAGTTTGCGCCCATATCATTACCTCCCAAAGAAATCGCTGTAGTACCATTGTAAGTTTTTCGCGGCGTTCTGGCAAGGGAATGTTGCCGGTTTTTGGAGCAAGCAAGGGAAAGCTGCCAGCTTGTGCTGCTGCTTTTGCCCCAAAAGAGGAAAAAGCTCCCAAAGAAATCCGGTGTAGACTCCCGCGCCCCCAAAGCGCATAGAGTAAAACAGGGGAAAGTTTTTTTACACATTTTGCGGCGCTTGCCCGCAATGTTGGCATTTTGGCCAAAAACTGGCGGCTGCCGTGGGTGGCCGCTCAAGGTTTAGGACAAATTCATAACTTGTTTTCTTTTCCTCGCTTTACAAAACGCCTTGCCAACAGTATGATAAGACATAGAATGTATTCGTGGCGAATCCTGTCGCACGATCGGTAATGCAGGAGGATCTGTTCTGAATGAAAAAGACCGCCAAATTGGGAATGGCAGTATTGCTTGCGGCGCTCATCGCACTTGCGCTCATCGGCTGCGGCGAACAAGAGCCGCCCGTAGCTACTTATGCTGAAGGCGTCACCATTGAAGGCGTCGCGCTTGCCGGGCTGACGGAAGATGAGGCCCGCGAGCTTTTGACGGGGCTGATCACCGCGCCCGGTTTGGGCAGCGTGACGGTAGAGGTCAACGGGACCCGGCATGAATTAGACCTTTCGGGCGCGGCGGGAACGGTGCACATGGACGAGGCGCTTTCCCAGGGGCTTGCTTACGACGAGGAGGAGAACCCCGTGCCGGAAGGCGGTGTTGACCTAACGCTCGCGTACAGCTATGACCTTACGCCCATCAAAGACGAGGTCTTGGCCTTTGCCGAAAGCCTTTGCACCGAACCTGTTGACGCAACTTATACCTTTGACAAAAATGCCGAAGGGTGTTTTGTTTACACTGCGCACACCGACGGTATGACGGTGAACGGCGAAGAACTTTACGCCGCACTTTGCGAATATGTGGCGGCCGAGGACTTTTCGCAGCCGCTGACGGCCGCCTTTACGGTGGTGCCCGCCGCTGTGACTCTGGAGGATGTGCAGTACGCCACGCAGCTGGTCAGCTCTGCGACCTCTTCTTATGCAAGCGGTTCCAACAACGCGCCCAACCGCGTGTTCAACCTGGAAAAAGCGCTTGGCATGTTCGACGGTTATGTGCTGGGCCCGGGCGAAGAATTCTCCTTTAACACCGTGCTCGGCCCGCGTTATTCCTCGCTGGGATGGAAGTCTGCCGGCGCCATCAACAATGGCAAGTCGGTGCAGGAACCGGGCGGCGGCGTCTGCCAGGTCAGTTCCACGACCTTTAACGCCGTGCTCATGGCAGACCTTACGGTGGTAGAGCGCGCGCCGCACAGCTGGCCGCTCGCTTACCTGCCCGCCGGGCAGGACGCCACCATCAACACCGGCACGCAGGATTTCATTTTCCGCAACGACCGCGAGACCCCGGTCATCCTCGTGACCGAGATCAATAAAGAAGAAGAGACCATCACGGTCTCCATTTACGGCGAACCGCTGCCGGATGGGCTGCACATCGAGCTCGAGTCCGAGCGCACGGGCACCATCTCCCAGCCGGAAGACGAATACGTGGTGGACAGCACGCTGTCTGCCGGTTCCAAGGTGCAGGACCGCAAGGGCCGCAGTGGCTCTACTTACGACACCTATAAGATCTACCTCGACGAAGAGGGCAACGTGGTGGAGCGCGTATTTGCCTACTCCACGCGCTACCGCGCGATTAGCGCGATCTACCACATCAGCCAGGATGTGTACGACGTGATGATGGGCATTGCAGAAGAGACTCC
>CALWSW010000180.1 GCA_944384305.1 uncultured Christensenellaceae bacterium
CCAAAGCCGCAGTTGCGGTCGTGGCCCACCGGGCAGTCCAGGCCCAGGCCGCCGCGCCCCGGCCCGGCGAGCATTTCGGCCGTCACGGGCTCATCGGCCAGCAGGTAGGGCAGCACCACGTCGAAAATGGTGCGCTTGGCGTACATGACGCAGCCCGGCAGGCCGCACACCGGCCGGCCGTCTTCCAAATACGAAAGCAAAAACATCGCCCCGGGCAGCACGGGCGCGCCGTAAGAGACGATGCGCGCGCCGGTGTTTTTGATGGCCAGGGGGGTTTTGTCGTCGGGGTCGACGCTCATGCCGCCGGTGCAAAGCACCAGCTCCGCCCCGGCTTTGAGCATCCGCTCAATGGCGGCGGTGATGTGGGCGGGGTCGTCGTCCGAAAGCTCGTGGGCCATCATCTCGCAGCCAAATTCCCCCAGCTTTTCTTCCAGCACGGGGGTAAAGGTGTCTTGAATGCGGCCGTAAAACACCTCGTTGCCGGTGGTCACCACGCCGTAGCGCTTCGCCTTTATGGGAGCCAGGCGCAAAATGGGGGTCTCGCCCGCCACTTCTTTGGCCTGCTGCATGGCCGCCTTTTCGATGACCAGCGGAATGACGCGGGTGCCGCACAGCTTGTCCCCCGCTTTTACGGGAATGCCCGAAGGCCGGGTGGCGATCATCATGCGGCCCAGGCTGTTCACGGCGTACAGGCGCTTGGTATCGGCCAAAAACAGCCCGTCGCGCTCGGCGATCAGCTCGATCTTCCCCTCCTTGGGGGGCGTGGCGCGCATGAACTCGTTCTGGCAGATCTCGCGCAGCACTTCTGCCGCATCGTTTTCGTGCAGCATGTTCTCGTCGTTTTCCCACACATAAATATGGTCTTTCCCCACGCTGAGCAGCACGGGGATATCTTCTTCTTTGATGATATGGCCCTTGCGGAACACGGCGTCCTTGGTGACGCCCTTGATGATCTGTGTGATGTCGTGGCAGAGCACCTGCCCCACGGCATCTTCGGTACGAATGAGCCGCATGTTCTCCTCCTGCATCGTCCGCACACAAGGCCTGTTCCCGGGCGGACCTAAACTATTGCGCCCCGTGCTGCGCCCGTTCGCCAAAGCAGCGGCTGCGCAGAAACGGAACAAGTGCGAGTGCTTTCGCAAAAGCACTCGTTTCGTTACTATTTTATCTTATTTTACGGGCCATGGCAATGGGTATTTTGGTCATTTGATCAAAAAAGCGCTTCCTCTTTTTTTCGCCCGAAACCGGCGGGAACACTCCTTGCAAACTGTCCCCTTGCCGCCCGGTTTTTGCGCGTGCTAGAATAATATGATGTCATCGACCCGCCGCAGGCCCGCCCTTGGCCCCGCGGCTTTTTTCAGACCCCACTTTGGAAAGGAGGCCTGCATGAACGAAGTTAAGACCCCCAAGCGCCCTTTGCTGTATTACGCGCTGGGCGTGCTGCTGTTGCTGCTGCTCTTCAACTTTCTGGCCGTGCCCAGCCTGCAGCAGATGCAGATAGAGGATACCGATTACGGCACCTTTATGCGCATGGCCGAGGAAAAGACGCTGGATAAAGTCGAGATCCAAAGCAATCAGATCCTCTTTACCGAACAGGGCGGCGAGGTCATTTACCGCACCGGCATCATGGAAGACCCCAATTTGGCCGAGCGGCTGTATGAATCGGGCGCAGAGTTTTCGCCCGACATCATCGACACCTCCCCCACGTTCTTGAGCATGCTGCTCACCTGGGTGCTGCCCCTCGTCATCTTCTGGGCGCTGGGCAACTACATGTACAAGCGCCTTTTAAAGAACGCCGGCGGCGAAAACGCCATGATGTTCGGCATGGGCAAGAGCAACGCCAAAATATACGTCAAGTCCTCTTCGGGCATCCGCTTTGCCGACGTAGCGGGCGAAGACGAGGCCAAGGAAGCCCTGCGCGAGATCGTGGACTATCTGCACGACCCCGCAAAGTACACCGCCATCGGCGCGGCCATTCCCAAGGGCATTCTGCTCGTCGGCCCGCCGGGCACCGGCAAGACCATGCTCGCCAAGGCGGTAGCGGGCGAATCCGGCGTGCCGTTTTTCTCCATGTCCGGCTCGGAATTTGTAGAGATGTTCGTGGGCATGGGCGCTTCCAAGGTGCGCGATCTGTTCAAACAGGCCAAGGAAAAAGCCCCCTGCATCGTGTTCATCGACGAGATCGACGCCATCGGCCAAAAGCGCAACTCCGGGGCCTGCGGCGGCAACGACGAGCGCGAGCAGACCCTGAACCAGCTGCTCACCGAAATGGACGGCTTTGAAGACAACTCCGGCGTCGTCATTTTGGCGGCCACCAACCGCCCGGAATCTTTGGACCCCGCGCTGACCCGCCCCGGCCGGTTCGACCGCCGCGTGCCGGTCGAGCTGCCCGACCTTGCAGGCCGCGTGGCCATTTTAAAGGTACACGCTAAAAAGGTGCGCACTGAAGAAGGCATCGACTACAGCGTCATCGCCCGCATGGCCTCGGGCGCTTCGGGCGCAGAGCTCGCCAATATCGTCAACGAAGCGGCCTTAAAGGCCGTGCGCGAAGGCCGCACCGCCGTTTGCCAGAGCGATCTGGAAGAAAGCATCGAAACCGTGATCGCCGGTTACCAGAAGAAAAACGCCCTGCTCACCGATAAGGAAAAGCGGGTGGTGGCCTACCATGAGACCGGGCACGCTCTGGTGGCTGCGCTGCAGAGCCACTCTGCGCCGGTGCAGAAGATCACCATCATTCCCCGCACCTCGGGGGCGCTGGGCTACACCATGCAGGTGGAAGAAGGCAACCACTACCTTTACACCAAAGAAGAGCTGGAAAACAAGATCGCCACTTTAACAGCCGGCCGCGCCGCCGAGGAGGTGGCCTTTGGCAGCGTGACCACCGGCGCTTCGAACGACATTGAGCAGGCCACAAAATTGGCCCGCGCCATGATCGCCCGATACGGCATGACCGAT
>CALWSW010000181.1 GCA_944384305.1 uncultured Christensenellaceae bacterium
GCCTTGCCCATTCGGGCGGCTTCCACGGTTAAATACCGCACCTCGCTCACGCGGATGCCGGTGGCGCAGATGGCTTCGAGCAGCAGGGCCAAGCGGGCCTTGCCGGCCGTTCTTGCGGCGTTCACCAGCCGCTCGTATTCTTCGCGGGTCAATTCCTTGCCGGGCTCGCGAAAGAGCCGCCGCTGCACCTTCAGGTGCTTTACCTTGCAGCCTTCCCAGCCCAAAAAGCCGAACAGGCGGTCCAAAGCCGTCAGCTTGCCGTTGACGGTGGCGGGGCAAAAGCCCTTGTTCAGCAGTTCTTCTTTGTAGGCCGTTACGGCCTCTTTGTTGACTTCCGCGCCATGTGCGGCCAGCCAGGCGGCAAAGCACTGCACCTCCCGCAGGTATTTTTCCACCGTGGCGGGGCTTTTTTCTTCCTTTTGTAAAAAAGCAGCAAAGGCGCAAAGCCGGTTTTTTTGTGATGCTTCTGTTTTCCATGTGGGGGTGAATGGCCGTTCTCCTTTCACACAAAGAGCCTCTTGGTAAGGCCTCTGGCTTTTTCACGACCATTTTACCAAAACGGGAACAGACGTTCTCCCCTAAAACGCAAAAACTTTACCCTTCGCAGACAAAAGGGCCGGCCTGCCGCACCCGGCAAGCCAGCCCTTTTGCGCGCCCTGCGCAAAGGCGCAGCGGCCCCGCCCTATTTTGTTTACAGCACGCTTTCCACCGCTTTGAGTACCGCCGGCACCTGCGATTTGTCAAAGTGCCGCTGGGTAACAAAGCGCACGGCGTAAGGCCCCACGTCCAGGCAGCGCACACCGGCTTCGCCCAGCTTCTGGCAAAAAGCGGGGGCGGTCATGCCGGTGGCCTTAACGTCGAAAATGACGATGTTGGTCTCGACCGCCGCGGGGTCCAGGCCAATGCCCTTCATGCCGGCCAGGCCGTTTGCGAGCAGCTTGGCGTTTTCGTTGTCTTCCGCCAGGCGTTCGGTCATTTCTGTAAGGGCGACGATGCCCGCCGCAGCGAGGATGCCGGCTTGGCGCATGCCGCCGCCCACCAGCTTGCGGTACTTGCGCGCCTGGGCAATAAACTCCCTGCTGCCGTTTAAAACCGCGCCTACGGGCGCGCTCAGGCCCTTGGAAAGGCAGGTGGAAACGCTGTCGGCATAGCGCGTGATCTCCGAGACCTTCACGCCCAGCGCCGCCGCGGCGTTGTACACCCGCGCGCCGTCCATGTGCAAAGGCAGCGAAAACTCGTCGGCCACGCGGCGCATGGCGGCAAGGTTTTGCAAGGGCAGCACCGCGCCGCCGGCAAAGTTGTGGGTGTTTTCCACGCAGATGAGGGCGGTAACGGGGTGGTGGATGTCGGTCACCTGCACAGCGGCGCGCACAGCCTCTTCGGGCATGGCGCCCCGCACGCCCTTCACGGGCCGGCACATCAGATTGCCAATGGTGGCCATGCCGCCCACCTCGTTGAGCTTGACGTGCGAGGACTCCTCGCAGATGACCTCGCCGAAGCGGGCGTTGTTGTGGGTGTGGGTGAGGATGGCGACCAGGTTGCTCATGGTGCCGCTGGGCAAAAAGAGCGCGGCTTCCTTGCCGGTTTTTTGGGCCGAAAGCTCTTCCAGGCGGTTGATGCTGGGGTCTTCGCCAAACACGTCGTCGCCCACTTCGGCGGCGGCCATAGCGCGGCGCATGGATTCGGTGGGCTGGGTAATGGTATCGCTTCTCAGGTCGATGGACATGGCGGTCTCCTCCACAAAAGGGTAAGAATGGGTCTCTTCCATAGTACCCCGCAGCGCCTGCCGGGGCAAGAAAAAACGGCGGCGGCGCGTTTCGGCAAAAAGGGAAAACATTAAACATTTTGTAAAGAACCCCCGCGCTTTCTTGACCGCGCCGGGGCAGAAAGTTACAATAATGTAAGACATTACAAGTATTCCTGTGGTTTTGGCGCCGTTTGCCTGCCCGTCACCTTGCGGCCGCCTTGGAATCCGCACGAACAGGAAGGAAATACAAATGAAACATACAAGATGGGCCGCGGCGCTGCTGGCGGCCGGTATGGGCCTGTGCGCGCTCTCGCCGGTGTCGGCGCTCGCCGTTGAGCGCTATTTGGTCATGAAGCAGGGCGACCGCGACGAATACGTGCTCGCTCTTCAGCAGGAGCTGAAGGAGCTGGGCTACCTTTCGGCCACGCCCACCGGCTATTACGGCACGGCGACGGTGGCGGCGGTAAAGGCCCTGCAGGAAGACAAAAACATCACGGTGGACGGCATTGCCGGCATTGCCACGCAAAAGGCGCTGTACGGCAGCGACTATGCGCCGCTTTCTGAGGCGCGCAAGGCGCTGTTTGAAGACGCAGGCGAAGCCGAAGAGCCCGTTCAAACCGAAAACGCCAGCGCCGGAAGCTCTTCTGCTTCTTCGGAGTTCGACTCCATGGAGCACGGCAGCGCCGGCACGGTGGTGCGCGAGGTGCAGCGCCGCCTGCAGGAGCTGGGCTACTTCCCCGCCTCCACCGAGCTGACCGAGTACTTTGGCGACATCACCGAAGACGCCGTGCGCGCCTTCCAAAAAGCCAACGGCTTGGAGGTGGACGGCGTGGTCGGCCCGCTGACCTTTGCCAGTCTCTTTTCTTCCAGCGCCATTGCCTCGGTGAACGGCCCCTCGCAGGAGACCATTCAGGACGCGGCCGAAGAAGTGAACGACGACAACGACTACGCCGAAATTTACGGCACCTCGAGCGGCAACGCCATCATCGAAAAGGCCATCAGCTGCGCCATCAGCCTGCTGGGCGTGCCTTACGTGTACGGCGGCCGCGGGCCAAGCAGCTTCGACTGCTCGGGCTTTACCACCT
>CALWSW010000182.1 GCA_944384305.1 uncultured Christensenellaceae bacterium
CCTGCTGAAGGCCGCCAAGGGCATCGACTGAGACCAGGCGGCACGCAGCAAAAAAAGACGGCTTTTTTGGCCGTCTTTTTTTGCGCCCGGCGGGGTTGAAGGGGCGGCCGGCGTTCCATACTAACCCAGAGAGAATTTTCTGGAGGTGGACCCATGGACACGCAGACCATCCTGTTGATCGTACAGGGGGCGGCGCTCGCCGCGCTGCTCCTTGTGTTTGCCTTAAAGCGGCCAAACCGGCGGCCGGCCCTGCCCGCCGCTTCGGTCAAGAATTCCGACCGCGAGCTGCAAAAGCTCAGGCGCCTGCGGGAAAACCGGCTCACAGAGCCGCTTTCCGAGCGCACGCGCCCCCGCTCGTTTGACGACATCGTCGGGCAGGAGGAGGGCATTGCCGCCCTAAAGGCGGCGCTGTGCGGCCCCAACCCGCAGCACGTCATCATCTACGGCCCGCCGGGCGTGGGAAAGACCTGCGCCGCCCGCCTGGTGCTGGAATACGCCAAGACCACCAAGGGCTCGCCTTTTCAAAAAAACGCCGGGTTCGTGGAGGTGGACGCCACCTGTGTGCGCTTCGACGAGCGCTCCATCGCAGACCCCTTGCTCGGCTCGGTGCACGACCCCATCTACCAGGGCGCGGGCGTCATGGGCAACGCCGGCATCCCCCAGCCCAAGCCGGGCGCGGTCACGCGCGCCTCGGGCGGGGTGCTGTTTTTGGACGAGATCGGCGAACTGCACCCCGCGCAGCTCAACAAGCTCCTAAAGGTGCTCGAAGACCGCAAGGTCATGTTCGAAAGCGCCTATTATTCCCCGGACGACGCCGCCATTCCCCCCTACATCCACGACATTTTCAAAAACGGCATGCCGGCCGATTTCCGACTGGTGGCGGCCACCACCAAGTCCCCGCGCGACATCCCCGAAGCCATCCGCTCCCGCTGCATCGAGCTCTATTTCAAGCCGCTCAAGACCGCCCATCTGGAGGCCATCGCCCTCAACGCCGCCGAGCGGGTCGGCATGGCCATAGAGCCGGCGGCGGCAAAAAAGGCCGCCAGTTTCTCCTCTTCGGGGCGTGAGGTCAACAACCTCATCCAGCTCGCCGCGGGATTGGCCATGCAGGCCGAGCGCGCGGGCATCACCGCGGCCGACATCGACTGGGTGGGCGCCGCCTGCCGCTGCCGGCCGCGCATGGAGCGCCGCGTGCCCAAAGAGCCCGCCGTGGGGTGCGCCAACGGCTTGGCCGTCATGGGCGACAACACCGGCGTGCTGATCGAGATCGAGGCGGTCGCGGCGCGGGCGGTGGGCGGCCGGGGCAGCCTGCAGGTAACGGGCGTGATCGAAGAAGAGGAGATCCGCGCGGGCGAGCGGCGGCTGAAGCGGCGGGGCACGGCGGTGTGCTCCATCGAAAACGTGCTCACGGCCATCCATTCCACGCTGGGGCTGGACCCGCGCGATTACGACCTGCACATCAACCTGCCGGGCAACGTGCCGGTGGACGGCCCCAGCGCCGGCACGGCCATCGCCGTTGCGGTGGTGTCGGCCATCACCGGCCGCGCGCCCAGGCCCGGCCTCGTGCTTACGGGGGAGGTGACCATCCGCGGGCTGGTGCGCCCGGTGGGGGGCGTGGCGGCCAAGCTCGAGGCGGCGGCCGCCGCCGGCGCGAGCCTGGCGCTCATTCCCGAAGAAAACGCCACAGAAAAGCTCCGCCCCGCAGCGCTTGAGGTGCTGCCGGTGCGCACGCTCGCCGGGGTGCTGCGCCACGCCTTCGAGGGCGCGGGCGCGCAGCCCGGCTTCCCGCAGGTGCTCTCGGCGAGCGAGGCGTAAACAAAAGGAGGTTGTTAAGAGCGGTGCAAAACGCGCCGCTTTTTTCCATTTTGGGAATGTGGGCCGGCGGAAGCCGCATAGCCTGAAAACGGCGGGCAGATTGTGCGCCAAAGCAGGGTGTGTTATAATCTGGTTGACCGAAGTGAAGACTTGCCGCGCAAACCGGTAAAAAGGAGGGAAAGCGAGAGCGCGCGGAAAAACTAGCGCCAGGACTGAGAAATCAGTCGACGAGGAACGGGGTGTATCGAAAGATTCGGCGGATGCCCCGTGGCTGAGCGCCAGCCATGCCCGCGGACAAAGACGCAGAGCGATCTGCGGGACAAATCCGGCGGGAGCGCAACGGCTGTAAAGGAGATTTTTGCCCATGTGTGGGATCGTTGGTTACATTGGAAGGGAGCAGGCGGTTCCCTTTTTGCTGGAAGGACTGCACGCCCTGGAATACCGCGGGTACGACAGCGCGGGCGTTGCTGTATTGACGGAAGACGGCATGGCCGTGGTCAAAAAGAAGGGCCGGGTCAAGGTGCTGGACGATTGTTTGAAGGAGCGGCCGCTTGAAGGGCATCTGGGCATTGGCCACACCCGCTGGGCGACCCACGGCGAGCCGAGCGACGGCAACGCCCACCCGCAGGTGGCCATGGACGGGCGCTTGGCGGTGGTGCACAACGGCATCATCGAAAACTACCTGGAACTCAAGCAGTGGCTCACCAGCCACGGCGCGCGCTTCGTGAGCGAGACCGACACCGAAGTGGTGGCGCACCTGGTGGCCTACTACTACCAGGGCGACCTGCTGCAGGCCGTCATGCACGCGCTGCGCCGCCTGCGCGGGGCTTACGCCCTGGCGGTGGCGTGCGAGGACGCGCCCGACCGCATCGTCTG
>CALWSW010000183.1 GCA_944384305.1 uncultured Christensenellaceae bacterium
GTTTCTGAGGAGGTCGATCAAGGCGTCTTTGTTTTCCTGCACCTCCATGTCGATGAAGTCGATGATGATGATGCCGCTGATGTCGCGCAGGCGGATCTGCCGGGCGATCTCGCGCGCGGCTTCGCAGTTGGTCTCAAACAGCGTTTCCTGCAGGTCGTCCTCGCCGATAAACTTTCCGGTGTTGACGTCGATGGCCGTAAGGGCCTCGGTGTGGTCGATGACGATATAGGCGCCGTTTTTGAGCCACACCTTGCGGGCGAGCAGTTTTTCGAGCTTGCTTTCGGCGTTTTTAAAGTCGAAGAGGTTCTCGCTGCCGTCGTAGTACTGCACGCGGTCGGCCAGCTCCGGCGAAATGATGCCGGCCACGACCTTGACGCGCTCAAAATACTCTTCGTCGTTGATCAAAAGAGCGTCGACATCGGGGGTGAAGATGTCGCGGATGATGCGGAAGATGAGGTGTTCTTCGCTATGGATCAGCCGGGGGGCGCGCACCAGTTTGTACTTGTGAAGGATCCGTTCCCACATTCGGGACAAGAACGCCAGATCTGCCTTAAAATCTTCCTCGCTCTTGCCGGCGGCAGCGGTGCGGACGATCACGCCCATGCCCTCGGGTTTGATGCGTTCCATAATGCCGCGCAGCCGCGCGCGCTCCTCTTCGTCTTCAATGCGGCGGGAAACGCCGATATAGTTGACCGTAGGCACCAGCACGAGCGTGCGGCCGGGCAGGGTGATGTTGGTGGTGACGCGCGCGCCCTTGGTGCCTACCGGCTCTTTGACGATCTGCAGCATCAGTTCCTGGCCCTGTTTGACCTTTTCGTCGATGCTCAGTTCGATCTTGTTTTTGTCGCCTTCTTTGTCGGGAAACTCGAAGTCGGTGATGTCGGCGTTGATGTCGCCCGAGTACAAAAAGGCGTTGCGCTGCAGGCCGATATCCACAAAAGCTGCCTGCATGCCGGGCAACACGTTCTGCACACAGCCTTTGTAAATATTCCCCACGATGCGCTCCCTGCCGGTGCGCTCCACATACAGTTCGGCAGGTTCGCCGTCTTCCAAAAGAAGCACCCTTGTTTGGAGCGGATTGATGTCCACCAGGATCACTTTTTTCATGCCAGCACCTCCTCTGCACGCCACAGCGGCACGCGCCCCTCTTCGTCCGCCCACAATGCGAGGCGGCAGTAATCGGCCTCAAAATCGAGCGCGCAGGCAGCCCGCAGCGCGTCAAACAGCGTCCGGGGGTTCAAGGTGCCCTCTTTTGCGGCGCTGCAGCGCAGGAAAAACGCCGGGGCCCCGCCTTCTGCCCCCGCCGGTTCAAACCGCAGCACCTGAGAGCGCACGTCGATGCGCTTGGGGCCGGCTTTGGACTTTTTTTCGACCTCGAGGGGCGTTTTGAACGCCTCCTGAAAGCGGGCGTACAGCGCTTCTTCGCCCAGGCTTGCAGGGCCGGCGAGCGCAACGCGGTAATCGACCGACCGCACCAGGCCCATAAGCCCTGGGTACCCGTCCGGCACGGCGTGAGCTTCCACCAAGGCCAGCGCCGGCGGCAGTTCCCTGCCCATGGCGCGCTCGAACTCTTCGGGAGAAACTTCCTCTTCCATGGCGACGTCCATCACCTCGCCCACGCTCGTGAACCCCAGCGAAAGCGCCGAAGCAAAGGAGAGCACCATGTGGGGGTTAAAACCCTTGGAATAGCGCACGGGCAAACCGGCGCGCCGCAGCGCGCGCTGCACGGCGCGCATGAGGTCGAGGTGGGAAATGTGGCGCGCGCCGTCAATCTTGTGAAACACAGCAATAATTCGCATAACTCTCTTTGTCAAAACATTCGTTGCAGCCCATGCGGCAGTCGCGTGTGCGCTCGCCTGTCAAGGCCTTTTCATACTCGCGGCGGAAGAACTCCTGCCGCACCCGCACATCGATGTGCTGCCAGGGCCACGCCTCGTCGAGCGGCCGGGCGCGGTAGGCGTAAAAGCCCTTGTCGACGCCGCACTCTGCAAACGCCTCGGTCCAAAGGTCATAGCGGAAGCACTCCGACCACGCTTCAAACCGGCAGCCCTTTTGCCAAGCGCGTTCCAGCACGTCGGCCATGCGGCGGTCGCCGCGGGCAAACGCTGCTTCCAGCGAACCGATCTTTGCGCTGTGGTAGTTGAATTCCACGCCTTTCACTTCTTTGAGCTTGGCGCGCAGGTATTTCTGCTTGCGCTCGAACTCCTCGATGGTGCACTGCGGCACGTACTGGAAGGGCGTATCGGGTTTGGGCACGAAAGCGCTGGCCGAAACGACGATGCGCAGCCCTTTGGCGCGCTTTTCTTTGGGCACCGAAAAATAGGCGGCGCGCACTTTGGCGGCGAGGTCGGCGATGCCGTCAAGGTCCTCGTCGGTCTCGGTGGGCAGGCCGATCATAAAGTAGAGCTTGACGCTGCTCCACCCTTCGGTAAAAGCGTCGGTCGCCGAGCGGATGAGGTCCTCTTCGGTGACGCACTTGTTGATAACGTCCCGCAGGCGCTGGGTACCGGCTTCGGGCGCAAAGGTCAGGCTGGATTTTTTGCCGCTTTGCGCCAGATCTGCGGCGTAGTCCTTGGCGTAGGAGTCGATGCGCAGCGAAGGCAGAGAGAGCGAGACCCTTTGGCCCTTCAGTT
>CALWSW010000184.1 GCA_944384305.1 uncultured Christensenellaceae bacterium
CGTTCTGGCGGTAGTCGCGGCTGTTGTAGTCGCGCTGCTGGTAGTCGCGGCTGTTGTAGTCGCGGGCGTTGCCGTAGCGGCCGTGGTAGTAGTGGGGGCTGCCGTACTCGCCCTGCTCGTAGTCGCGGCCGCTGTAATCCCGCCCGCCGTAGTCGCGGTTGTTGTAGCCCTGCTGGTAGTCCCGCTGCTGGTAGTTGCGGTTGTTGTAGCTGTTGTAGCCGTAGTTGGCGTTGTCGCTCTGGCGGTAGCCGCGGGTGTGGGGCTGGCGGTAGCCGCCCTGGCTGTTATCGTAGGTGCGCGCCGGGCGCGCCGGGGTCTGGGCGCGGTAGCTCTCCGAGTCCGACTCGGGCTGCAGCCCCAGCGTCCTGCGCCTGGGTTCAGCGGCCTGGGGCGCAAACTGCGTGCGCTGGAAGGAGCGCTGCGCCGCCTCTGCGCCGCTTTCGCCGGCAGGCTCCTGCACGGCCGCCTGGGGCTCGGGCTCTTCCTGTTCTGCAGGCTGCAAAGCGGCGGGAGCTTCGGCTGCCGCTTCCTGCGCCTGGGGCGCGCCGGCGGCGGTCTCTTCCGCCTGCGCCTTGGGCCGGCCGCGCTTGGCAGGTTCGGGCAGTTCGTCTGCAAGCAGCAGTTCGACCAGCTCGGGCTTCCGGTATTTCGAGATGGACTTCACGCCCGCCATCTTTGCGATCTCCCGAAGGTCTGCCAGGCTTTTTTCCATTAAAATATCGCGATCCAAATCAAATTCCTCCATAGAACAAAAACAGTCGGCAAGAAAAGGCTTCCGGCGCGCTCCCCCCCTTTGCGGCCCTGCGTTTTTTGCGCTGCGCTTCTTCCCCCGCGCGGCGCGCAGGGCGCCAACCTTCGATGGACATTGGGGCTTTTTTACCCAATGTTTTTAAAACGTTTTGGGCGTTTTAGCCATTAAAAGCGCAAAAGCGGCAAAAAGTTCGGCCTTTTGGGAACGGACTCCGCGCACGCGGACGACGCCGGACGCCGCCGGCGGAAAAAAGCACAGGTCCTGGGTACAAAAAACACCGGGGTAAGATCGTAGGCAGGGTGGGGTCAAATGGAAAGCATCGATCGGGGAACTCTCGAAAAAATGAAGATCAGAGAGGCACGACAAACGGCAGTTCTACCCTATGATACTTATCATACCGTATCGCGGCTTTTAAGTCAATCCATACCAAAAAACATTTAAAAAACGGTCATGCCCGCCAGCTCTGCCGGAATACATATAACCAAAGCTCAAAACGCTCCCCCGCACCACGACCAAAGGAGGCCGCGAATGACCCGTGAATCCCCCCAAGCGCCCATCCGGCCGCGCGCCCACATTCTGCACATCGAGGACCGTTCGCGCATGAGCGTGACCGGGGTGCAGGACGTGGAGAGCTTTAACGACACCGAGGTCGTGCTCACCACCGAAGGCGGCGAACTCGTCATTGCCGGCGAGGGGCTCTCCATTGGCCGGCTGAACCTCGAAGACGGCCAGCTGACCGTGGCCGGGCGGATCGACAGCCTGGAGTACAGCGCGGCGCGCACCGAGGCGCGCGGCCTGTTTTCCCGCATGTTCCGCTCATGACCACCACCTTAAACCAGTGGGCGGAGTTTTTGCTCGCCCTTTCCTTCGGCGCGGTTTTGGGCGGGTGGTACGACCTGTTCTTTGTGCTGCGCACACTGTTCGTCCGCCGCCCGGCAAGCACGCCCGGCCTGCTGCTCTGCGCCGCGCTGGACCTGCTGTTCTGGCTCACCGCCGCGGCGGGGGCCGCGCTGTTTTTGCTGCGGCTCAACGGCCTGTGTGTGCGCTTTTTTTTGCTGCTGGGCTTTGCCTGCGGCTTTGCGGCCTGGCGTTTTTCGGCCGGGGCGCTTTTCCGGCGGTGGTTTTTTGCCCTAAAGCGCCTGTGCGCCCGCCTGTACGGCGGCTTAAAAAAACTGGCGCGCTAAAACGCTTGGCCGCGCCTTGGTTTTGTGGCCGGCCTTTTGCGTTTTGGGGCGCTATTTGCCAAACGGCTTAGGCCAAGTGGGGAAAGCCACGGTGTTGCCTGCCCTAATTGTTGCCAAATTGAGAATTTTTGATTCTCTTTTGCAAAAATATGGGGGGAGCATTTACAAGGCCGGTTTTGGATTATATAATTTATCGTACAGGAAATCAAGTTTCGTTTTTTGTTTTTTCCTTTCCGGAGGTAAGCAGCATGAAGCAGAACACCCGCCCAAACGCCGCGCGGCCCAGGCGCCGCCGTTTTCGCTTGGAGCGGCTGGTGCTGCCCGCGGTGCTCGCCGCCGCCGTGTTTGCCGTGGGGCTGACGCTGAGCGACCAGGCCGCGCGTATGCGCAGCCTGCAGGAAGAGGAGACCGCCCTGCGCAGCCAGGTGGAAGAGCTGCAGTCCGAGCGCGCCCGGTTGATGCACATGATCGATTACGCCGGCACCGACGCTTATGTAGAGCAGATCGCCCGCGGCACGCTGGGCTGGGTCAAGGAAGGCGAGACCCGCTACGTGTTTGAGGATTAACCCCCGCCAAAGGGCTGTTTTGCGCCCCGGCGCCCCTGCCTTCTTCCCGAACGCAGCGTGCCCGGGGCCGTATTTTG
>CALWSW010000185.1 GCA_944384305.1 uncultured Christensenellaceae bacterium
TTGTAAAGCCCTGTCAGCGAGTCAGTCGTTGCAAGCGCTCGGGCCTTTTGCAGCTCTTTTTGACGGGCGCGTTCTTCTAAATAAACGCCGGTCACATCTGTGCGCGAAAGCAGGATCATCTGCGCGGCGCGGTCGTAGTAGCGGTAGGTCAGCTGCTTGCGGGTGTAGCCGTGCAGCGGGTCGATGACGCCGCAGTAAAAGGTATGCTCGCCGTGGCGCTCCAGTTGATCGAGCACCCGGCCAATGTGCATTTCGCGAATGACCATTTCCTGGTCTTCAGGCACCACGAACTGGCGCGCGTAGTCCACCAGCGCGGCCTCGTAATCGCCGCCGGCTGCGGGCGGCAGCGGCGTGCCCGAATCGCTCCCGCTGAACATCACGTAGCTGTTGTTTTTGGCGTTTAAATAAATAAAGTAGTCGCAGGTGTTGTAAACATAAAGGTCGATGATGCTTTTGAGCAGGTGTTCGTCGTTGGACTTGCGAACGAACACATAAACCGCCGTATCGCCGTCTTCCTGCTGCTTGATGCGCACCGGCATGGTCAGCCAGTTGGTCCTTCCGCCGGCGCTGTACGAGACCTCTAAGGTAAAGCCCGGCCGGCCTTCCCCTTTGCTTTTGGCGGCCGCCTGCAGCGCTTGGCAGGAAAGCCGTTCCTGCAGCTTCTTTTTGCCGTTTTCGGTGAGCATGGAGCGGTAATGCTCCAAATACGCAGACCATTGCAGCTTTTTCCCCACGTTTTCGGGGTGGTCCCTGCTCTGCAGCACGGTTACGGCGTCTTCTTCCGGGGCGACGCGCAGCACGGCGTAGTACATTTGGTTGAGCGCTTCCAGCAAGTCACGCTGCACCTCGCACCCCTGGGATGCGGGCTGCACCTCTGCCGCTGCGTTTTTGCCAAGCTCTTCGTTCATTTTGTTCTTCCTGTTGTGTTTTCTTTCCGGTTTTGCGGTGTTCCTATATGCTTATATATAAAAACATAGCAAAAAGCCCCGCACAGGCCCATTTTTCATGATCCTTGATATTTTAACACATCACCGCAGTGGGTACAAGCGCGCCCCCTTTCAAAAACCGGCGCCATTCGACCTGTTTTTTGCCAAAAAATACCTGTATTACCCGCCCAATGGCAACATACAACTGGCGCTCGTTTTGCCTTGCCAACCTCACCGTTTTTTACTATGATACGTATAATACCAGTGTTGTTAAAGGAAGGTAAATTCCTTTTGCACTGCGGCCGCTGGGGCGTTTGCCGCCCGCGGCGCTTGGGGAGAGACCATGGGAGAACATTCTGAAAATAAAAAGGGGTATTTAAAGCGCTCGCTGGCGGTGACGCTGGCGCTCGTGCTCTTTGTGATCGCCGTCTCTTTTTTTGTGACCGGGCAGATCAACTACATAGAGGAGCAGTACAGCTTTGAAGAATTGCGGCAGGAAGTGAGGAAGCTGGCCGAGACGGTGCAGTCCCACTTTCAGGACGACCGCGAGCAGCTTTCTGTGCTTGCGGCGGTGGCGGCCAGCTACGACGAGCTGGATTCGCCCGAACTGTGGCAAATTCTGGATTCCTACGTTTCGGTGGGCATGATCGACCGCGTGGAGATCTTGCTGCCCGACGGCGCCGTGCTCACCCGCGGCGCACAGCGCGTGGAGCTTGGCAGCGCGCTGGATTTTGAGCAAGAAGCCGCGCTGGGCGCGCACATTACCAACCGGGTGACCGACCTGACCGGTTCGGGCAGCTATGCGCTGCGGCACTACGTACCGATCCAAAAAGACGGCCGGACGGTGGCGCTGCTTTACGGCGTCATTCAGCTTTCCAGCCTGCCCAGAGATCTGCCCTCGGTCTCTTTTTCCTGCGGAGGGAGCGCTGCCGTGTACCTCATAAACGGCGCGACAGGCGATTTTTTGATGGACACCTGGCACCAGGACACCTCCGGCAACATTTGGGAACTGGGCGAGCGCACCATGGCCGAGGGGTACGACCACGAGACCCTCAAACAGGGGCTTATCGACGGCAAAACCGGCTACGTGGTGTTCGTTTCCCAAACCACCGGCGCTTACCTTTACTTTTACTACGAGCCGCTCGCCATCAACCAATGGCGGCTGGCGCTTTCGGTGCCCGAAAGCACGGTGTTTGCGGGTGCGGCCACCATTCGCCGCATGCTCAACGTTTTTCTTGCCGTAGAGGTCGTGCTTTTTGTGGTGTACCTGCTGTGGGTGCTGCGCCTTGCCCGAAAAGACACGCGCGAAAAGCAGCGCCAGCTCGAGGCGGTGAGCACCACCTACAACATCGAGCGCCTGCTTTTTACCGCCCACGAACGGCGGGAGAACCTGGCCAAGGCGCTTGAACAGATCGCCGGACTGACCGGCGCCGGGCGCGTGGTGGTTTGGATCGACAGCCCCGGCGCGCAGGACATGACCTATTTGTACCTTTCCTCCCGGCCGGGGGTTTTGCTGCAGCAATCCGATATCCACAAAGACGCTGTGCGCCTGCTTCTGGAATATTTTAAAAACGGCCACGAGCGCTTTACGGCCGATTCCCCCCGC
>CALWSW010000186.1 GCA_944384305.1 uncultured Christensenellaceae bacterium
GCATGACCAGAACAAAGAGCACGAACGCGCCGTAGCGCTCGATGGTCCAAAAGAAGTTGACGTTGCGCACCCTGCCCACCGTGAGTTCTTTGACGACGCGGTAGCCGTCCAGCGGCGGCAGAGGGATGAGGTTAAAGACCATCAGGCTGATGTTGATGATCATGAAGTAGTAAAAGAAATTGAAGAGCAGGTCGCCCAGCCAGCCAGCTTCCATAAAAAAGCCGGCGTATACCACCACAAACACCGAAAGAAAGGCCAGCACGAAGTTGGTGAGCACCCCCGCCGCCGAGACGAACACCTGGCCCAGCTTGCCCTTTTTGACGTTGTTGGGGTTGACCGGCACGGGCTTTGCCCAACCAAAGCCGACGAACATCATGCACAAAAAACCCAGAATGTCCAAATGGGCCAGGGGATTTACGGTCATGCGGCCGGCGTAGCGCGCGGTATCGTCCCCCATTTTGTGGGCGGCAAAGGCGTGCGCCCACTCGTGGCAGGAAAGCGCAATGACCACCGCCACCAAATAGTACAGCGTGTTGAGCAGATTGGCCGCCGACGGGTTGCGAATGAGAGTCCAGAGCATTATGGCAAAACGGGCGGCGCCGAATCCGGCGGGCCCGCGGTTCCTTTCTTAGAGTGGCTTTATTATACCGCATCGCGCACCGCCGTTCAACTGTGCCTGTTCAAACCCCGCGCCCTGCCCGCCAACACCTGCAAAACGCCGTTTGCCTTTGCTAAACCGCCCGGCTACTTGCTTTTGGGCTGAAACAGCACCGCCGCCAGATACCCGAACAGAATCGCCGCCGCAATGCCCGCCGCCGTGCCGGTCATGCCGCCCGTAAAGGCCCCCAGCACGCCGTTTTCTGCCGCGCCCTTAATGGCCCCGCGGGCAAGCGAATTGCCAAAGCCCAGGAGCGGCACGCTGGCGCCCGCGCCGGCGAACTCGATGAACGGCTGGTAAAAACCCAGCGCGCCCAGCACCACGCCGGCGCTCACAAACAGCACCAGCACCTTGCCGGGCGTAATGCTGGTGAGGTCGACCAAAAGCTGCGCCGCGACGCAGATGGCCCCGCCGGCCACAAAAGCCCACAGATACTGCAAGGGTTCACCCCCTCCTTTCCAGCACAACCGCGTGCGCCACACCGGGGATGGATTCCCCCTGCTGGCTGCTGTCCACGCTCAAAAGCGCCCCGGTCGCCAAAAAGAGCACGCGTTTCCAGGCGCCCGACCTCAGCCCCGCCATCAGATGGGAGTTGAGCACCACAGCGCTGCAGCCGCAGCCGCTGCCGCCCGATTTGACGTCCTGCTCGGGCAAAAAGACCCGCTCGCCGCAGTCGAAGTGCTTTTTGCCGAGCTCCAAGCCCTTTTGCCGGCAGAGCTCGCGCAGCAGCTCGCTGCCGTGAATGCCCAGATCGCCCGTTACGATCAGGTCATAATCCGCCGCGCTGCGGCCGGTGTCGGCAAAATGCGCAAAAATGGTATCGGCCGCCGCCGGGGCCATGGCCGCGCCCATATTGCTCACGTCGGTCACGCCCAAATCCACCACTTTGCCGACCGTACCCAGCGTAACCTGCACCAGGCCAACGCCCGCCGAAAGCAGCGTGCAGCCTGCGCCCGTCACCGTGCGCTGCGCCGTAGGGGTGCGCTGGGTGCCCATTTCCAGCGGCATGCGGTACTGGCGCTCGGCCGTGCAGAAGTGGCTGCTCACTGTGCAGGCAGCGCAGGAAAAGTACCCTCCCGAGATCATGGCCGCGCCCAGCAGCAGTGCTTCCGCCATGGTCGAACAGGCGCCGTACACGCCCAAAAAGGGCAGTTTGAGCTGGCGTGCCGCAAAATTGGCCGAAACGATCTGGTTCAAAAGGTCGCCGCCGATCAGGCAGTCCACCCGGCTCATGGGGATCTCTTCTTTTTGAAGCGCGCCCCGCACAGCCTCTTCAAACATGCGGCACTCGGCCTGCTCCCAGGTGTCGCGTCCCCACAGGTCGTCTTCGAGCACCATGTCGTATTCCTTGCCAAAAGCGCCCGCGCCCTCCACGGGCCCTGCAATGGCGTAGCTCGCCGCCACAAAGGGCGGCTCGGCAAAGCGCAGGGTCTGCCTGCCCAGCTGATTGGCCGCTTTGCGCGCGGCCATAGGAGCGCCCGCCATGTCAGCGCACCGCCAGCCACAGCAGGCCGGCCAGAATGGAACCGCCAATGCCGTACACCAGCACCGGCCCCGCAATGGTAAAGAGCCGCGCGCCCGTCCCCATGACCAACCCTTCCCGCCGGAACTCCATGGCCGGCGAGACCATGGAGTTGGCAAAGCCGGTGATGGGCACCGCCGCGCCCATGCCCCCGAAGCTGTAGATGCGGTCGTACACCCCCAAGCCGGTGAGCAGCGCGCCCAAAAACACCATGCACACCGACGTAAAGGCGGCAAGGGTCTCCCCTTCGAGCAGCAGGGCGTATTCCCCCAGCGTGCTGACCCCCTGACCGATGAGGCAGATGGTGCCGCCCACCAAAAAGGCCTTCAGG